>CALLVX010000028.1 GCA_938010765.1 uncultured Flavobacteriaceae bacterium | reverse complement strand
TAATACCCGAAACAAACATACTGGCAAAAATATACCAGCCGAATAGGGTACTGAACCAGTGCGGATCTACACTCATGATCCAATCCCATGACATCATTGATTCAGAAATGAGATAGAATACCAAGAAGGCCGCTGAAATTCTGAAGTTCAATTTAAAATTGGAATCGTCATTCGATTCGTCTTGTTGGATAGACAATTTACGTGAGTATTCGCGGTACAAGATCCAGCCACCTAAAAAGATAGCTGCCCTGACCAAAAAGAATATCGGGTTAAGGAAGCCTGCTTTTCCTTGCAGTAATTTATCATGAGCGACAACCTCGGCATCCATCCACACAAATAAATGATTCATATGCATCACGGACAATACCAAAATAACGAATACAATGATACCTCCAGGCACCAAATAGGCTGTTATTCCCTCCATTACGCGAAACAACAGGGGCGACCAACCGGCCTGCGCCGCCCGTTGGATTGCATAGAATGCCAATACCCCTAAGGCGATCATAAAGAAAAAGAACGCAGCTACATACAATGCGGCCCAAGGTTTGTTCTGTAATTGGTGCAATACATGCTCCCCATGGGAGGTTGAATGACCTTCTTCGGCATGTTCGGCAGCACCATGGTCATCCGCTACCGCGTGATCGGCTTCCTCTGCATGCCCACCTCCGTGACCATCATCATGTGCCGCTACCATAGCCAAAGCTTCCGCTTCTGTACTAGGGGCACTAAGAAAACCGTATCCTATTCCCAAAGCACCGACTGCCATCATAATGATGGAAGCCATTTTTAATCTGTTAGAAATCGTGTACATATCGTTATTCTATGTCTTATTTTGTTAGGTCTTGTTTGAGCTTCATCACGTACTCTGACACCTGCCATATTTCATAATTGTTCATCTGTGATGCGTACGACCCCATAGAATTCAACCCATGCTGCATAGTATGGTAGGTAGTACCCACAGTAATATTACGAGCTGCATCCGCATAACTGGGAACGCCTAATATTTTTTCTCTTTTTACCAAAGTTCCTTGTCCGTCGCCCTTGTTCCCATGACAAATCGCACAATAAATTCCGTACATTTTGGCTCCTACGACCAAATTCTCCTCTCTTTGAAGTGAATCGAGCGGACTTGGATTTAAACGTGCCAACTCTTTTCCCTCTGGCGTATTTTCAAAACCATAGGGCATCCATCCTCTAGAGATCGTATTATCAGGTGGTAGCATCGCCTCTTGCTGAAAGGGGAGAAAATCTACCTGCTCATAGGTTTCGTACCCCACTGGTTCGTACATATTCGGCATGTATTGGTAATTGGGTCTGTTCTTGTTGGCACATGATGCCACCAACACAACCAATCCTAACACTACTCCTAGTTTTATAAAACTGTTCATATTTAATGAAGGTTTTTTTCTGAAATATTTATCTCTACCGCTCCTGTATCGGCCAGTAGTTCTTTCAATTCCTTTTCGTTTCCGTGCACTTCAATTTCCATTACAAAATGATCATCTGTGGTGCGCACATCTGGATTCTCCGCTTTCTTAAAAGGCCATAAACGACTTCTTAGATAGAAGGTAATTACCATTAAATGCGCCGCAAAAAAGACGGTCAGCTCAAACATGATCGGTACAAAGGCCGGCATGTTCTCTAGGTAACTGAAACTTGGTTTTCCCCCAATATCTTGTGGCCAATCTTCTATCATGATATAATTCATCATGGTAATAGCGACTGCCAACCCAACACACCCATACATAAAAGAGGTAATAGCAATTCGCGTAGGAGCCAATCCCATTGCCTTGTCCAAACCGTGAACCGGAAAAGGACAATACACTTCTTCAATATGGTGTTTGGCCGCTTTCACTTTTTTGACCGCGTGCATCAACACATCGTCATCGGTGTAATAAGCCTGTATTACTTTGCTAGCTGACATACTTATTTTTTATCGTTTAATTTTTTGGCCTGACCCGCCCAATCGTCTCGTTGTGCCCTTCCCGGGAACGCCTCGGTAATTGCATCTAACATATCGTATTCGTTTTTGGTCATTCGACTCACTTGGGCGAAGGTAAAAATACCGATCTCGTTCAAGGTCTCCTCCATCTTGGGCCCTATTCCTTTCACCTTCTTCAAATCATCAGCGGTCTCTGTAGCTGCATCGAACTTACCAATGCTTGCCAGAAGGTTGGAAGCGTCTTTTTTACCTTCAACAATCGCAGCAGGAGCTTCAGCAACTGTTTCCGGCACCTTAGCCGTCTTATCTATTTGATATAAAGGTTTGCCTGCATCCCGTAGCTTTTTATAACGCTCTCCCGAAGATTTCAAAATCGATTTCACTTCCGCCTGCGCGATTACAGGAAAGGTTCTTGCATACAATAAGAATAACACAAAGAAGAACCCTATAGTGCCTATAAAGATTCCGATATCAACGAAGGTCGGAGAGAACATCGTCCATGAAGAAGGAAGGTAATCTCTATGTAAGGAAGTTACAATGATCACAAAACGTTCGAACCACATCCCGATGTTTACCACAATCGAAATTGCAAATGAAAACATAATACTGGTTCGTAATTTCTTGAACCACATAAACTGCGGCGAGAATACATTACAGCTCATCATTGCCCAATACGCCCACCAGTAAGGTCCGGTTGCTCTGTTCAGGAATGCATATTGCTCGTATTCAACACCTGAATACCAAGCCATGAAAAGTTCAGTAATGTAAGCACAACCTACAATAGAACCGGTCAACATAATAACAATGTTCATCAACTCAATATGTTGCACAGTAATGTACGCCTCTAAATGGCACACCTTACGCATAATGATCAACAGGGTATTTACCATCGCAAAACCTGAAAAAATCGCGCCGGCCACAAAATAGGGAGGGAAGATGGTCGTATGCCATCCCGGTATCACGGAAGTAGCAAAGTCAAAAGATACAATGGTGTGTACCGAAAGTACCAGTGGTGTTGCCAAACCGGCCAATACCAAGGACACTTCCTCGAAACGCTGCCAATCTTTTGCACGCCCGCTCCATCCAAAACTCAATAAGCTATATATTTTCTTCTGAAAAGGTAAGATCGCTCGATCCCGCAGCATGGCGAAATCCGGTAACAGTCCTGTCCACCAGAACACCAAAGAAACCGATAGATAGGTCGATATCGCAAATACATCCCAAAGCAAAGGTGAGTTAAAGTTCACCCACAAGGACCCAAACTGGTTTGGAATCGGCAATACCCAGTACGCTAACCAAGGACGCCCCATGTGAATAATCGGGAAAAGTCCCGCTTGAATTACCGAAAAAATGGTCATCGCTTCCGCAGAACGATTGATCGCCATTCTCCATTTCTGACGGAATAGTAACAGTACGGCAGAAATTAAGGTTCCTGCATGACCGATACCTACCCACCAAACAAAGTTGGTAATATCCCAAGCCCAGTTAACGGTTTTATTCAATCCCCAAGTTCCGATACCTGTTGAAATGGTGTAAATGATACAGCCGATACCCCATAGAAATGCCACCAAGGCAATGGTAAAAACAATCCACCAGTGCTTATTGGCCCTGCCCTCTACCGGAGCGGCGATATCCACTGTAACATCGTGGTAGCCTTTGTCTCCTACTACTAAGGGTCTTCTAATAGGTGCTTCGTAATGCGACGCCATAGATTTATATTATAGTTACTTTCTTATTGTATTGGTTGTTATGCTTCGTTGGTATTCCTCACTTTTACATGGTAGAATACGTTTGGCTTGGTTCCCACGTGCTCCAACAAATGGTACATACGGTCGCTATCGGCCAATTCTGCTACTTTACTTTCCTTATCGTTTACGTCTCCGAACACAATTGCCCCACTGCCACATGCAGAAGAACAAGCGGTCTGGAATTCCCCATCCTCAATCACGCGACCTTCGCGCTTGGCATCTAAAATGGTCTTTTGCGTCATTTGTATACACATCGAACATTTTTCAATGACACCACGAGAACGTACATTTACATCTGGGTTGATAACCATTTTACCCAAATCGTTGTTCATATTGTAATCGAACTCATCATTGTTATTGTAAAGAAACCAGTTAAAACGACGTACTTTATACGGACAGTTGTTTGCACAATATCTTGTACCAACACATCTATTGTATGCCATTTGATTCTGTCCTTGGCGACCATGCGAAGTTGCCGCCACGGGACAAACCGTTTCACAAGGTGCATGGTTACAATGCTGGCACATCACCGGTTGAAAGGCCACTTGTGGATTGGCAGAAGGATCTTCTAACTCCTCAAAACCTGCCAAAGAACCTTTATCGCCCCATAGACCATCGAATTCATCTTTTTTGATATCATCCTGTTCAAAAGTATCTTCCGAAGAATAGTACCGGTCAATACGCAACCAGTGCATATCTCTAGATTTTCTTACTTCTTCTTTCCCAACAACAGGCACATTGTTCTCGGCATGGCAAGCGATTACACAAGCTCCACAACCTGTACAGGCGTTTAAATCAATCGACATATTGAAGTGATGCCCGATCGAACGATCAAAACTATCCCATAAATCTACTGAAGTAGCAGGAACTTCTTGATGATTTAACGAAACCACCGGCTGAACGTTCCACTCGGCATGGTTCTTAGTGTTAAATATCTCTAAAGAAGTTTCCTTGATAATATCCCCTCTACCCATCAATGTCTTATGCAACTGTATACAGGCAAATTCATGATTACCCTCAGCTTTCTCAATAGTCACGGATTGGATATTCTTAAAATCTTGATACAACGGATAGGCATTTACACCGGTTTGCATCTCTGCCTTCATCCCGGTTTTTTTACCATATCCCAAAGACAAACCAACAGACCCGTTGGCCTGACCAGGCTGAATGATGACCGGAACATTGTTAACGGTCACCCCATTTACCGTTACATTGGCATAACTACCATCTAAACCGCCATTGGCAACATTATAATTAACAAAGCCTTTTGACACGGCATCCGATTTGGAAACCGTAATATAATTATCCCATGAAACACGGGTAATAGGATCAGGAAATTCTTGCAACCAAGGGTTGCTGGCTTGTTGACCATCTCCCATTCCTACTTTTGAATACAAGGTAAGTTCCATTCCCCCTGCATTGGCGTTTGTCAAACTTCGTATAGCAGCATCGATCGAAACAACTGAAACTGGTGCTTCTTCCTGAATCAATTCATCAAGCCCTGTTACCTCTACCTCTTTATCAGCATCTGTTATCACCATCACAGGATCAGTTACTGTCTCGACAACCTCCATGGTCGTTCCAGATTCTGCAACAAAAACACCATCGTGCAATGCTTTATTCCAATCACCTCCGTTCAAGACAAAAGTGCTCCAAGTTTCTTTGACATAATCGTAATAGCTCTTATCACTTCCCATCCACTTCAAAAGGGAAGTTTGCAACTGACGCGTATCGAACAACTCACGAATCGTTGGCTGCATGAGACTGTAATGTCCTTTTTTGATTTGTACGTCGCCCCAGGATTCCAAATAGTGGTTAGAGGCGGCTGTATATTCCGAAAGTTCGGCAGTTTCATTGTAGTTCATAGAAAACAATACCGACAAACCTACATTCGCTATACCTTCAGCAAAATCAGATGCATTCGGAAGACTATAAGCAGGATTTACCCCATCCATAATCAAGGCACCGACCTTACCGGCCTTCATATCGGCCACCAAGGTGTTGACCGCTTTGTTATTTCCCTGTCTTATATAGCGAGGCGCTTTGGCATCAAATGCCTTGCTCCCCAATAGTTCGTTAATAGCCAATACTACAGACTGGGCGTTGGTATCGTCCAACCCGGTCACCACAACGGCTCCCGATTTATTTTTACGGATTTGGGCAATCGCGCCATCAATGGCCATCTCTGCAGCCTGAGGCAATTCACCTCCCACATTGGTTCCGTTTAGTTTTGCATATAACTTCGCCAAGGCGATCATCTGCATCGAAGGTGTCAACGGCACACGCTTATCGGCATTGGCACCGGTAAGAGACATATTTGCCTCAAACTGAATATGTCGTGACATCTTACCATTCTTTGGCACACGCCCTTTTGAATATCCAACATCATAACCTCCGCCTTGCCAGTCCGACAAGAAATCGGCTCCAAAAGAAACAATGGTCTCGGCTTTCTCAAAATCGTAATCAACCAAGGCTCTTTCACCATAACGCGCTTCAAAAGCAGTCAGTGCGGCATCCTCGGAAATAGCATCATAAACTACATGACTTACATTACCATATTTGACCTTGAACTCGGTAATCAAACGCTCTGTAGAAGGACTCGCGTACGTCTGGGTCAACAAAACAGTTTGCTTGCCAACACCAAGCTGTGACTTAACGGCACTGTCAAGATCATCCCAACTTGCCGCCTCCCCATTCATCATAGGACCTTGCAATCGCGTACTATCATACAAACCCAAAACAGACGCCTGTACCCGTGCATTTCCACAACCACCCACTTTAGCATCGGTATTGTTCTCTACCTTAATGGGGCGACCTTCGCGTGTTTTGATCAACACACTTGCAAAATCGAAACCGTTCGCAATGGTGGTCGCATAATAGTTGGCAACTCCCGGCACGATTCTATCGGGCTGCACTACATAGGGAATGGATTTGATAACCGGACCCTCGCAGGCAGCCACCGTGGCCGCTGCGGTACTAAAGCCAACGTACTTTAAAAAATCCCTTCGGTTGGTATTGGTCGACTCCAATTTCTCTTTGTCTCCCAAAAACTCATCCACAGGAATTTCTTCTACAAATTCGTTCTGCTTTAGCGCCTCAACAATGGAATCGTTCGGATTAAGCTCCGCTTCGTTTTTCCAATATTTTTTGTTTGATGCCATACGTATATCTGTAATTAGCTGCTTTTCGTTTGTATTAATAGTGGCATTTCCCACATTCCAATCCACCCATTTGGGCAACAGTCAGGGTTTCAACACCATATTTCTTAGAAAGTTCTTCGTGTATTTTCGCGTAATACGCATTACCATCTGTTTGCACATTGGTTTCTCTGTGACAGTTGACACACCAACCCATCGTAAGCGGAGAAAACTGATACATAATTTCCATTTCCTCAACTGGGCCATGACAGGTCTGACATTCAATCTGCCCCACCTCAACGTGTTGCGAATGGTTGAAATACGCAAAATCGGGAAGGTTATGAATTCGAACCCATTCTACCGGCTGACTTTCACCGGTGTACTTTTGATTGTCCTCGTCCCAACCGACGGCTTTATATAGTTTTTTGATTTCTTTGGTGTAGAATTCGTTGGTATACCCATTGGCAATATCCTCTTGACTAGGACCTTCGGCATTCCCCTTGTATTCGTAGATGGACTTATGACAGTTCATACACACGTTTAAAGAAGGAATCCCGGAATGCTTGGACACCCGTGCCGATGAGTGACAATACTTACATTCAATTTTATTATCCCCCGCATGCACCTTGTGCGAATAGTGAATCGGTTGGATCGGAGCGTACCCTTGATCCACCCCTACCTGCATCATCCAACCATAGGCAAAATAAGCACTTCCCAATAGCAGGAATATAGCAGTCACCAATACCAAAAACTGGTTCTGCGCAAAGGCCTTCCAAATTGGTGTGCGCTTTTGGGCCTTCTCATCTTCTTCAACCGCAATGCCGTTGGCTTCCATAACCCTTCGAAGGGTTTTGTTCACTGAGAACAATAGCAATACCAACATTCCAAAGACCAATGCCAAGGCACCAAGAATTACATTGTTCGAGATTCCGCCTTGCTCTGAAACCTCAGGCCCTTTTGGACCTTCAGGACTATTCACCACAACCGGCGGTGGCGCAGCCGTATAGGCCAAAATATTGTCAATATCCCCGTTTGAAAGGGTAGGAAATGCGGTCATTGCCGCTTGACTGTATTCGTTGTAAATTTTCACCGCATAGGAATCCCCTGATTTAATCATACCAGGGCTGTTCTTGACCCATTTGTAGATCCACTCACGATCTAAACCTGCATCATTGGCCAAACGCGCCTCTACATTTCGAAGTGCAGGACCGGTCATTTTACGATCCAAGGCATGGCAAGAGGCACAGTTTTGATTAAAAAGTGCCTTCCCTTTGGCAGTATCCCCACCTGCAGAAGCATCGGTCGCCTCTACAGCGGCCGGCTCAGCAACAACGGCCTCTTCTTGAGAAAAGACGGAAAGGGTAAAAAACAAGAAAACTAAAAGACTTACACCAGACAGCTTGGTAAGTTGATTGCGGTACAGAACCTTTCTCATAAGTAGCATATTTCAATCCTAATCTTGGTATGATTTTTCCTATAACTAAGTAATTGATCACAGGTTGGTTTTATCACTACCCAAATTGCATGCAAAAATACGACATAGACTTTATTTGGAAAATCTTAACGTATTGATAATTTACAATTTATAATTATTCTAAATAATCTAAATTTGTTTCTCTTTAAACACTAAAAAATTACTTTTGTTTTAACTTTTTCACCTAACACAGTGACTTTCATGAAAATACTAGTCTACATAGCTCTCACAGTCTTTTGTATGAGTTTTACAAATGCTCAAAAAGGAAGGGTAAACGTTCAACAAGATGAAAAAATAGACCAACTGCTCGAGGTGTACGAATCTGTACTTTCAAACGCGGAATACTATCGGATTCAAGTAGGCTTTGGATCATTGGCCAAAGCAAATCGGATCAAAGCTTCGGTAGAACAAGACTTCCCGTTAATGCCATCTAAAATTGATTTTGATTCTCCTACCTATCGGGTACGAATCGGCAGGTTCAAAACCCGCATTCAGGCAGAGAGGAAGTTCAAGGAAGTACGACAGAAATACCCCGATGCCATGTTGTTGAAACCCAAAAAGTCCAAACGCTAACAACACCAAGATCATCTTCAGCATCTTTTGACTATAAAAGCACCTAGCTAGTTTAACGCGCAGCATTAAACTACTTCGGGGCGAGCCCACGAGGCATTAAAAGGAAAGTTAACCTTGATTTCGACGCAGGCCGGTCTGAACACTACTCGTCATTCTGGCGTCCGAGCATTATAAATCTCGATGATCGAGTAAAAACTTTTACATAGATAAATCGTTGGGCGAAACTTCAAATTCGCTTACCACCTATCAATCAACTTCGCGATGCGGTAAAAGGAAATTTATCATCCGGGTTCAGCGCAAGCTTTAGAGCATGGAAATCTTGAGCATCGAGTTAAACCAACTAAAAATCCCCGATGCATGCATCGGGGATTTTTATATTTTGAATAGTACATCGATTTTTCTTGTGCCGACAATCACAAACAGTTTCCTATCCTTTTGATTTCAATTTCTTCTTAATGGCTACTTCTTGGAAAGATTCTACAATATCCCCTATATGAATGTCATTGTAGTTCTTGATCTGCAGACCACAATCGTAGCCTTTCGCCACTTCTTTCGCGTCGTCTTTGAAACGTTTCAAGGAGGTTAGCTCACCTGTATAAACCACCACGCCATCGCGAATTAAACGAATACCTGCATTTCGAAAAATCTTTCCACTAGTTACCATACAACCTGCAATGGTACCCACTTTCGAAATCTTGAAGGTTTCTCTAATTTCAGCATTTCCGGTGATTTCCTCCTTAATTTCTGGAGACAGCATCCCTTCCATTGCATCTTTCAAGTCATTGATCGCATCGTAGATAATCGAATACATACGTACATCGATTTCTTCCTTGTCGGCGATATCTCTAGCATTACCCATAGGCCGCACGTTGAACCCGATAATAATTGCATCGGAAGCCGAGGCCAACAACACATCAGATTCGGTTATCGCACCTACCCCTTTATGAATAATATTTACTTGAATTTCTTCGGTAGAAAGCTTCTGGAACGAGTCGACCAAGGCTTCCACAGAACCATCAACATCTCCCTTAAGGATAATGTTAAGCTCTTTAAAGTCACCCAAGGCAATTCTTCTTCCGATTTCATCCAACGTAATATGACGTTGTGTACGCACCGATTGCTCACGGAACAACTGTGCTCTTTTGGAAGCGATCTGTTTTGCTTCGCGTTCATCGGCAAGCACATTGAATTTATCACCTGCTTGAGGAGCACCATCCAAACCGAGAATAGATACCGGTGTAGCAGGCCCCGCCACTTTCACTTCGTTGCCACGCTCATCGTGCATCGCTTTAATCTTTCCGCTATGGGTTCCCGCAAGCACATAATCACCAATATTAAGCGTACCACCTTGCACTAAAATCGTCGAAACATAACCACGGCCTTTATCCAAAAAGGCTTCGACCACCGTACCGGAGGCCAACTTATCGGGATTCGCCTGCAACTCGAGCAATTCAGCTTCGAGTAATACCTTTTCCAACAGCTCTTTAACACCTGCACCCGTTTTGGCAGAGATGTCGTGCGATTGTATCTTACCTCCCCAATCTTCTACCAATAGATTCATTTGGGCAAGGCCCTCTTTAATCTTATCGGGATTGGCGGTAGGCCTATCTATTTTATTGATCGCAAATACCATGGGCACCCCAGCTGCTTGCGCATGGCTGATCGCCTCCTTGGTTTGTGGCATAATATCATCATCGGCGGCGATAACAATCACCGCAATATCGGTTACCTGCGCACCCCTTGCACGCATCGCGGTAAACGCTTCGTGACCCGGTGTATCTAAAAAGGTAATGGTTTGCCCATCTTCCAATGTTACGCCATACGCGCCAATGTGTTGTGTAATACCGCCACTTTCGCCGGCGATTACATTTGCCTCCCTCACATAATCCAAAAAAGAGGTCTTACCGTGATCTACGTGACCCATTACGGTTACGATCGGTGCTCTTCCCTTCAAATCTTCCGGTGCATCTTCGGCCTCTTCGATCGCCTCATCGATTTCTGCGGTTACAAACTCGACTTCGTACCCGAATTCATCGGCAACTATAGAAAGTGTTTCAGCATCCAAACGTTGATTCATGGTCACCATCATACCCAATGACATACATGCAGATATAATATCGGTAGTAGAAACATTCATCATTGTTGCCACCTCACTAGCGGTCACAAACTCCGTTACCTTTAAAATCTTATTTTCAAGTTCTTGCTGCTCAAGATCTTTTTCGGTCTGTTGACGGTGTTGATCCCGTTTATCTCTACGGTATTTGGCACCTTTCCCTTTTTTGGACTTGCCTTGTAATTTCTCCAAGGTTTCGCGCACCTGCTTCTGTACATCCTCCTCTGAAGGTTCTACCTTGGGAGCTCCAAAACGCTGACCTACTCCTTTTCGTTGCGCGGGACGGCTACGATCACCACCAGAACCGCCTGTTTTACTAATGATTCTTTTCCTGCGCTTCTTTCTATCGGCTCCTGCTCCTTCTGCCGGTTTTGCTTCTTCTTTTTTCTTTTTAGGTTTGGCAAATTTGGCAAGATCAATTTTATCGCCCATAATCTTTGGCCCGGAAAGCTTCTGATATTGCGTGGTAATTTTTTCTGGCACTTCTGATGAAGCATCTTCACTTTTTTCCCCGGAGACCTCCTCTTTCTTCGCTTCTACCGTTTCCTCTTTGGTTTTGGTCTCGGCCTCTACTACTGGTTTCGCTTCTACAGGTTTCTCTGGTGCCACAACTTTTTCCTCTGCAACAACCGAGGCTTCTTTCTCAACAACTGGACCTGCCTTCTCAAGAACAGGTTTTTCCTCCACAGCAACCGGCTTCACTTCTGTTTTGGCAGCTGGTTTTTTACCTGCATCCAAATCAATCTTACCAACCGTTTTAGGACCGGCCAGCTCCGCTTTGGCCTTAATAACCCTTTCTGACCCCGCAGCTCTCTTTTCCCGTTCTACGCGCCGATCTTCTTGCTCTTGTTCCAAACGGACCCTTATAGCTTCTTTCTCCTTTCGCTTTTCTTCCCCTACCTCTTTTGATGCAACTTTCTTGCTCATATCGGTCTGGAACTCGTCTTGGAGCACCTGATATACCTCATCGGAAATCTTTGTCGTTGGCCTAGCCTCTATAGTGTGACCTTTTGAGGCAAGATAGTCGACCGCTCTATCCAACGAAATATTTAGCTCCCGAAGGACCTTGTTAAGCCTTATTCTTGCATTCTCTGACATAAATTGTATTCCGTAAATTCCTTAATTCGCCGCTAATATAGCTAATCTTCTAATTCTTCTTTTAGTATACGCACAACTTCTGCTATGGTTTCTTCCTCGAGATCGGTTCGTTTCACCAACTCGCTGACATCCTGTTCCAATATACTTCTGGCGGTGTCCATGCCAATTTTCTTGAATTCCTCGATGATCCACGCATCGATTTCATCGGAAAATTCTGTTAATTCCACATCTTCCTCAACACCTTCTCTGAAGACATCTATTTCATAACCTGTTAATTGACCTGCCAAGCGAATGTTGTGCCCTCCGCGACCGATCGCCTTTGACACTTCCTCTGGCTTTAAATAGACTTGCGCGGTCATTTTTTCATCGTTCAACTTCACCGAGGACACTCTGGCCGGACTCAAGGCCCTAGTCACCATTAACTGCGGATTTGCCGTCCAATTGATCACATCGATATTCTCATTGCCCAATTCCCGTACGATACCATGTATTCTAGACCCTTTCATTCCGACACAGGCCCCTACGGGATCTATTCGGTCATCATACGAGTCAACGGCCACTTTGGCCTTTTCCCCAGGGATACGCACCACTTTCTTAACCGTAATCAACCCATCGAATACCTCAGGTATTTCTTGAAAGAACAACTGCTCCAAAAACTTCGGGGAACTGCGAGACATAATAATAGAGGGCTTACTACCCTTGAGTTCCACACTTTCGATAATACCTCGTACATTATCTCCTTTTCTAAAAAAGTCAGAAGGTATCTGGCGGTCTTTCGGTAAAATGATCTCATTGCCTTCATCATCTAGCAAAATCACGGCTTTGTGACGAATGTGATGCACTTCAGCTGTGTAAATTCCTCCTTCTAAATCCTTGAATTGTTTGTATATCGTGGTATTATCATGTTCGTGTATTTTCGAAATCAGGTTCTGACGCAAGGCTAAAATAGCCCTTCTACCCAAATCGATGAGCTTCACTTCCTCGGAAACATCCTCACCTACTTCAAAATCAGGCTCGATCTTTCGTGCCTCGGCCAACGAAATCTCCTCGTTCGGCTCTTCTACTTCCCCATCTTCTACAACAATCCTATTACGCCAAATTTCCAAATCCCCTTTATCGGGATTGATAATAATATCAAAGTTCTCATCCGAACCAAATTTCTTTTTGAGGGCGCTTCTAAAGACATCTTCCAAAATGGCCATTAGGGTCACCCTATCTATAAATTTGTCGTCTTTAAATTCCGAGAAAGACTCGATCAACGCAATATTTTCCATACTACTTTACTTAAAATTTCAAAATAACTTTTGCTTCCTTGATGTCGGAAAAATCAATTTCCTTTTTTTTCTGCACGGTTACCTTTCCCTTACCTATGGGTTTTGGTTCCCTTGCTTTCCACTCCAATACGATTCCCTTGTCGGTAATCGCCGTGAGATTCCCTTCAAAATTTTCGTCTTGGGTCCTCACCGCCAATTTTCGCCCAACATTTTTACTATACTGCCGCGGCAGTAAAATCGGCGCCGCTGCACCCGCAGAGGCCACTTCCAGGGAAAAATCTTCTTCTTCACGGTCCAGGTTATGCTCGATTCCCCTACTTATTCTCATACAATCTTGAACTGTCACCCCTTCGTCCCCATCCAATACTACTTGTATCTTATTATCTAAGCCAATGGTAAAATCGACCAGAAACAAGGAAGTATCTTCTTCCAAT
Source organism: uncultured Flavobacteriaceae bacterium (assembly GCA_938010765.1). GTDB lineage: Bacteria > Bacteroidota > Bacteroidia > Flavobacteriales > Flavobacteriaceae > Pelagihabitans. The sequence goes on along the minus strand of CALLVX010000028.1, from coordinate 51,351 downwards.
GCTGCATCTAAAAGTTCTGTAACCTTCTTCTTGAACATCTCGCTTTCGTATCGGGGGCCTATTAATAGGTTCTTTTTGTACTGTCATTTGTACAAAAAAGAAAGTTCTACAAATAAAAAAGAGGACTTAATGTCCCCTCATGAATACTTTTATATCCTTTCAGTGGTGCAAATATACGCTTTTTATTTATTCACGCAATACCATTAAAATGCCTTCCAACTACCTAAAAAACAGGCAGCACCTTCTAATAAACCACTATCGAATCAAATTACACCTACAATAAGCCAAGTAAATTCAGGTTTATATAGTAATTTTATAACATATACCACATAAACTACCAACCCTTATGGACATCCTCTCCTCCTTTGATTTGATCATTGCCGCATCGGTAATCGTTATTATTTCGTTCTGGTTCAATGGCATTTCCAAAAAAACCAACATCCCCTCGGTATTGATGCTCATTGTTTTGGGGATCATTTTACAATATGTATTGAAAATATTTATTCCGCGCCTACCGGACTTTTCCGGTTCGTTGGAAATATTAGGTACAGTAGGGCTTATTATGATCGTATTGGAGGCCGCCTTAGAACTAGAATTAAAACGGGATAAGTTAGTACCAATCCTAAAATCGATGGCAATCGCCCTAATTGGTTTAGTAGCCTCGGCTTGGGTCGCCGCGATGGTCATCTATCAATTTATTCCCGATATGACTATGCAATCGGCATGGCTGTACGCCACCCCTTTATCTATATTGTCGAGCGCCATTATCATTCCCAGTGTAGGAGGACTCTCGGAGGCAAAAAAAGAGTTTCATATTTATGAGAGCACCTTTTCAGACATAATGGGAATCATGATGTTCTACTTCTTGGCGGCCAAATTTGACCCGGCACAAGATTCAGGAGTTGCTGGCTTTGTCGGAAATATTGTTCTTACCATCATAATTGCGGTGGTAGCTAGCTACGCTATCATCCTGATTTTTCAGCGTATCAAGAGTCAAGCAAAACTATTTTTACTCATTGCGGTCTTGTTATTATTGTATGCCATCGGTAAGAAGTTACACCTCTCTTCGCTCATTATCATTCTCATTTTCGGATTGATCATCAAAAACATCAAACTTTTTTTCCCGGGCAAAACGGCTATATTTTTAGAGAATGAGCGTATACATCAGATTTATCATGAATTGCACATCATTACGTTAGAAACGGCCTTCGTGATCCGTACGTTCTTCTTCGTAATTTTTGGGATCACTATTGTAATAGCTTCCTTGTTCAGTTTGAATGTCGCCTTGGTCAGCATCTTGATCATTGCCTCGATCTATGCCATTCGTTTTGCCATTCTTAGGATTTTCGTCGGAAACGACATTCTACCTCAGTTGTTTATCGCTCCACGGGGATTGATTACCGTATTATTATTCTACGCGATTCCAAAGCAGGCGCAAATAGCTACGTTTGAATCGGGGATACTCCTTTTCGTGATAATTGCCACAAGCCTTATTATGACCTGGGCCATGATCAAGGACAAACGCAAAATGAGCACTATGCTCGATGAAATCGATGAGGAACTGATGGCGAGGAACAAGGCAGAGGATACCCTTAGAGAAAAGGGAGACGTGGAACAGGAGGTTTTGGAAGAGACGGAATCTGCTGAAGCACTTGAAGCTCGCCAAGAACAAGATTTGGAAATAGATGCAGATGGGGAAGAAGAACCACCAATGGAACCACTTTCCTAGCAATATAAAAATAAAAATCCCGACATCTTTTGACATCGGGACTTGCTTCATCTTTCAGTTGGCCTACTAGGACTCGAACCTAGAACGACTGGACCAAAACCAGCTGTGTTGCCAATTACACCATAGGCCACTACCAATCTAACAAGAAACCAGTTCTGTATTAGAGCGTGCAAATTTAGAACAAAGTTTGGTATGCGCAAACATTTTTCACTACAATCGGCCAAAAAATTACAATCGTTCGCTTGTTAAAGCTTTATAAAAATACCATATCCATATCTATTTTAATTAGTAAATTCGCCTCATTGGTAAAACCACATACTTCATGTTTTCAAAAAACTTCGAAAAATGGGACACTATCCTAGGATGGACCGTCTTCTTCATTGCCCTTATTGTTTATACGATTACCGTAGAACCGACCAATAGTTTTTGGGATGCCGGGGAATACATTTCCACTTCGGCAAAGTTGCAAGTAGGCCACCCACCGGGAGCACCTTTAATGCAAATGATCGGTGCCTTTTTTGCGATTTTTACATTTGGTGATGACCAATTGGTAGCGCGCATGGTCAACTATGTATCAGGAGTTTCAAGTGCTTTTACCATTTTATTCATGTTTTGGACCATTACCAATCTTACCCGTAAGCTTATCGCGAAATCGGAGGTAATGACCAACAACAGTGCCATCGCCATTTTGGGGAGCGGTATCGTTGGTAGTTTGGCCTTTACATTCTCGGATAGTTTTTGGTTCAACGCGGTGGAGACCGAGGTGTATGCGATGGCAAGCTTTATTATGGCGCTCTTATTATGGTTGGGACTCAGATGGACCGACACGCTCGACGATGCGCGGGGCAATCGTTGGATTATCTTAATATCATATGTGGTCGGGCTTACCTTTGGGATTCAGTTTATGGGTTTTTTGGCTATCCCATCTATTGGGCTCCTCTACTATTTTAAACGTTATAAAACCACCACGGTACCCAACTTTTTGCTGGCCAATCTTGCTGTGGTAGGAATCTTAATGTTGGTCTATAAATTCTCGCTCACTTACATTTTGCAGGTATTCGGTTGGAGCGAGGTCTTCTTTATTAACAATGTAGGGCTTCCCTTTAATTCAGGAACCATTATTATGGGCCTTGTGTTCATTTCCGTTTTTTACTTTGCACTTCGATACACACGAAAAAACGACTTTAGAACGGCCAATACAATTGTGCTTTGCCTGATGTTCCTATTTCTTGGATTTTCTTCCTGGCTAATGCTCCCTATTCGAGCCAATGCCAAGACGGTAATCAACGAGAACAATCCGGAAGATGCCAGAGCGTTGTTGGCCTACTACAACAGAGAACAATATCCAGGGGTAGACAGCCCTGTTTATGGCACCTATTATTCTGATCGGTTTGCCGAATCAGGGGATCAGAAAGACGAAAAACCCAAATACGAGAAAGACGAAAAAATAGGAAAATACGTTGTTGTCAACTACTATAAGAATGCCACTTTAGGACCCAATGAAAAGCACAGGGGCCTATTGCCAAGAATGTGGAGTTCCCAACATGCAGAGAATTACATGAAGTATTTTGGGGCGTTAGATTTTAAGATGACCCAGTCGAACGAAGAACTTCGCAAGGCAGTAGAGCAAGTTAAAACTGGTTTTGCGAATGGAGAAATAGATGCAGAACAATATATAAGTTTTCTTAATCGATTCGGAGATTTTGTAGAAGTAAAACCGCCTTCGGTATGGCAAAACATTCAGTACATGTTAGAGTTTCAGTTCGGCTATATGTACTGGCGTTATTTCATGTGGAATTTCACCGGGAAACAGAACGATGTGCAAGGGCGTTATAATGGCGATGGCGAATGGCTCAGCGGTATCGGCTTTGTTGATAGCATGCGCCTCGGCAGTCAGGACAATCTTCCGAGTGAGGTGCTCGACAATAAAGCTCGAAACACCTATTTCTTTTTACCATTACTCCTAGGTATCATTGGCCTCGTATTCCAAATTTCAAAAAACCCTAAGCAATTTTGGGTGCTTTTTGTCTTCTTTATGTTTACCGGTTTAGCGATTCAATTTTATACCAACCCTTACATTTTTCAACCGCGCGAACGCGACTATTCACTGGTAGGGTCTTTTTATATATTTGCCCTATGGATTGGCCTGGGAGTATATGGACTATATGACGGTTTTGAGAAATACCTGACCCCTAAAATTCTAGCCCCCGCGGTAACCATTATTTGTCTCTTAGCGGTACCCTCGGTAATGGCCTATCAGAATTGGGACGACCATGACCGTTCAAATCGGTTTACGGCCAACTCTTCTGCAAAGGCCTATCTCGATTCTTGTCAGAAAGATGCAGGTGCCATTTTGTTCACCATTGGTGATAATGATACGTTCCCTCTTTGGTATGTTCAAGAAATTGAGGGGTATCGTACCGATGTACGCATTGTGTGCACGAGTTTATTTGAGACAGACTGGTATATAGACCAAATGAAACAAAAGGCCTATGAAAGCGACCCTATACCTTCTCAAATAGCGCACGACAAGTACCGCTGGGGGTCTCGCGATGTACTCTACTACCAAAACGTAGATCCCTTGTTCAACAAAGAGATTTCTAAAAATCGTTGGATGATCCAGGATTTTATTAATTGGATAGACAGCGATAAGCCTCAAACCAAATTACGCCACATCATTAAACAAAATGGCGATATTGAAGCTTACTCCGAAAACAGTCTCAATATCGTATACTACCCGACCCATAAAATTCGTATCCCTATAAACAAAAAAAATGTATTGGCCAGTGGTTTGGTAAAGGAAAAAGATGCCGATTTGATCGTTGATTATATCGATATTGATTTACCCCAAAGCGCAATTACCAAGAAGAATATGATGATGCTCGATATTGTTGCAAACAACGATTGGAAAAGACCGCTTTATTTCTCTGGTGGTAGTTTTGACAATGCCGAATTTATTTGGATGAAAGATTACCTGCAACTCGATGGGATGTCCTACAAATTAGTTCCGATCAAAACAGAACGTTCCAATGGTTTTGAAATGGGCAGGATCGATACCGATTTGATGTACGATGTCGTTACCAACTGGGATTGGGGCAATTCGGGCGGTGAAGGGGTTTATCATGACCCGCAAACAAGAATACAGGGCCTCTCTTACCGAGGAAACCTTGCTAGGCTTGTTGAAAAACTTCTGGAAGAGAACAAAACTGAAAAAGCCAAGGAAATTATCACCATGGCAATGACCCATATGCCGGTAGAACAATTTGGCTACTACACCTTTGTAGAACCTTTTGTAGACGGGTACTACAAGGTGGGAGAAACAGGTAAGGCACATGAGCTGTTTGGCAAACTCAAAAAAATCTACCAAGATCGACTTACGTACTACTCGGGCACCACCTTGGATGAGCAATATGGGAAAATAGATGAGATTATTGCCGATATGGAAGCGTACCGACGAATTATCGATATTCTCATTACCAACAGAGATCGGGAAATGGCCGAGAAAGAAACGCTGCTTTTCAATGAATTTATTGATAAGTTCAGTCACTTTTACAAAGATGATACCGAAACTATTCCCCCTATAAGAGGAGGAGGCGACCCTGATTTGAACGATACAGTTCCCGTGTCGGATTCAAACGCTGTCGACACTGCACAGTCTTTAGAGGAACAACCCGATAGCGTAACAGCGGCAGCGGGGAATTAACAGCCAACAACAAAAGGTGTTTAAAAATCGAATTTAAGTATGATTGTGTGGTAAGCCCACTTAAAAAACTTGGCGCATAAAGTTCGAAATCGCCCTATTTACAAGCAACTTTTATACGTTTTGACGAAGTTTGAGTACGAATGTTCTGTTCGAAGGTTTTCCAAATGGCAGAAACCAAGTAATAACGGTCTTCTAGGGTCTACACGTACTCGCTAAGGATTCCGATCAGGGTATTGGCATCTTGTTCGCCACTTTGGCGCCATACCATTTCTCCCTTTTTGTAAATCATAAGGGTTGGTAATCCTTTTACACGCAAGGCTTGAGACAGCTCTTTATTCTTGTCTACATCGATTTTTATAATCTTTCCTTTATCTCCTAAAGCGGCCGCCACATCTCGTAGTACAGGATGCATTGCGGTAGATTGTTCGTTCCAATCTGCATAGAAATCTAAAAGCACTGGAACTTTCGCATCTATAAGTTCACCAAATTTTGACATATATATAACATAAGGTTATAGACCAAAAGTAGTAAAAAATGTTAAATTGGTAAGAATAGTGGTCGTTTTGTGCGTATTCAAGCTAGTTAAAATCATGTTAACGATTTCTTTTTTAAAGTAATCACGGTGATTTCTGGCCAAATACCGACCCGGCCAGGGTACCCAATAAAGCCAAAACCTCGATTCACATTAATGTACTGCCCCATCTGTTCGTAGATGCCCGCCCATTGCTTATAGCGCCACTTTACAGGACTCCATTTAAACCATCCAGGGATTTCAACCCCAAATTGCATCCCGTGTGTATGACCACTTAAGGTGAGATGGTAGTGATAGTCGTCGGGTATCACCTGTTCTTCCCAATGCGACGGATCGTGGCTCATTAATATTTTAAAATCCTCTTTCGCAATCTGGGAAGCGGCCTTCTTAAGATCCCCCGCCTTTTTGAATCCGCCCTTGCCCCAATTCTCAACACCGACCAAGGCTATCCGATCTCCATTTTTTTCGAGATATCGGCTCTCGTTCAACAACAAATCAAAACCGATTTCTTTTTGAAGTTTCTTTAAATCATCAAGGTTTTTTTCTTTCGCCTCCTTGCTTTCCCATTCAGCATAATCCCCATAGTCATGATTGCCCAGAACCGAATACTTGCCGTCGTGCGCTTCTAGTTTTGCAAAGATTTTCTTCCATGGGAGCATTTCCTCCGCCTTGTTATTGACCATATCCCCTGTAAAAAGTAACACATCACTTTTTTGCTCATTGATCAGATCAATTGCATAGGCCACCTTTTCCCGATTGTCAAAACTACCGCTATGCACATCGGATATCTGCGTAATCTGATACCCATCGAAAGCATCGGGCAAATCGTCATACTCCATCGTGTACTTCAAGACCTTGTAGTTGTACTTTCCTTTGACCATTCCGTATAACAAGGCCCCGAACGGAAGTGCCGCCAGACCCAGTGCAATACCACTTACGAACTTACGTCTGGAAGGCATCGCGGCAGTTTCCTTTGTTAGTTTGGAGTACCCCAACTCAATAATTCGAATAATATCTTCGAGCAGCATGCCCATACTGAGTACCAAAGCCAAACAAAAGAAAGAAAAGAAAACACCCCCGGCAATTGCCGTAGATGGTTGCAGCGCATCCCCGGGCTTATACCCCATTACTTTGATTATCAAAAACACCCATGCCACCGCAAAGAATAAACCATACAATAAATGCACCCAAGGATTCTTGAACAAGGTTCGAAAGGCTTGAAAACCATACGTAGCAAATAGGATATAAAAAATGGAAAGGATAGTAATAAAACGAAGCATTCGCGAATCTTTTTACAAAGATATTTTTTTGGGGTCGACAGCTATGGTATTTTCAATTTATTTAACGCTAGCAACCACTTTTGCAATCACCTCCTCGTTTGTACGCAGCAGCATCCCATCGGGTATTCGTTGACCGGTACTCATCGGAACCTTGGGACTGCCCTTGATATGTTCTATCATACGGGTTCCTGAAAGGTGAATAGCCCGAAATTCCTTTTCCTTGAACCGAAAAGCGTTGTCAACACCTATGCCGGATCCCGGCATTACGATACACGTTGTTTTTTTATGTAGTAGTTGGGTGAGCAAATCAATTCCCTCCAAAGCCGTTTTTTGTTGCCCTGAGGTTAGGACATAATCTACACCCATCGCATTTAGTTGGAGTAAGGTTTCAGTGGGATTGGGCACCCAATCAAAAGCCCGATGAAAAGTAAACCCGAGCGGGCCTGCAGCGGTTACCAGTTTTTCGGTTCTTGCCACGTCTAGCGAGAAATCTTCACACAATAGCCCAGACACTACCCCATCGAAACCTAGATCAGCACAAAGTTCAATATCATCCAACATGCTATGAAACTCTTTTTCGGAATACGTAAAATCCCCACTTCTGGGGCGTACTAAAACCCGAACCGGAATCGAAAGTTGCGCTCGCACACTTTTCAAAAGTCCGTAAGAAGGTGTAACCCCACCTACTTCAAGTTCACTACAAAACTCAATTCTGTCTGCCCCTCCCTTTTCTGCATTCAGGGCAGATTCTACTGAATTGGCACAAACTTCTACTAGCATAAAAAAAATTCAAGTTCAAGTATCAATCACAAACACACTGGTTAAATTTAGGGTGTTAATTCCCAAATCGCACGCTAGGCGGCTAACACAATATACGCTATATTTATTGCTATAAAAATAACGATACCACCCCTATGCAACGCAGAAACTTTCTAAAAAATTCTACCAAGGGCACCGCTGGTCTTCTCGCCACTCCGCTATTGGCATCTTGTAGCGATTCAAAAAAAGAAAAAACAATCGCAGGCGAACAACCTATCCTAAAACCGATTGTCATCTGCACCTGGGATTTTCACAATGCTTCTGCAAAAGCTTGGGAGGTACTTGAAAAAGGTGGCAATGCATTGGATGCAGTTGAACAAGGCGTCATGATCGAAGAAGCGGATACTGAAAATCAAACGGTCGGCTTCGGTGGGCGCCCCGACCGTGATGGCAAGGTAACGCTCGATGCTTGTATTATGGACAAAGATGGGAATTGCGGTGCTGTTTTATGCATGCAAAATATCGCCCACCCCATATCGGTCGCCCGAAAAGTAATGGAAGAGACGCCCCATGTGATGTTGGCCGGAAAAGGGGCCGAACAATTCGCATACGAACAAGGCTTTGTAAAAACGAATCTATTGACCGAAAAATCAAAAAAAGAATGGGTCGAATGGCAAAAAACTTCTCAGTATGAGCCCATCATAAATATTGAAAACCATGACACCATTGGCATGCTCGCAATTGATGCAAATGGCGACATTTCGGGCGCTTGCACTACTAGTGGCATGGCCTATAAAATGAGCGGGCGTGTTGGCGACTCCCCCATTATTGGTGCCGGGCTTTTCGTTGACAATGAGGTTGGTGGGGCCACCGCGACCGGGGTCGGGGAAGAAGTTGTACGCACCGTTGGCAGTTTTCTAATCGTTGAATTGATGCGACAAGGCAAGTCGCCACAAGAAGCCTGCAAAGAGGGGGTAAAACGTATTATCGCCAAGAACAAGGACAAGCAAGATTTTCAAATTGGTTTTATAGCCATCAACAAAAAAGGAGAAACGGGAGGCTATTGTATTCAACCAGGCTTTACCTATCGCACCTACTCAAAAGAGGGGCATGCAAACAACCCTTCCGATTCTTTTATTAAAACTTAAATTTTAGACCAATACTAAAAGTAGATTATTGTTTAGTTTTGAAACCTACTCCCAAAATCGAAGGGAATCATTTCATTGCAAATTTCACTGATTAAAAGAACGATGCGTTACAAAGCTGCCGATATCGAACTTCATTCACGAATCGCCAAGTTACTTGAAACTGCCAGAAGTCAAGTAATTCGCTCCGTGAACAACATTATGGTCGCTACTTATTTCGAAATAGGGAGAATGATTGTCGAAGAAGAGCAGCAAGGTGCGAATAGAGCAAAATACGGTCAAAAGCTGACAGTGGGGCTCTCAAAGTTCCTGACCAAAGAGTTCGGCAAAGGTTTTTCGGTAAGGAACGTTGAACAAATGAGGCAATTTTATAGCAACTATCGAAAACCGCAGACAGTGGCTGCGGAATTTGAAAATATCGTTTCCGAACCTAACGAAAATATTTCGAATCGAAAACCGCAGACACTGTCTGCGGAATTTAAACTGAGTTGGTCACATTACCTTCTATTAATGCGAATCGAAGATGCTAAAGAACGTAGTTTCTATGAAATCGAAGCATTCAAGAACAATTGGAGCGTACGCGAATTGAAACGACAGTACAACGCCGCCCTGTATACCAGACTGGCCCTGAGCAGAAACAAAAAAGAAGTTGAGAAACTGTCAAAAAAAGGACTCGTTTTAGAAAAACCCAGGGACGCTATTAAAGACCCTTATATATTGGAATTCATTGGTTTGCCCGAACGCGCTTCTTATTCCGAAAATGATTTGGAAGATGCGATCATTAATAAACTTGAACATTTTCTTTTAGAACTAGGAACAGGCTTTACATTTGTAGCCCGGCAAAAAAGAATTTCCTTTGACGAGAAACACTTTAGAATCGATTTGGTATTTTACAATAGATTACTGAAGTGTTTCGTACTAATTGATTTAAAAATTGGAGAATTGAAGCATCAAGACATAGGTCAAATGCAGATGTACGTGAACTACTATGATAGAGAGATCCGCCTGAAAGGAGAGGAAAAGACCATTGGTATTATTCTTTGTCAAAACAAGAGCGAAGCGGTGGTTGAATATACACTCCCTGAAAATAACGAACAAATTTTCGCCAGTAAATACAAAACCATTTTACCCAGTAAAAAAGATTTAAAATGGTTATTGGAAGAACCACCGGCAACTTATCAAAATAACACCCAACACGATTAAAAAAAGAACAAAATAAAATGGCAGAACAAAAACGACTTTTCTTATTAGATGCCTTCGCATTGATATTTAGAGGCTATTACGCCTTGATCAAGAACCCAAGAATCAACTCAAAAGGGATGGACACTTCGGCCATTATGGGTTTTACGAACTCGTTGTTTGACGTCATCAAACGTGAAAATCCAGACCATTTGGCGGTTTGTTTTGACAAAGGAGGCAGTGCTGAACGCACCGAACTATTTCCCGAATACAAAGCGAATAGAAATGAGACGCCCGACGCCATAAAAATTGCCGTGCCCTATATTCAAGACATTCTAAAAGCAATGCATATCCCCGTAGTGGTAAAAGAAGGCTGGGAGGCAGATGATATTATAGGTACCCTTGCCAAGCAGGCCGAAAAGGAAGATTATAAAGTTTTTATGGTCACCCCAGATAAGGACTTTGGACAGCTAGTTTCTGAAAATATCTTTATGTACCGCCCAGCACGTATGGGGAACGGAATTGAAATATGGGGTATTCCTGAAATTCAAAAACGTTTTGGGGTAGAAAAACCCGAACAAGTGATCGACTACTTAGGAATGATGGGCGATGCCAGCGACAACATTCCCGGCTTACCGGGAGTAGGTGATAAAACGGCCAAAAAATTTTTGGAAGAATTCGGTTCTATGGAGAACCTTTTGGCAAATACCGATAAGCTAAAGGGAAAAATGAAAGAGAAGGTCGAGCAAAATGGTGAGTTGGGCCTGCTGTCAAAAAAACTCGCCACTATTAGCCTTGATGTTGATGTAACTTTTGACGCCAAGGATTATGAAATGTGCGAACCTGATAACCAAAAGGTTCAGACCATTTTTGAGGAGCTTGAATTCAGAAGGCTGAAAGATCAATTCATTAAAATATTTTCCACGGAAGTAGAAGAACCTGAAAAAGAAGCGGGGAGCGTCCCGACCGCAAAGGCAAAAAATCAAGAAGCGGGTGGCGGGCAATTTTCATTGTTTGGAGGAAACCCTTCCGAAGCAGTAGGTACCATAAAAGATTATAACAGCCGGCAAACCATTGCAGATGTCGCTCATAATTACCAGAGTGTTGCCCCAGGTATGGGAATGAAGCTATTTATGCAAAACTTAATGAAACAATCCTCGGTTTGTTTTGATACAGAAACGACAGGCTTGAACCCCTTTACGGCAGAACTGGTTGGCATTGCTTTTTCATGGGAACCAACAAAAGGGTTTTACATTCCTTTTCCTGAAGATAAAAACGAAGCCCAAGAAATCATTGAACAATTACGCCCTTTCTTTGAATCGGAGACAATCGAGAAAATTGGTCAGAACCTAAAGTACGACATCAAAGTACTTCATAAATACAATGTAAAGGTAAAAGGAAAGTTCTTTGACACTATGTTGGCGCATTATCTCATTAATCCCGATATGCGGCATAATATGGATGTGCTTGCAGAAACCTATCTCAACTACACCCCCGTATCCATTACCGAACTGATTGGTAAAAAAGGAAAGAACCAATTGAGCATGCGCGATGTTCCTTTGGAAAAACAAACCGAGTATGCCGTAGAAGATGCCGACATCACCCTGCAACTGGCGGCCCACTTTAGACCAGAATTAAAAGAAGCAAATACTGAAAATCTATTCAATGACATTGAAATTCCGTTGCTACAGGTGTTGGCAGATATGGAGTTGGAGGGCATCAGGTTGGACGAAAAATTTCTGAATTCGCTTTCGGAAGACCTCAACAATGACATCGCCTCCTTGGAAGCGAAAATCTACGCAGCCGCAGAGGTAGAATTCAATATTGGGTCACCAAAGCAATTGGGGGAAATCCTATTTGACAAAATGAAATTGGTCGACAAGCCTAAAAAGACCAAAACTGGCCAGTATTCCACGGCAGAAGATGTGCTTTCCTATTTGGCCAAAGACCATCAGATCATTCAAAATGTCTTAGATTACCGCGGACTCTCCAAATTAAAAAGCACCTACGTAGATGCACTTCCTTTACAAGTAGAAGAAAGTACAGGCAGAGTGCATACCGATTATATGCAGACCGTCGCCGCAACTGGAAGATTGAGCAGCAACAATCCGAACTTACAGAACATTCCGATTCGTACAGAACGCGGCAGACAAGTGCGTAAGGCGTTTGTTCCAAAAAATAATGACTACACATTACTGGCTGCGGATTATTCTCAAATAGAACTCCGTATCATTGCCGCGCTAAGCGAGGAAACCACCATGATAGAGGCCTTTAAAAACGGAGAGGACATTCATGCCTCAACAGCTGCCAAGGTGTTTGACGTTCCTTTAGAGGAGGTAACCCGAGAACAACGAAGCAATGCCAAAACGGTCAACTTCGGAATCATTTACGGGGTATCGGCCTTTGGGTTAAGCAATCAAACCGATTTATCCCGATCAGAAGCCAAAGAATTGATCGAAACCTACTACGCTACCTACCCAAAACTGCGGAATTATATGGGGGAACAGGTAGATTTTGCTCGTGACAATGGCTATGTGCAAACCGTTTTAGGAAGACGTAGGTATTTAAAAGCCATCAATGGCAGCAATGCCATTGTTCGTGGTGCAGCAGAACGCAACGCCGTGAATGCCCCTATTCAGGGAAGCGCGGCAGATATCATTAAACTTGCCATGATCAATATTCATAAAAAGCTGGAAATCGAGAACTTTAAAAGCAAAATGTTGCTACAGGTGCACGATGAATTGGTATTCGATGCCTATAACCCAGAATTGGAAGCGCTTAAGAAGATGGTGAAGTCCGAAATGGAGAACGCTTATGCCATGGCAGTACCGCTTGACGTTGAAATGGGTATAGGAAATGATTGGCTAGAGGCGCATTAACCTACAAAAAAGCGTCTTTCACAACAATATTTTGATGCTGCGGATGTTCTAAGGTAGTTTAGCATAGTATTTTCAAATGCATCATCATGAAAAAAACAATCGTACTCATCACACTCTTGTTTTCCTTTGTCGGAAGCGCCCAATCGAACGCTGATCAACCGACACTACAGGAAACTCGAATTTCAAAAAAAGTAAAGGTATTTCCCAACCCGGCAACCAGCGTGGTCAATATACTCGGACTGCAAAATAGTGCGAAGGCAACTATTGTTATTTCTGACGTGAACGGGAATGCGGTTTTGCGCCACGAATGGGCCATTCGCCGCAAAGCCTTGAACATACCCATCTCCGATTTGAATCCTGGTATTTACATCATATCGATCCGTTCAGAGGAACAGCAGGTATATACCAAATTCTACAAGCAGTAGCTTAATCAAAAACAAAGTTATAGGTGATTGCGAACAGCGGGCTATTAATAATCGAAAGCTCGTAGGTACCCAATGGACTTCCTAGAAATACGTCGGCATCTACTCCAGGCTGTCGCTGCTCATAGTACACATTAAAGGGATTGCGTCTGCTATATACATTGTAAATGGTAAAAGTCCAGTCCCCCACCCATTTTCTGTTCGGCTTTTTACTGTACTTTATCTTCCAGGAAAAGTCGAGTCGATGATAGGGACGAAGGCGCGCGTTGTTACGCTCAATAAAGATGGGAACATCGATTTCTTCCAATTCAAAAACACCGTTTGCCACGGTATACGGGCGTCCTGTCTGGGCTGTGAAATTAAAGCTCCACGTATTGTACTTATCCCCTTCAAGATTAATGGTCCCATTGAATACATGTGGCCGATCAAAGTCCGAAGGGTACCACTGGTTGTTGTTAACGCGGTCTGCCAACCGCTCATTTTGCGATCGCAACATACTTCTGGCATAGGCGTAATTGAACCATCCGTTAAACTTTCCCCTAGGTTTTTTAAAACTCAGCTCCACACCATACGCCTGCCCTTCGGCCTGCACCACATCGCGTTGCAAAAACTCCTCTAGAAAAAAGTCTGCCCCCGGCTTATAGGTAAGGTTGTTCTTAGAACCTCTGTAATAGCCTTCGAGACCAAGTTCTATTTCACCGTCGGCCAGGTTTTGATACACTCCAAACCCATAGGTATCGCTACTTTGTGGCGCTATATCTGGGTCCGATGTCTTCCATCTTGACGTTGGCAAAGGAGTGGTGGTATTGTAAATATTTTGCAAGTACTGATTGGTTCTCGCATAGCTCGCTTTTATAGAAGTGTTTTCTGCCAATTTTAAATTCGCGCCCAAACGGGGCTCTAGGCTGTTGTAGGTTTTAACGGCATCTCCCTTATCGAATACGGTAGACCCCAAAAGACTGCCCGAAAGATCATCAAAAGTAGCTTCGACAAAGGGCCCAACCAGTACAAAGTGATTGAACCTAAGCCCTCCCGATACGGAAAGATTTGCTGTTGGCTTCCAGTTGACATTTGCATAGGCACCGATTTCATAACTGGTTTCGGCATCTAATTCAGTCGGCACTATGCTGTTTCCGTTACCTGGATCCAATGTGCCGGGAGCAATACCATAACGATTCGCTTGGATACCCCCATAATAATCAAAAACATCACTTACCGTTTTAGTGTATTCAGTTATAAAACTCAAATAGTCGATACTAGACTTGTATTCGATTTCATTGTCACTATCCCGTTCGGGAAAAATGGTTTTGGGAACATACTTGCTATATACTAACATATTTCGGAGACTCGCCTCATTGTCAAAAGTATGTGTCCAGTTTAGGGTGCCGCTAAGGCCTTGCAGATCGTATTGGTTATTTTCCGCATTGATGTTCCCGATTTGGGAGATCAAGTCTAATTGATAAAAGTCTTTGCTATAGAAACCGGTAAGCGAGACCTGGTCATCTTCTGTTGGGAGGTATAACAACTTAAAGGTACCGTCATAAAAGTTTGCTTTTGTATTTTTTAACCGTTCGGAAAACAAGGGTATCAAAAAACCGGTAAGGCCGGCACGTGCTCCTAGGTTTAAAAACAACTTATCCTTTATCAGAGGGGTCTCTACATTAAGTCGACTCGAAACCAAGCCGATTCCACCTGACAGTTTTGTTTTCTCCACATAGGGGTTTTTTACTTTGATGTCTAGCACCGAACTTATTCTACCACCATAGCGCGCTGGAATATTTGCACGGTATAAATCGACAGAGGAAATCATGTCTGGGGTAAAAACTGAAAAAAGCCCAAAAAGGTGAGTTGGGTTAAAAATCGGGGCATAATCATATAGCAGCAGATTCTGATCTAGAGACCCACCTCTTACCGAAAGTCCGTTGCTGACTTCCCCCGCATTGTTGACACCGGCCACCAAGGTCATACCCCGTAGTACATCGAATTCCCCTATCGCGGCAGGCAACTTCTTCAATACTTTCGCATTGATCTGAAGGGCGCCCATTTGCGGTGTTTCAATATTATCAAGTCGTTTTTTTGCTCGAACTATGACCTCTGACAGTTGCTCCTCAGCTTCGATTAATCGAACTTTTATGACCGTATCCTTGTCTAATGCAACGGTGCGCACCGCATCTTCAAACCCAAGAAAAGAAATGGTTACGGTATAGGTATCTGCGGGGAGTGATAAAAAAAACCTACCTGAATCATTGGTAATACCCGAACAATCACAGGGAGTTATAGCAATTTGGGCGGCACTTAAGGGAAGCCGTGTTTCATTGGTCTCCACTTCGAAGGAGAGTACATATTCTTGAGACCAACCCATCAAAGGAACAACTAGGAATAGTAGTAATTGGAAGTACAAGGCTGTTGTATTATTCGTTTTTTTTGCGCTCATGCTTATTGCCATTTATCAGGCCTTACTGCTGTTCTGTTTCTATTTTCCGAACATGGTGCGGTAACGGTCACCGGAGGCGGAAAGGGAGAATTGATCTGAGGTTCAAAGACAACCGGATCCATTCGTTCGATGGCTTGTTCCTCAATTAATCGCCTACTGATAAATATGGAAGCTGTGGAAGTTGCGGCGGCGGTGAATCTGCCAAAGACAAAGTCCTCCGAATCATCAGGATTTGAAAGGTTGCCAACCAGTGCAGCGGGAGGTGGTGCATTTAGACCACTATTATTGTCAACAACATCCTTTAAGACCTTGTAATAATCGTAGGCCGAGGGGGTAAGCGAAAACTGTTGTACCTCTACTACCATATTCTCTTTTGTGTACAACAATAGGTCACCCACCGGTAACTTTGAAATAGTCTTTCCGTCAGTGAAACGATCATCGAATAGGGCGATACTTTCGGGAAATCGAATACGCCAGCAATCAATATCGCAAGCATAGTCATAATATCTTCTGCCTCTTCCCGGGAGTTCTGCCGGCTGGCATTCCCCATCTCTCCAAATAGCCATCTCGCATTTTTCGCAAAACTCCAGATTCTCAAAACTCCTGTAGGTCCAATAATAGTAGTTATCGGTATCGGCCGGGTCTTGAAAATCTATGGAAACCTGATGACCAGGAATGAATTCCCCCCCTAAATTCTCCCTAAAAACAAGCTCTGGGTCATATTGTATTGAAATATCGCTAATTGGCACCGGTTGCAAAACAGGTTCTGGGGCCGATTCTATTCTTTTTCCGTCTACCAGTTGAATGGTAAGTTTCCATTGTTCTCCCGTTTGAACGAAAAAATCTTCCGGAGGGAGATACGAATTCCTAGTTTCGGTAAGCAGTACTACCTCACCAGTAATGACATTTTCAAAATTGCAGGTAGCTCCACTAACAAAACGCACCCCATACACACCAAATTCAAAACCAGATCTGCGAATAGTAACAAATGATGATTTAGGCACGGTAGCAGCAATACTCTCCACAAAAATAAGACCTTCTCTAAGTACAAACTCCGGAGTAACAGGGTCGGTGCATCCCTGGGCAATAAAGAAAAGTAAGATCAAAAAAAGTAGGCTGCTAACCTTTGAGATTATAGAAGAAGACATTTTCGTCGTTTGGTTGTTAAATGTAACCAAAAAAACAGTGGCTCCCTGCCAAAACCAAAAAAGGCTCCTTCGGAGACCCAAAGGAGCTTTTTATTATAAATTATATTGTTATCTTTTCTTAAAAATCAACTTTGCGCCGGTCGCATTGAAATTTGGGATATCCAAATCACTTGCATCAACGCTCATGGTATCACCATCTATAGAAACTGTAGTCGTAATGGTCATGCCTTGGTTGTCAACGATAGATAATTGATTCCCATCAATCGTATACACGCTGTTATCAATATCTTTCTGGTCTGGGCAAGGAATATCGAGACCGGTTCCTTCTGAATTAACTCCAATTTCCAGATAATTAACAGAATTCTCTGCAATTGCTGAAGCGTCGGAATTAAAAATAAATGTGATTATAAAACAGTCTTTGGCAGTTAAGAAATCAAGCGCATCGCGTCCATTCTTGGCTTCATCGCTCGCTGTATCGTTATCGATTTGCAGCGCCGTAGCATCCCACGCTCCAACAATCGCATCCTCCGTATTGGCATTGTCGGCAGAACTGTTGTCGTCACTTGAACAAGCAAACAAAACACCTGTCGCTACAAAAAGTAGCACTATATATTTTTTCATGATACCTACAATTTTTAAGGTTTAGCCATTAAACGCTAAAATTGCCCAAATATTTTAATAAAAATTAATTTCTAAGGGCACGACCAAAACAATACCTATGCCAGGAACGGTTAAAGAATAAAACGATAGGTCGCTTTTATCAAAAATGTATTATCTAATTTTTGATTCAATATTTGTCCGTCGAGATTGGTTCCCAATGATTCTCTTGGGTCTCCCAAGCCACTAACACCCTGGGTCCAAACCAAAAACACTTCAGAACCTGGAATGTACTCCCATCGCAATACCAGGTTCGAGCGAAACTGTACAAACGCAAAATCGGGATCATCGATTTGATAGTCGACAGTGCCATCTGTATTCTCATCGATCAGGTAGTTACCTGAATCAACCTCCATGGCAATTTGATCTGTATTGAACCACGTTACTCGCTGCCCCAGCGCTTCAGCGGCGGCATCGTTTACATAGTTAAAATTGGTATAGGTGCCACGGGAAATAAATGGTTCCCCATAATACTGAATAGAAAGATTGGGATTTAAACTGTAGTTAAAACGTATGGCAGTACTAAATGTACGTTGATCAATATGGGCGGTTATATACCTTGGTATTCCACCAATGGAAGTCTCTGTTACATACTGGGTCTTGTTCGGGTTCTCTTCATATTCCGAAGATACCGATAAACTGAAGGCATCAAACGGCTGATATCTGAAACGCAATACGTACCGTACCAGCGAAAAATTATCTTGCTTCGCTTGGCTGTTTACGTAGCCCATTGTAAAATTGAACTTTTTTCGCCGATCCGAACCAAAAAACAAATAGGCAAAATTCTCCTCTGCCCAACGCCATCTTGGGCCGCCCCTTAGCACCGTATTTGAAAAAATTCGAGGTTTATGTGCTGCTCCCAATTCGGTAAACCAGTTATTTTTATAGTTTATAAAACCTTCTATTTGGTACTGGACCCTATTATAATTGCCTTCAAAATCATAGGAGGTAAACTGTTCAAGTTCAATATTCGCCCGGCGATATAGTTTGGTGGGGTTCAGAAATAGGCGACTTATTTCTGCATATTGCCGTATATCATCCGCCTGTCGCAAAAAACCTACATCGTTCAGTTCGAGCTCGGGAGATTTCCATTTAAGGCCTCCGCTATAGCGCCAATTTCCCCCGCCGGCCTTTCCTGCTTCTAGCCTTCCCCCCGTACCGGTTAAGGAGGTTCGATCTTCATCGACTTCTACATGGCTTGCATCTACCCTTTGAAACAAATGGGTCAACCTTTGTTGAGTTTCGGTAATCGCTTCCTTACTGCCCATAACGTGGCTACTTACCACATTCCCTTCGACATAATAGTTACGTTCTTTCCAATTATGCTTCAAATCGACCCCGCCGGAATAGGCCGATTTTCTCAAAAAATCGAGATTCGATTCTAGCTTTCTATTAGTGGCTGTAAAAATACCTCCTATATATGAATTGCGCTTATTAAAGTCTTTTTGCACTCTTCCCACTAGGTAGTTCGTTAAAGGTTCAACCAATTCTTCCGTTCGTTGACCATCTGAATCAATTTCGGCATACATATTCCCGGTAACACTTTCCAAAAGCCCCAAAGACCACCCACTTTTTGTCTTACCCGAAAACTTGGCCGCTCCAAGTATGGTGGTATTAACAGGCGCGTCTACAAACTCGCCATCTGCCGCATTTGCACTTCCTTGCGGACTGCGCCCTATACGCCTACTATAGAAAAGGTTGTCATTGCCACCTGCAAATTCATAGTCGAAAATATTTTTATTCTCAATAAAAAAGGGTCTTCGCTCTTCAAAGAATATTTGAAAACCGTCTAATGCTATTGCACCAGGATCCGCATCTACCTGACCAAAATCGGGATTCACGGTCAGGTCTAGGGTCAGATCATTGGTAATCCCGATTTTTGCATCGAGTCCGCCATTGAAGGCAAAGTCACTACCATCCCTAAAGGGATTTCCCTGTTCCCGCTCATAAGTATCCAATTGGTTAACGACAAAAGGTTGTATCTCTAACTGCTTTTGCGGCTGAATGTTCATTAACCCCCTTAAGATGCCAAACTCACTAACCCAGCCAGGTGTATCCTGCGGAACGGCTTGCCATAAAGAACGTTCTTCGGCCCTAAAAAACTTACGATGCATTTGTAGGCCCCATATTTGCTCTTCTTGCTTACCAAATTTTAATTGGCTAAAGGGTATTTTCATCTCAGCGGTCCATCCTTTATCGTCGATGTTCGCAGCAGTATACCAAATAGGATTCCAACTGTCATCCCAGTTATCACCATTCTGTGATACAAACTCATCTCCTTTTACGCCTGCAGCCGAAACATTAAAAGAGAATGCTGTACGCTTGTCATTATAACTATCGATATTGATTTCGATCCAATCTCCTGAAAAATTATCCCTACGTGCCAGACGCTTCTCTATTTTCGAGGGTATTGAATCATAACAACGTACTCCTACATACAGGTTCTTTTGATCATAGGTGATTTTAAATTCGGTTCGTTGGCTCGGCGGGGTACCATTGGCGGGTTCGAATTCGGTAAAATCTCCCTGCCATTGCACAACTTCCCAAGCGGTATCGTTCAAAAGCCCATCTATTGTGATCGGCTCCGATGCTGGCAAGGGCATTGTTACATATACACGCTTCGGGCTTGTACCAATATTATCCTGTGCCTTTGAGCCAGTAGTGAGAACGAGTAGACAACCCATTAGTAGTTGCAATCGCAAGTACATTCGGTTTCTGGTTTGAACTAAAGATGTGAAATTAAAACCTCCGTTACACTTTAGGCATATTTTAGTAATTTTTTAACAAAGAAAAGGAGTAAAATAAGGGCCACGAATCAAAAAGCAGAAATCGGGACAAAGGCAGGAATAAAAAACTAGAAAATATTCAGAAATAAGCATTTGTATATCAACTTAATAGTTGTACATTTGCACCCCTATTATGGGGATTGGAATGTTTAATCATTAAATTAAAAGTAGTGGATACATTAAGCTACAAGACTATATCGGCCAACCGTAAGACTGTTGAAAAACAGTGGTTATTGGTAGATGCTGAAGGAGAAACACTTGGACGTCTTGGTTCGAAAGTCGCCAAATTGCTGCGAGGAAAACACAAACCAGATTTTACGCCACATGTTGATTGCGGTGATAACGTAATTGTTATCAATGCCGAAAAGATACACTTGAGCGGTAATAAATGGGATGAAAAAACGTATTCGCGTTACACTGGCTTTCCAGGAGGACAACGTTCGGCTACTGCGAGAGAAGTTTTGGCAAAAAAGCCAGAGGCTGTTGTAGAGCGTGCGATTAAAGGAATGCTTCCTAAAAACAAATTAGGCGCTGAGCTTTTCAGAAACTTAAAGGTTTATGTTGGTGCCGAGCACGATCAAGAAGCTCAAAAACCAACCGTATTCAATTTAAAAGACTTTAAATAATGCAAGTAATTCATAAAATCGGTCGAAGAAAAACCGCTGTAGCAAGAGTATATGTTTCCGAAGGGAAAGGTACTATTACAGTAAACAATAGAGATCTTAGCGATTATTTCCCTACTGCGACACTTCAGTACAAAGTAAAGCAACCTTTTGCATTGACCGATACCGAGGACAACTTCGATGTAAAGGTAAATGTATACGGGGGTGGTATTACCGGGCAGGCCGAAGCGGTTCGCTTGGCGCTATCTAGAGTAATGTGTGAAATAGATGAGGAAAACCGCATTGTTTTGAAACCAGAAGGTTTGCTTACTCGTGACCCAAGAATGGTAGAGCGAAAGAAATTCGGTCAGAAGAAAGCCCGGAAGAAATTCCAGTTCTCTAAACGTTAATACAGAATTATCAGGTGCTTCTTTCGAAGCACCTTATTTTATATTCATTAATTAGTTCATTGAAAGTTTTTGCCTTTTGGCAAGGACACTTAAAAATCCCGGGCACTTCTCCAAAAAGTGAAAACCAATACAGGACTATCCTGAAAATGGTCGGGTACATTAGTTTAGCATCTAAATGATGAAGGCTCCACGATTGCTTTTAGGTTTTGGTACCACTTGGTCATTGCTAATTCAAAAGAACGTAAACTAAATTTAAAAATGGCTCAAAAAGTCGAAGTAAAAGATTTATTGGAAGCAGGTGTACATTTCGGACACCTTACAAGAAAGTGGAATCCCAACATGGCGCCCTACATCTACATGGAGCGTAACGGAATTCATGTCATCAACCTTTATAAAACAGTAGCAAAATTAGACGAGGCGAACGAAGCTCTCAAAAAAATTGCTGCATCTGGCAGAAAAATTCTTTTTGTTGCAACTAAAAAACAAGCAAAGGATATTGTTGCTGAAAAAGTAGCAAAAGTGAATATGCCCTATATCACCGAGCGCTGGCCAGGTGGTATGCTGACCAACTTTGTAACTATTCGTAAAGCGGTCAAAAAAATGGCTGCGATCGATCGAATGAAGAAAGATGGTACTTTCTTGACACTTTCGAAGAAAGAACGTTTGCAAGTGGATCGTTTGCGTGCAAAATTAGATAAGAACTTAGGTTCTATTTCTGAAATGACACGTTTGCCCGGAGCATTGTTCGTTGTTGATACCATGCGCGAGCACATCGCCGTTAAAGAAGCTTTGAAATTGAACATCCCTATTTTCGCAATGGTCGATACCAATTCTGATCCTCGTGAAATCGATTATTTGATTCCTTCTAATGATGATGCTTCAAAATCGATAGAAATTATCATGCAACAGGTAACCGATGCGGTAGCTGAAGGATTATCTGACAGGAAGTCTGAAAAGCAAGCCGATAAGGAGGGCGCCGATGCCGATGCTAAAAAACAAGAAGCTCCCGCGAAGAAAAAGGAGGCTCCAGCACCTGTGGCTGAAAAAGTAGTGGAAGCAGCTCCCGAGGTCGTGGAGGAAGTGGCTCCAGTAGTAGAAGAAACCCCTGCAACCCCTGAGGTCGTAGAGGAAGTAGCCGTTGCTGCCGAAGCACCGGTTGTGGAAGAGAAAAAAGAGAAAGCCCCTGCAAAAAAGGAAAAGGCAAAAGCCGATGATCTTACCAAAGTAGAAGGTGTAGGCCCAAAGGCAGCTGAAGCCCTGGTAAATGCCGGACTTGAAAGTTTCGCCAAGCTAGCTGAAGCCGATTCTGATAAAATCAAAGAGATTCTTACCGAAGCAAGTTCAAGAATGGCTCATTTAGATCCGACCTCTTGGCCAAAACAAGCGCAAATGGCCGCCGATGGCAAATGGGACGAATTGAAAGAATGGCAAGATAACGTCAAAGGAGGCGTTGAGTAAACTACCTCGGGACTAGCCCACGAGGCATTAAAAAGGGAATTTAACATTGATTTCGACGCAGGCCTGTCCGAACACTTGCCATGCAGGCGTCGAAGCCTTATAAACCTCGATTATCGAGTAAATTTAAAGAATAGTAACTGATTTGTATAACTTCCTACATTGGTAGGAACGATCATAAATAATTTTAGATATGGCAAAAATCTCAGCCGCAGAAGTAAATCAATTAAGAAAGGCCACAGGAGCTGGTATGATGGATTGTAAGAACGCCCTAGTAGAAGCCGAAGGTGATTTTGACAAGGCTATCGAAGTTCTTCGCAAGAAAGGACAGAAAGTAGCGGCGAAAAGAGCTGATAGAGAATCCTCAGAAGGTGCTGCAATTGCTAAAGTAAATAGTAACAATACTGTTGGCGTGGCAATTGTGTTAGGATGTGAGACCGATTTCGTTGGAAAGAACGAGAACTTTGTCAAATTGGCAACTGATATCGCTGCAATTGCATTGAACCAGGATAGTAAAGAGGCTTTGATGGAAGCTGATTTTGGTGGAATGACCGTCGCGGAGAAGTTAATCGAGCAGACTGGAGTAATCGGTGAAAAATTGGAAATCAACGCCTTCGAAAGAGTTGAGGCCCCGTATGTAAGTTCGTACGTACACATCAATAAAATTGCGGCATTAGTTGGGTTTTCATCAAAAGTTGCTACTGCTGATGAATTGGGCAAAGATGTTGCCATGCAAGTAGCTTCTATGGGTGCTACCACCTTGTCTTACAAAGATTTTGATGCGGCATTCGTTGCTTCTGAGACCGAAGCACGTATTGCAGTCATCGAAAAAGATAATGAAGAATTGGGCCGTTTGGGCAAAACGCTTAAAAATATACCGCAATATATTTCAATGGCTCAATTGTCTGATGAAGTATTGGCAAAAGCAGAAGCCGATGCGAAAGCAGAACTTGCCGCTGAAGGAAAACCGGAGAAAATCTGGGATAAAATTCTTCCTGGTAAGATGGACCGTTTTGTTTCTGATAATACCACCTTGGATCAAGAACAATGTTTGTTAGATCAAAACTTTATCAAAAACGAAAAGATCAATGTAGCGAACTATGTTGAATCTCACGGAGACGTTCATGTAACCGGTTTCAAAAGAGTTACTGTAGGATAAACTAGTACCGAACTAATTCAAAAAACCGCCCAGACAATGAAGTCTTGGCGGTTTTTTATGTCTTATCTATTTCAAAACTCAATTCTGTAGTTAAGGAAGGGAATGAGTTCTAGTTGAAAACTGGTCTGTAACTCCCCGGCATCATTGAAGAAAACGTCGTCTATGTTTGCCCGATTGGTAAGATTCTGAACATCCAATGAGATACGGTGGGCCGCCTTTGGGCGGTTTAATCTATAATACAGACTCGCATCCAATCGAAAATACGAATCGAGCTCCAAGGTATTTCGCAATTGCTGATTGATACGTACCTCACCCGTATCATCGATCAACTCCTGATCCAAAGGAGTTGAACGCTTACCACCGTTAAATAGTGTCTTTGCATTCACGCCAATGGTATTGTTCTGTTTTTTGCCAACGGTAAACTCCTTCCCTCCTTACCAAATTAAAGGTGTAGTTGTAGTTATAGGCACTGTCGTACCAATTGCCATCTGCGGCCTTGTATTGGGTATCGTATACGGAAGCTGTTGCCAGAAAAAAGTACTGGCGGGAGAAAAACTTTTCAAACGTAAACTCGACCCCATAATTCCTCCCCACTCCACTATCGGTAAATTCGGCAGGGATAAACTGGCCATTGAGGTAAGAGGCGGTAAAGCGTGGATCTTTTACCACTGCTACCTTGTTCAAATCTTGATAGTACGCCTCTACTTTCAAATGACCGTTCTTAATGATACGCCAATCGTGCCCAACAATATAATGTATGGCCTGCATAAGATCCAGTTCTGTATTCGGAGTACTAAAACCGGTGTCGTCGGGAATTTTTATAAAGTACTGGTTCAACGGCATTCTCCTAGAGTGAATTCCCAAACCCGTAGAGAGGGTGTGATTTGGATTCACCTTCCATTCGAGCCCTACCCGAGGCTCTACCACAAAATCTTTATTTACAGAAAAGTAGGTACCGTGCACCCCAAATGTGGTTGAAAAATTAGTGCTAAAGCGGTATTTTGCCTGTACATATGCCTGCCCCATGGTTCCCTTACCATCTTCATTAACCAACTCTACTCGTTGATCATTTTCAAAGGCCGTTGTAAGCACATTATAATTCAAAAGGCTGAATATGCCGCCGGCATTTATAGTTGCCTTGGCATTTATTTTTTTAGTATAGTCGGTACTGACCCGAAATGCACTATTTCTTAAAATATCACTATCGCCAAAGGTGGTAACTGTTGCCGTATTTCTTCCATCAAAAATAAAATCGCTCGCATTCCCCGAATAGGACAGGCGGCTCTCTAACTTACTTCCACTTTTAAAAAAGTTCGATAGGGTAAGCCCTGTCATATAGGTTTTCGATTCGAAAATTTCCTCACTACTAAAATAACCGTCTACCTCTGGATCTTCATCTTCATCGCTGATACCACCAATACCCCAGATCGATAGATTGGTTCGTTCCCCTAAAGGTAGGTTTAGTTTGATAGACACATCTTGATAGGTGGGCGTACTGCCAGGCGTTACATCGACGATTTGATTTAGTAGGGCAATAGTGGAATAGCGATAATTGATCAAATAGGAGCCCTTATACCCCTTTTTAAATGGGCCTTCCGCGGTAAGATCGGTTCCCAGTACCCCAAATTGAAAAGCATACTCGCCTTTTTCGTTGTTCCCGTTTCTAAGGTTAATATCGAATACTCCAGAAAGTGCGTTCCCATAAGTAGCAGGAAAGGCGCCGGTAAAAAAATCGGATTTGCCCAATAAATTACTACTGATCAAACTCACGTTCCCCGGAGAATAGCCTTCTTCGGAAAAATGATTGGGCTCGGGCACCTCAATGCCTTCAATACGCCATAACAGTTGATTGGGTGCATTTCCGCGAATAATAATTTCATTGCTGGTGTCATCGCTATTGGTTACCCCTGCAAACGATAACGCCATACGCCCAGGATCACTAACACTGGCGGGAAAACGCTTGGTTTCCTCTACACTGAACGAACGTGCGCTAACCGTAGCTAGTTTGTTATTTGGATTGATATTATCGGTAGGTGCCACTAAGACCACCTCATCGAGCTGGTTCAGCGCCTCGGTAAGATAAATGGTTAACTCTACCTCTTTGGCAGAGCCGATCAGCACTTCGGAAATCACAAAGTCTTCGTAGCCTAAAAAGGTAAATTGAAAAGAAGCACGGCCTACCGGAACACCCTCGAATCGAAAATAGCCATCTTCATCGGTGATTGCTCCCTTTGGAGGATCCGTTTTCAAAAGAATAATATTCGCTCCAAGCAATGGAGCACTCGTTTCCACATCGAGGACCTTGCCCTTTACGGTCTGTGTAAGCGTTTGCCCTAAAGATACAACGCTGCTAAAAAAAGTAATACTAACTAAAAAAATAATTTTTTGAAAAATAGGCATGCGGCACTTCTTGATTGATGGTTTAAAAGTAGGTTTTTTCATTTGATCCGTTGATAGGTATTCTTACCCAAAAGACAAATTTTTATAAAAGAGGTTGGATCAAGACTATACTTTCTTTTTGTACTTGTCTGCTTACCCTAGTTGGTATCGACAACTTGCCCAAACCTAGTGTTTGTTATAGTAACAGTAGGTGTTTCCTTATAGATAATAGCACCGCTTCAAGAATTGGCGACACTAAGCTCCGCTGCACATGGTATCTCACAGTTTCCCGAACCTGTATTGTGGTCGGTACAATTTTCAACGGTAAAGTCATACCCTTTGTAATTCCCTGAGCCCGTATTGCGCAACGAGAGCATGCTTGCCGAGCCTCCCAGGCGAATCGCACCACTCCCCTCATTGTTGACTTCGATACTGTTTAAATCTGAAAAACCGGTCATATCTATATTGCCAGAACCTGTGTTCTGTAATGCCGTGACAAGTGGTACCGAAATGGCTACTTCAATAGATACATCATTATAACTCCCCGGGGCCAAATCAACGGTAAGCCTGTTATTCGATATCGTTGTCCTTACATTGTTGATAATATTGTCATCCGCTGCAACCATAACCATTTGCGAGTTCATTTGCACAATGGTTACATTCGTTGAACTAATGCTTAGAACTTCGATAAAATTTACCACCTCCCGGTCTTGTTAAATGCTATTTCCCGAGCCATTGATCTGGTCATCATCATTACATGAAAAACTCAACAATACTAGCAGCATCATAGGAATTATTCTTTCTATTTTCATACCGCTCTGTTTCAATTGCTAGTTTGCTTTCTTTGGATTGCCCTTGACAAACAAATGCTCCAACGCTATGAATTCTTGCCAAACACGAATAACATCCTCGTTATAATGACCAGTATTTACAAAAAGAATCTTTCCAATCTTCGTCTCAGGCTTAAAGTACATAAAGGTCATTATCCCTGGATCACTGCCTGAATGGCCCACATCGCCTTCACCTTCGCTTCCAAAAACATCCCAAAAAATACCCGAGCGTTCCCTAGATGGAACATTCAGTTGGTTTTCAAACAAGACAGCATATGATTCTCTTGTCAATAAGCTCCCTTGATCAAAGAAACCACGAAGCATTTCCTGTAAATAGAGGGTCATATCGGCTATGGATGATTTAAGGCCGCCATCGGGATAGGTGGTTAGCTCATAAAACGGTATCGCAATATGTTTTTTACCGGTATAACGGGTTACAAAATTGCGCATCTCCACATCCTTGTAGAACCAGCCCGTGGCGTTCATTTGTAAGGGCGTAAATATTTCTTGCTTGGTGAATTCCGAATACGGCATTCCGCTTGCCACTTCTACTATGTACGCAGCCAAAGTGGCTCCGATATTGGTGTATTCGTATTCAGTGCCGGGGGCATGTTTGTAAAAATTGCGTTTACCGTAGAATTCACCTCCTTCCTCCAACACACTTTGCAAGTAGTCATGTAACGATTGCCGTTTGTTTTTGACCGTTTTGGCAAGAAATATCTTTTCTTCCAATGAAAATCCTTTTTTAGAGATAGGTGTTTTTTGTGTATCACGATCAATAAAATAGCTCTTTAGATCATAAACCGAGGAGAGATCCTTTATACCTGCAGTATGGGTAGCCAAATGCCGCATGGTAATGGCCTGATCAGGAAAATGTGGATTAAAAACACGAAAAGGTAAATATGAATTTATAGGATCATCAAGGCCTATCTTTCCTTGATCTACCAGCTTCATTAGGGCGACACCTATGAACGTTTTAGAAGTAGACCCGATGTTCTGCAGGCTAGTGGGTTCAAATGGGGCTTTTGAAGCCAGATCTGCAAACCCAAAACCTTTTTGATAGAGTATGCTGTCTTTGTTTGTCATTACCAGCCCCACTCCTGGAAGGTTCATTGTGCTTAATAGGTTTTCCATCTTTTTGGTGATCTCGGCACTTTCGAACTGTGAATGTGCCTTTCCAATAAAGCATATGTAAACCAAAAAGCACATCAGGCGAAAAGAAACTCTCATACAGCTATTTTATTTTTTATGGCTCAATTACCCAACGCATACAGCGCCAAGAAATATGACAACAGGTAGAAAACTGTTAGTTCTCTCTTGCTTTAACAAAGCTATTTAACAAATTGTTGATTTAGGTCTCAGCGGATGCAGAGGGACTATTTTCCTGACGGAGAGCTTGTTTGTATTGAGAAGGTGAAACCCCGGTTTCTTTCTTGAAAATCCGATAAAAACTACTTTTTGATTTAAAACCGGAATCATATGCAATTCCTATCAACGAAAAATTATCAAAGTTAGAAGACGCTAGTTTCTCCTTTACCGTCTCAACTCGATGCTTATTAATATAGTCGTAAAAAGGCATCTTCATTTTTCGATTCAACAGTAATGAAAGTTTCTTATCGGTTGTCTCTATCATCTTTGCGAGATGGGTCAACGTAAGATCGTGCAATAGATAGGGTTTTTCTGTTAGGACGATGGCCTCCAATTTTGTTTGAAGCTTCAACAGTTCTTCTTCCGAAATTTCTATGGCAATAGGACTATTCCCATTTTTATTATTTGCTTTACCAACTTCCTCATCCAGTAAAAAATCAGGCATAGTGACAACAGATTGTTTAATACCGTTATAGCCCAAATAAGTCACTAGAATAATCATGAATACGGCTGTAATGTACCCCGTATCCCAAGAAGTAAAATAGCCAAAGACCACTTCATATAGGGTTATGATAAAATCAAACAATAACAGACCAAAAAATGTTAGAAGAAACAGTTTCAACCATTGAACATTATTTGTGATAAAGCTAGAATAGTTGAATTTCATCATCGCCTTAAACCGATAAAAAAGTCGTATTGATAGGATCAAGTACAAAAGTAAATAGGCATCTTTTATCAATGCCAAATAGGGCATATTATGAAATGGTTTTAGATAGTCGAACACCACATATCCCAAATAACTACTTGCTACAAAGGGTAACGTAAAAACAAGCCAGTAAAGAACGAATGGAACAAGGTGAACCAAGTGTTTTTTAACAAGCCCTTTGTTTTCCAAAAAGAGCGACTTCACATAGATGAAAATCAAAGGCCCCATGATGAAACGTTCTCCATTTTCAAAAACTAGGGTGACCAAGTACAAAAATTTCAGCCTATGTAAACCAGCATAAAAACTAATAATAGTAACTAGTATAAAACCCAGCAGAACAATTAGAATGTTCTGGGGTAGTTCTCTGTTTTTAGCCTTCGCCAGCATAAAAAGAATCACCGAAGTAATCGCAAAACCAAAAACCAGAATAAAATCGGCCAGTAAGCGCATAGGACTACTCTTAAGTTGATTGATTTGTTAAAACAACTACTGCAGTAGACGCAATCTACTGCAGATCGTTACAAGTTCAAAAGAATAAAACATGTTCTAAAGCGTTTTCCAATTATTCTACTTTCTTTCATTCAAATTCTTATTGGATTTAAACCCATATGTATACACAATTCCAATAAAAGCACGACCGGTTATGCTCTTTTCCCCATACTGTTCACTTTGCAGGCGCTACGAAAAGGTAGTTGCTATAGTCATAGAAAGAAATGACCAAGGGTCGGTTCAGTAGTGTAGCGATTGCTTTACCTGGGGTATAGACAGGCTGCGCTCTTGGAACAGACCCTCGAGAAATAGCATTCTTTTCTAGTGATTTGTAATAGAATTTTGATATGGTATTGTATTCTTAGTTCGTTTAGGTTTTATAAGGTGGTGATTTTGAATCATGATTCCAGAACACTAATTAAATGTTAAAAACACTAATTGAATTAGGGGAAAAGACCTATTTTACAGACTAATAATAATCATGCTAACGATACTGACAATGAGAGAAAAAATCTATTCTTTCAGTTCAATACTACTCCTTTTTTTAGTTCTTATGGGGTGTAACAAGGATGAACCTGTTATTGAAAAACCTATCGTCGAAGAATTGGTTGATGAAGAACCTGTTGATGAAGAACCCTTTAATGAAGAACCTGTTGATGAAGAAAGCAGTACAAATACGGTTTTAGAATTTAATGGGATGTTAACAGGCCGTCAAGAGGCTGATCGGTTAGGTTTACGATTTGCATCTGCCGATTTTCATACTACCGGATTTTACGCCCCCCCTAACACGACTTTGCTATTGGATGTTAAAAAAGAAGCAAATGCGAATGTCCAATTGTTAATAGGCACTTACTCTCAAGGTTCAAATTGGAATAGCCAACCGACAGAAATCCCATTGGTAGTTGGGCTAAATGAAATTAACTCTGGAGATGTAGGTGGAATGGTGTATTTGCGCTATTTTGACGTCCCTGAAAAAACAGTTAAGATTGACTTTTCAAGTGGATTGTTACCAGCTCCGGTATTCAAAAAAAATGAAACTACCGCCACGGAATGGTCCACGATGCTCTCCAAGCTCAAGGCATCGCGTTTTGCTACGCTTATAGGAGACAAATCCATTGTTGTTGTATCAAACGAGAAAGCTTCTGAGTTCAAAGATCAAGATCAGAATAGGCTCCTGAGCAATATCGACCGGGCGATTACGGCCGAAAATGAAATTAGCGGTATGGATGGCTCCTCTGCTATCCATAAACCGATATCGCATAAGACTCTTTTTGTAGAGTACGCCAATACCGATTTCTATATGTTCGCTTATAATTATAGAACAGCGTATAATTTTCAAAATGGAATTCAATTTGTATTGGACAATGAAAAATTTTCAAAAGACGGCTGGGGCCCTTGGCATGAAGTTGGCCATTCGCGGCAAATGGACGCTTGGACCTGGAACGAAACCATAGAAGTAACTGTAAATATCTATTCGTTGGCCGCCGAGAAAGAATTCGGAATTGAATCAAGATTAAAAAAGAGTGACGCTTGGAGTGCAATCAAAACATATTTGGCCTTGTCAGATAGCGATAAAGATTACAATGCCAAAGGAAGGAATCTATTTGTTCGTCTGGGCATGTTTTATCAGCTACAATTGGCCTTTGGATTCGAATTTTACAAAGAATTGCACAAGAAATTTCGAGAGGATAGTCCTTCTTTTTCCAATGACAATGACCGAATGCGTTTATTTATGGTCTATGCAAGTACTGTTGCCAATGCGGATTTGACCGAATTTTTTAAAAAATGGGGTTTAAAATTCAATGATGCGCAAAGGGCATATGACGAGATTAGTGCATTAAATTTGGATTTGCCCACGAGTGATCCCACCTTGCTTACCGATTAACATTTAAAATTTGTTTTCTAAACTTTATGGTGTACCGTGGAAATTACGGGATACTGGTTAAATGGACAGTTATAAAAAAGATGTACTGGCCTGTTTAAAGCACTAAATTCATTATATGGGAATCAATTGGTTACCAGTATTGAAGAAAGCCACAAGTTACTGTATCCATGCATGCCACCGCTATGCCATATAATCGTTTTTCCAAAAAAAAACCGTTTTACGATGCGCTTGACCAAAGCGTCTTTCGTTTCTTCCCACTGGCATCTCTAGCCAAATTTTGATGCGTTTCCTTATTAGCGATCAAGTTGTTACCACTTCATTTCCAAGCATTTGAAAAAGTACCCATCCAGATTGGCATCAATTTTTTTGAAGTGTTTTTAATTTATCAATTCCGTGCTGATTTTCAGGATTTACCAATACCGACTTTTTGTAATTCGTAATCGCCGCTTGGGTGTCTCCTTTCATTTCATACCCTTCACCTAAACTATCCCAAACATTCCATGAGTTTGGGTGTTCTTGGGTATTCAATTTGAACACGGCTATTGCCCCAGAGTAATCGTTGCGGCCCGCTAGCCTATATCCAATACTATTGAGAACCCCTTCTAGGTTCAATGACGTATCGTTCGCCAAAATTTTCTTGTACAATTTAATACTGTCGCTCACTGGGTTTTCTAAAAAACTTTGCAACAACTGCTCTCCTGCTACTGCTTCCTTACTTTTCAAATCTTCATCTACCAAACCGGCCACAAAATTGGTGACCCCATTAACATTTGGGAAATGGCGATAACCGGTACTCAGGAAAATGACGGTCATATCATCCTCAATATACTTTCTAAGACTTACGATCGTACCTCCTGAAAAACCTACTATTTTTCTATTGTTAATAGTCTCGAGCGCCCAGCCGTATGCGTAATCAATGCCTTTTTTGTATTGAAATGGAGCCCACATTTGGTTTTTAATTTCATTTGGCAGCAAATCTCCGTCGTCTAAGCGCTTGTTCCAAGCTATAAAGTTGTCCAAGGTCAATGCAATTCCGGCAGCCCCGTACATATAGGTTGGGACATTGAATTCCTTCTCTTG
Organism: uncultured Flavobacteriaceae bacterium; assembly: GCA_938010765.1. GTDB lineage: Bacteria > Bacteroidota > Bacteroidia > Flavobacteriales > Flavobacteriaceae > Pelagihabitans. Next base: position 18,335 of record CALLVX010000028.1, on the reverse strand, counting down.
CATACTTCCTTCGTTATTCACGAAATATTCGGTGGCTCTGTTTACGGCTTTTTCATCTTGTGCGAATACCAATGCATTCATGTCCCCATTGAATTGGTGCTTCAGAAGAAAGTTCTCCAAGGGATTGCCGCTCACTTTGGTAATAATGCGGTTCAACAACCAGAAATTGGTTTGGTTGTAACTGAACCGACCCCCGGGAGCGAATTCAATTTCATCTGCAAACACCTTTTCTCGATGCGCTGCTTCAGTCGCTGCCTCATGTTTCACCATATCGGGAAGGCCAGAGGAGTGGGTAAGCAAATGCCTGATTTCAATGGCTTTCCACGCTTGCGGCAACCCCTCAACGTAATGCCCTATTGGATCCGACAAGCTTAATTGATCTGCTTCGACCATTTGAAAAATTGCAGTGGACACAAACACCTTTGATAGTGAATGTAGTTTGAAAAGTGTATGTTCGCCAATCGGTTCTTGCGTTTCCAAGTTTGCGTATCCGTAGTATTTTTTGAAAACCACCTTCCCCTCTCGAAGTATGGCCAGGGCGGCACCAGGAATTTCGTTCCCCTGCATGACTTTGGTAATATACCTATCTACTTTTTTCTCTGATGCCTGAGAACTAACCCTCAACATGGCTAAAACCATCAACAATATTGTTGCTATTCGTTTCATATTTCTATTTTTAAGGTGTTCTAGGGCAAGGGGCCGTTGCCACGGCCACCAAAACACTGGTTTTGATTCGTTAAGAGTAAAGAAAAGTATGGGTTAGTTGGCTCTTATTATAATATCGCCCTGCCAGGTTTTAAAAAGCATTTCAGGACCACCGCCATTGACCTTTCCTTTCACCCATTGTTCCATTTTAACTTTATAAGTACCAGAAGATTTATTTGTTTCAACAGCCGTTTTTTGAGGATCTACTACCATATCAAAGTCGGTGAAAATTTCGCCCATATCGGATCGTAGTTTTATATCGGCTTTTAATGATTTGGGAAATGTAATATCGATATCTCCATTAAAACTGCTAAAAGCCATACTAGTGTTCGCGGTGATCGATCCAAAGTTTGCCTTGATATCCCCGTTGGTAGTGTCGGCCGATGCAGAACCCGAAACATTTTTTAAAGTGATTTCCCCATTTACGTTACTTATTTCCATTTCCCCATTAACGCCTTCCACAAAGATATCGCCTCTGTTTACAGTGGCTAGCTGTAAATCAAAATTCATGGGCACTTGAATCTCCATGTCGGTTTTACGGTTGTGCTGCTCGTTCATGATCCACACCACATTGTCGCGTTCTTCGGCACTGATCGCCATAGAGGAATTATCGATCCGCTTCATGCCATTGTTACTTTTCTTGGAGCGCGACTTTCGTTTCCCCATAACCGCTTTTACAATGACCTCTTTGCCATCATAGCCAATCACCGTGATAGATCCCGCAATTTGACTTAACTTCAGTTTTCCCTGCTCATTAGGATTGCTCAAGGGAACTGAAAACAATTCTACTCCTTCTTGGGCCGAAATTGTTGCTACTGCCAATAGCATGAGTGTGAATAGCCCTTTTTTTATAGTTTTCATAATCAAATTATTTTATATTCTTTTCCACAAGCGTGGAAAGCAGTTTACGTATTGTTTTTGTCTAATTTTTGGGGCTCTATATTTTTTTGATAATCACATCGCCGTTCAGCGTTTCAAAATCATGGAACAATGCCCCACCCCCTATTTGAACTATTGGTTTTGCCTCGTACTTATAGGTTGCTCCCGATTCTTTTCCAGATTCGTTCTTACTGGTCTTTGCATATTGTTTGGCAATTTCAAAATCGGTAAACAATTCCCCATTCATACTTTTAAAGGCGATTTCTGCCGAAAGGTCTTTTTGATAGGTAATATTAATATCCCCATTTAAGGAATAATAGGTCGAAGCGGCCTTTGGATTCGCGGCGTACGAAATCTGCACCTCACCGTTAATTGCATGTACCTCTGTTTGCCCAGTCACATTTTTTAAGGCGATACCTCCGTTGATGTTGTTGGCCTTTAGGTAGTTTCCCCTAGTATTTGAAATCACTACTTCTCCATTGTTGATCGTTCCCACAACCAACTTGATGTTTTTAGGCATCTTTAGCTTAAAATTCAGACGATGATCATATGAAGGTTGCTCATAATTATGACAATCTATCGAGGTCAAATGTTCCTTTTTATACTCCATATTGGGAACATCAGCATGAACCACCAGGGTATTTCCCTCTTGCAATACTTTAATTCCGATTTCACGTTTGCCCTTTTCGAGTTTTTCATTACTTCGGGCCCATACCCGCTTCTCCACTAGAAGCTGCACCTTGTCCCCATCATATCCTTCTACCGTAATCGACCCATTCAAGTTTTGCACGATCAGTACATTCTCATCGCTCGAATTAGAAAAAGCAAGCTCTTTCTCAATATCTTCTTTAAATTCGTTTTTTTGGGCATTGACCCCTTGTGTCATCGCAGCTACCGCGAATAATGCACATACTATTACTTTTTTCATTTTTTCTATTTTTTTCAACGATCGCAGGTCACCTTTGCAGAGTTAAAAAATCATCTCCATGGATTTTGATGATTGTTTAAATTCTTATGGTTTCATTTGATTTCGTTTTTTGATTGATTGAATAAACCCCTTTTTAAATGGGATCGATTAATGAATTTATCTAGATAATTTGTTGAATTGAACTTTCCAGTTTTTCTTTTACTGAGGTATCCAACTCTTTACTGCGTATTAATGCTTTAAAAGGTGCAATTGATTTCTTCTCTTGTAAGGCTACCATAAGATCTGCCAACGTCACCTGTACAATAGGCGATTCTTGGTGGCCAATAGCCTGAATAAGCCCCTCTCTTACAATGGGTTTGTCTACATAGTTTACCAACGCTTCTATAGCTGCTAACCGCACATTCACGTTGGCATCATTGTTCAGGGTCTGTAACAAGGCCTTGATTACCTTTTCATCTACTTTTTCGATTTTATTCGCTTCGTTCACCCCTTGCAGGCGTTGATTGGCAGAGGGTTGCTCGAGAAGGGTCAAGACCAACTGTTCTCGTACCTCTTCGGTTTCATTGTCGACCACAACGGTATTGGGAGTATCGGACTGTGCCGTATTGGTACTCATAAAATAACCGGTTCCCAAACCGATTGCGACCAAGAGAATACCATAGGCCACCTGTGGTCTCCAAAGGAGGCTCATAAACGATGACAGCCCCTCTACAAACCCTGTTGATTTATTAGCCTTTTCCGTTTCAGCTATGTGCAACATTTCGAAAAAACGTACATCCATAGCTTCCGAAGTTTCGGGCACTACAGCCTCATCCATCTTGCCCCATGTTTGTTGTAAACTTTCGAATTCGGCTCTTTGCACCGGGTTGTTTTTCAAGTATTCCTCGAATTCGGAACTAGCCGTCTGTGTTAGTTCGCCCGCCAAGTACTCTACCATCGTTATTTCAAATTGTTCCTTCTCCATGATTTATCTTTTTTCCAATTGTAGAAATACAGTTCTTAAATCTTTTAAAGCCCGGTGTGCCTTTACCTTCGCATTCCCCTCGCTGCATCCAAGTACTTCGGCAATTTCACTGAACTTCATTTCCTTTAATTTACTGAGCATTAAAATCTCACGCTTCTCGGGAGCCAAATAACCCATGGCCTGTTGCAGAAGCGATAGTTTATCTTTCGCTATTATTCCCTTTTCTGTATCTGTTGAATCTTGTAGTTTATACTCCATTTCCGATACTTCTTTTTGATGAAAGGCAATTTTATTTTTTTTATAATAATCGTAATTTACATTTCGAGCGGTCTTGAACATCCAAGCGGTAAAAGCCCCATCCCCAGTAAAAGTATGCTTGTATTTTAGCATTCTTACGAATACGTTTTGCACTAGATCTTCACTGATCATGGCGTTACTATTCATATTATAAAAAAAGCCAAACAGCCTTTTCTTATGACGTTCATACAACAATCCTAGTTTGTCTAGGTCGCCCGCTTTTACTTTGAGCATTAATGCATTGTCGGTGAGTGAGTGCATGGTTGTTTTTAGGTATTCAAAAGGGGAAACTGTCGTTTTCAAATTTAGTTACAAAAAATGATCATTTTTTTTATCCTATCTTTTTAGAAACAAAAAAGCGGCACCTTCGAGATGCCGCTTTTTTATTATGATATGTCTAAACAAATTAGCTCTTCATCCAAGCTGTCCTAAGTTTCTTTTGTGCTTCATTGGCACCATCCATGGGAGTCAACTTCAATACATCTATCATGGGACTTCCTACCGGACCAGCGAAGGTTAATTCTTCCCCATCGCGGTCTACCATCATGGTAATCTCGGTTTCTGGTGTCCAGCCAAAGCTTTGTCCGATAATCGGTCGGATGGCCTCCAAATTAATAGGAGTTCCGTTAATACTTTTAATGACATCACCTCCTTGCGCACCTAATTTGGTAAAGAACGTATTTAAAGCAATTCCCTTTCGAATGAAAACCGCATTATCATTCCTCTGATCCACATCAATAAAAGGCATTTCGCCTTGCAAGAAATAACCGGTTTCCTCTGGCTCTGAGACCATATTTAGGCCTACTTTCGCTAAAAAGTCCTTGTAATTTATCGGCGTGTTGCCAATAACGTGGGTAGCAAAGAAAGCACCTACTTCGGGAAAGGTCATTGCAACAATTTCGTCAATTAATTTGTCATCTTTGAACGGGGTCATATCCCCATATTTTGCAGATAGTTCTTTCATTAACCACAGTACTCCTTTTTCACCGTTGCTCAATTCTCTTAGTAATAAATCGAGCGATAGGTTGATCAACGTACCTTTCTCATACACATTCGCATAATTGTCTTTATAGGGGTCGTCCAAAATATTCTTGCTCATTTCTATAAATGACATTTCGTCGTCATAGGCCTTGGCATTGCTTACCTTATCTATAATGCGTTTGTAAAACTCACTCTCATCTATCAATCCCTGTTGAATCTGAAAAAGATTGGCAAAGTACTCGGTGGTACCTTCATACATCCACAAATGTTGTGACATTTTAGGATCGTTGAAATCAAAATATTGTATTTCTTCGGAATGAACGCTCAAGGGAGTAACAATATGAAAAAACTCATGAGACACTACATCGACCATCGCTTCTTCCAAGGCTTCTTTTTGCATCATTTCAGGCAATACAACTACCGTAGAGGTATGATGTTCCAAAGCGCCAAAACCACCCGCATCCTGTTCCAACGTAGAAAGATAGAGCAGAATATTGTACTCTTTCGTGCTATTTAAATCCCCCAAAAACGTTTTTTGAGCCGCCATCATTTTTTCCATTGATTCCTTAATACTTGCAGCTGTGTAGGTACCATTCGGGGAGTACACACTTAAGGTAACTTCGATATCATTGATTAAAAAAGTCTCCGAATTTGGTTTGGCATAAAGTATAGGACTATCTATTACTTCAAAGTACCGATTGGCGATAAATACATCTTGCTTGGTATCAGCAGCTACCATCGCTTTCTCCGATAACGAAGTAGTCGCCACTAAATCTGCCGGTTTTGCTATGGTAATCTCATAGGGTATTTCACTTAGGCCTTCAAAATAGCCCACAAAACCGTGAAGATTGAGAACAAAGTTATTCCCTTCTTTAATATTGGTGCCCGAAGGTGAAAAAACTGCTTCTTCGACCTCAGTCTCGGTATCATAAGTATCATTGACCCAATAGGTGATTTTATCCAAGCTTTTTGCCGTTGCGATCTTCCAGGTATTCACATCAGCTTTAGACACTACAAGCTCCTTACCTTCGTAGTCGAACGCTTTCAAATCTTCGATATACTTCCCATAATTGTCAGAACTATAGGTTCCCGGAACGGTTTTGGGGATGAAAAAAGACACTTCTTCCTTGGTAAAAGCTCCTGGATCAATGCTCACCATCACCTTATCATCGACTACCTTGATCAAATCCAAATTGACCAAAATAGGAGTTTTGTCTGCGGTGACCAGTGATTTGGTAGCACCACATCCGAAAAACAAAAACGCGGAAAGCGACAATAATAAAAACTTTTTCATCGATTGCTATTTAAAATATTTTCATAACTACTTATTTCTAAGTAGCACAATAACTATTAGTTACACTTCTTCAGGAAATTTGGCAGCGAACGAATTGCATTACTGATTTTGGGCAAGATTACTAAAATTAATTGTTCGAACACCATTTATTTACATTTAATTAAGGTTTAGCACCTAAAAACTACAGGTGCTACGGCGTAATTATTTTTGATTATTTTTGTCGGGAACTAAAAACAAACCATGCATTATAAACGAATACTCTTAAAACTCAGCGGTGAAGCTCTTATGGGCGACAAACAATACGGAATCGATTCGAAACGACTCGAAGAATACGCCGATGAAATTAAGGAAGTAGTAAGCAAGGGCATTGAAGTTGCCGTTGTTATTGGTGGTGGAAACATTTTTAGGGGCCTAACTGGTGCTGCCACAGGAATGGACCGAGTGCAAGGAGATCATATGGGCATGTTAGCGACCGTAATTAACGGCCTCGCCCTACAAAGTGCACTTGAACTAAAAGGAGTACAGACCAGATTGCAATCGGCCATTAAAATAAATGAAGTGGCAGAGCCTTTTATAAGAAGACGCGCCATGCGACATTTAGAAAAAGGAAGAGTGGTTATTTTTGGTGGTGGAACGGGGAACCCTTATTTCACGACCGATTCGGCAGCCGTATTAAGAGCAATTGAAATCGAGGCCGATGTAATTCTAAAGGGTACCCGTGTTGATGGTATTTATACAGCTGATCCCGAAAAAGACAAAGATGCCACCAAATTCGATACAATATCTTTTCAGGAGGTATTGAACAAGGGACTAAAAGTAATGGATACCACCGCCTTTACCCTAAGTCAAGAAAATCAATTGCCTATCGTGGTTTTTGATATGAACAAAAGAGGCAATCTGCTCAAAATTGTAGATGGTCAAAATATCGGGACCGTAGTAAATATGTAAATTGGCCCATTATTTGTAATACCGACAATAGCTATTTAATATGAAAGAAGAAATCGATTTTATACTTGATTCTGCAAAAGAAGCCATGGATGCCGCAATAATGCATCTAGAGAAAGCATTCATGAAAATTAGGGCAGGGAAAGCGAGCCCCGCCATGCTTTCTTCCGTTATGGTAGATTATTACGGATCTCAGACACCGCTCTCGCAGGTAGCCAACGTGAATACGCCCGATGGTAGAACACTATCTGTACAGCCATGGGAAAAAAGTATGCTTACAGAAATTGAAAAAGCAATTATGGCTGCCAACCTTGGATTTAACCCAATGAATAATGGTGAGACCATCATTATCAATGTACCTCCCCTTACCGAAGAACGACGTCGTGATCTGGCAAAGCAAGCGAAGGCGGAAGCCGAACACGCAAAGGTTGGGGTTCGAAACGCCCGACAAGAAGCAAATAAGGAGGTTCGCGCACTGGAAGATGCCTCGGACGATCTAAAGAAAAATACGGAGGGAGATATTCAAGAACTTACCGATACCTACGGAAAAAAAATAGATACGTTCCTTGGCGCCAAAGAAGCTGAGATAATGAAAGTATAATCACTTTAAAAAATTAAAGCGATTCCCAGGGGTCGTTTTTTTTTACTCGCTAACCGACACCCTTTATTTGTATCGTTCATCTTAGGAACACACCCCATCATTTTCTACCTTTGCCGGGTTTCTAATATAAAAAGAAAGACCACGCCTTTCAACAGGAGCGGGTCAGACGAGCATGGCAGGAAAAATTACAACCGGATTTTGGACACGAACGGCCAATATTATTCTAAGAAACAGAATCTTAATTCTACTCTTGGTAGTCGCCATGACCGTTTTTTTGGGAATACAATGGGAAAACATGCGCTTTTCTAACTCCCAAGCCAACTTACTCCCCGATGACCACCCCGTAAACTTGGAATACCAGTCGTTTTTAAAGCAATTTGGAGAAGAGGGCAACACGGTGGTTTTTGCCGTTCGTGATTCAGCACTTTTCACTCCGGAAAACTTCAACCGCTGGAATAAGTTCAGTAAACAATTAATCGCTTTTCCAGAAGTAGATTTTGTCATTTCTACCGATAATTTAAAGGAACTCGTAAAAGATCAGGAAAAACAAGAATTCGTCTTGCGGCCCCTAATTCAATCAACCCTTCGAACGAAGCAAGAGGTAGATAGTATTAAGAATCATTTGTTCAACGAGCTCCCTTTCTTTGACAATTTATTATTCAATGCCGAAAGCGGTACGATTCGCACTGTCATTAACTTGGACGAGGATATTGTGAACACTTCGGTACGCAAAGATTTTATTCTTAAAGACCTGGATAAGGCAATTCGAGGTTTCGAGGAAGAAACCGGGTTGGATGTGCGCGTATCGGGCATGCCCTATATCCGAACAATGAATTCCCAAAATATTATTGATGAGATCGGGAAATTCATTTTGGCAGCCTTGGGTGTGACTTCCTTAATTTTCTTCTTCTTCTTTCGAAGTTTTCGCGCTACGTTCATCTCTATGTGTGTGGTCATTATCGGGGTAATGTGGGCCTTTGGAATACTTGGTCTCTTGCAATATGAAATAACCGTACTCACGGCCTTGATACCACCATTGATTATTGTTATCGGCATACCAAACTGTATTTTTCTTATCAATAAATACCAGCAAGAGGTAAAAAAACATGGCAACCAAGCCTTGTCGTTACAACGGGTCATCAGTAAAATCGGGAATGCTACCTTAATGACCAATGTTACCACGGCCTCCGGTTTTGCTACTTTTATCATTACCGATAGCAAACTCTTAAAAGAATTTGGAATCGTCGCCTCTATCAACATCATTGGCATTTTCATTCTTTCGTTGTTGATTATCCCGATTGTCTACAGTTTTATGCCACTGCCAAAGACGAAACATTTAAAACATCTGAACAAACGGTGGATCGATACTTTTGTAAACTGGATGGAACGTATTGTTCGGGAAAGACGCATCACGGTATATGTGGTCTCGTTGATATTATTGATCGGTAGCATCATCGGAATTTATCAAATAAAAATCTCGGGGAGTATCATTGAAGACATGCCTAAAAATGCCGAGTTCTTTCAAGATATCCGCTTTTTTGAGGAAGAATTCGACGGGATAATGCCTGTTGAGATCGTTGTCGACACCAAAAAGCCCAAAGGCGTTTTAAAAGCGGCCAATCTAAAAAGAATGGATCGTCTCGGTACCGTAATCGAGGAAATTCCGGAATTATCAAAATCGGTCTCGGTGGTCAACTTGGTAAAGTACTCCAAACAGGCGTTTTATAACGGGATACCAAAATACTATCAACTACCGACTTCCCAAGAAAATACCTTTATCATGGATGTTGCCAGAAAATCATCGGAAAATGGCGACATGCTTAGCTCTTTTGTAGATAGCACTGGGCAATCGGCCCGAATGACCACCTTTATGCGCGATGTAGAAACGGATCGTATGGAGGCCATTGAAGCCGAGCTCAATGATAACATTGCCAAGATTTTCCCGGCCGATCGTTACAATGTGTATATGACCGGAGGGGCCCTTATCTTTCTTAAAGGCACCAAATATTTGGTAAAGAACCTAGTGCTCTCCTTGGCCTTGGCCATCGGATTGATCGCTCTTTTTATGGCCTATCTATTTCGCTCGTTCCGAATGATTATCATCTCGTTGATTCCGAACCTGCTCCCGCTGGTTATTACTGCTGGGGTAATGGGTTTTGTGGGCGTTCCTATTAAACCCTCCACTATTTTGGTCTTTAGTATCGCTTTTGGTATCTCTGTAGACGATACCATACATTTTTTGGCAAAGTACCGACAAGAATTGATAGCCAATAAATGGCGTATCAAAATATCTGTGTACGCCGCCTTGCGGGAGACCGGTGTTAGTATGTTCTACACTTCGATCGTGTTGTTTTTTGGATTTTCTGTATTTATCATATCCAATTTCGGTGGCACCGTCGCATTAGGGGCCTTGGTATCGGCTACGCTCATGTTCGCGATGCTGGCCAACTTAATTTTGCTTCCTTCCCTGCTCTTATCCTTGGAACGAAACATCGCCAATAAAGAAACGCTTAAAAAACCGCAAATCAATATTCTTCCAAAAGAGGAAATTAATCCCAAGGAGGAGCAATAGCCTAAATTATCTCATATACAAAACAAAAATAGGGGTAAAAACCTATCTTTGCCCTTTAAATTTGAAGCCATTTATCATGCAGTCAACCAGTATAAAAAAAATACTTACTACCGCCCCTTCATCGCAAGAAGTGGTCGTAAACGGATGGGTACGAAGTTTTAGAAACGATCGTTTCATTAATCTGAACGACGGGTCTACCCTAAAAAATATACAGTGTGTGGTCGATGCTGAAAATACCTCAGAAGATCTTCTAAAGCAAATTACCGTAGGTGCCGCTTTACAGGTCAAAGGCGTACTTGTAGAAAGCGAAGGTAGCGGGCAAAATGCAGAAATACAAGTGACCGCTATTTTTGTACATGGAACGGCAAATTCGGAGGAGGTGAAGTTAACCGTGCTATCCCCTAAGAAACACTCATTAGAATTTCTACGATCGCAGGCACATCTTCGGGTACGCACCAATACCTTTGGAGCTATCATGCGGGTACGCTCGGCCCTTTCTTTTGCCATACACCAGTATTTTAATCAAAATGGTTTTTATTATTTTCATGCGCCCATTGTAACGGGATCCGATGCGGAAGGTGCTGGGGAAATGTTTCGGGTTACCACCTTAGATGCAAAGAACCCTCCTTTGACCGATGATGGAAAAGTAGATTACAAACAAGACTTTTTTGGAAAAGAAACCAACCTTACCGTATCGGGGCAGTTAGAAGCAGAAGCCTATGCCATGGGCTTGGGTAAAGTATATACCTTTGGTCCTACTTTTCGTGCCGAAAACTCAAATACTTCTCGCCACTTGGCGGAATTTTGGATGATCGAGCCCGAAATGGCTTTTTATGACTTACCTGCCAATATGGACCTGGCCGAAAACTTTATCAAAAGTGTTATTGTTTACATACTAGACAACTGCATGGAGGATCTTGAATTTCTTCAAAAAAGGTTGCTAGACGAAGAAAAGCAAAAGCCCCAGGCCGAACGGAGCGAAATGCCATTAATAGAAAAACTGCGTTTTGTTGCGGATAACAGTTTTAAAAGAGTGACCTATACCGAGGCAATCGATATTCTTAGAAACAGCAAACCCAACAAGAAGAAAAAATTCAAGTACCCCATTAATGAGTGGGGCGCCGATTTACAAAGTGAACACGAGCGTTTCTTGGTCGAGAAACACTTTAAGTGCCCGGTAATCTTATTTGACTACCCTGCCAAAATAAAGGCATTTTATATGCGTTTAAATGAAGATGGAAAAACCGTTCGCGCCATGGACATCCTATTCCCCGGCATCGGGGAAATCGTAGGCGGGTCGCAGCGTGAGGAGCGTTTAGACGTATTGAAAAGCAAAATGGCGGCCTTGAATATCCCCGAAGAAGAACTTTGGTGGTACCTAGACCTTCGCAAATTCGGAACTGCGGTACACAGCGGTTTTGGACTAGGCTTTGAAAGGCTTGTGCTGTTCGCTACAGGGATGGGTAATATAAGGGATGTAATTCCTTTTCCAAGAACACCACAAAATGCCGAATTCTAAATCGAATTCTGTAATTTTATAAAGCAGGTAAACAACCCCAATGTTAAAACAACATTTACAGTTTAAATTATCCCAAAAGCTTTCTCCACAGCAAATTCAGCTGATGAAGCTCATACAATTGCCCACCCAGGCATTTGAGCAACGGTTGAAACAAGAGCTAGAAGAAAATCCGGCCCTGGAAACGGGAAAGGAAGAAAGCGATGCATTGGCGGATGATTTTGGGGATGACTATGAGGAACCATCCGATGCAGAGAATATTACTGCAGAAGATATTAATATAGACGATTACCTGAGTGATGATGAAATTCCCGAGTACCGTACCAAGGCCAATAATTACAGTGCCGATGATGATGAAAAAAGTGTTCCCTATGCCGCAGGTATTTCGTTCAACCAGTATTTGATCAACCAGTTAAATACCGTTTATCTAAGTGATGAGGAATGGAGTATTGCCGAATTTCTTGTTGGCAGTGTTGACGAAAGCGGATACATCAGAAGACCCATAACCGACATTTTAGACGATCTTGCCTTTACCCAGAACATTTATACAGAGAAGGAATCTATTTTAAAGGTGTTGAAAATAGTGCAGGAACTAGACCCTCCGGGAGTTGGCGCACGTTCGCTTGAAGAATGTTTGAACATACAGCTTAAACGAAAAGAAGCGACCCCGAGTATTGCGATGGCGCAGACTATTCTAGAAAAATCTTTTGAGCAATTCACTAAGAAACACTACAAAAAGCTGCTACAGAAATACGATATTACCGAGGAAGAACTAAAAGATGCTATTTCCGAAATCGAAAAATTAAACCCAAAACCGGGAGGATCATACGCCGGGAACAACAAAATGATCGAACATGTGGTACCTGATTTTTCGATTCGCATTGTTGAAGGGGAGCTCGAGCTTTCACTAAATGGAAGAAATGCCCCTGAACTTCATGTATCCAGGGAATACAATAATATGCTGAAGGGATACAAAGATTCGAAAGAAAAATCGAAGACCCAGAAAGATGCGGTCATGTTCATTAAACAAAAATTAGACGCGGCCAAATGGTTTATCGATGCCATACGTCAACGACAACAGACTTTGTTCATTACTATGAACTCTATCATGCACTACCAAGAGGAGTACTTTTTGACAGGAGACGAACGCAATTTGCGCCCCATGATCCTAAAAGATATTGCTGACGAAATAGAGATGGATGTTTCTACCGTTTCCCGAGTGGCCAATAGCAAATACGTAGACACGCCCTACGGTACTAAATTGATCAAGGAATATTTCTCCGAATCAATGAAAAACGAACAGGGCGAGGATGTTTCTACCAAGGAAATCAAGAAAATACTAGAAACGGTTATCGCCGACGAGGAAAAGAAAAAACCCCTGACCGACGATCGGCTTGCGGCAATTTTAAAGGAAAAAGGCTATCCTATTGCAAGAAGAACAGTAGCTAAATACCGAGAGCAACTAAGTATCCCCGTAGCCCGACTTAGAAAACAGATATAATGAAACTGTTTCTACGAACGATTTCTTATCTTTTTCATCCCCTTTTTATTCCTATAGTCGGAACCTTGGTCTACTTTGTCCTTACACCAAAGTACAGTCCTTTGGAGGTTCAAAGTGGTAATATTTTACCCATTTTTATCCTGACCGTCATTATTCCTATTATTTCGTATCTTATTTTAACTAATTTAGGAATTGTTCAATCGGTTTTTACCCCAAGCGCCAAAGAACGGCGCTATCCATTGTACATTATCATATTGCTACTACTAATGGTACTCTACAAGGTAATTCCGAATAATTACACTATTGAACTTTATTACTTTTTTGTAGGCCTTGTTGGCGCGGCGTTCGCTTCGTTGGTTTTACTTTTTTTTAACTTTAAGGCCAGCTTGCATGTTGCAGGCATGGCCAGTATCTTTATGTATTTGGTTTGCCTAAGCGTTCATTTCGAAATTAATGTTACCCTTGCGCTGTCCCTTTTTATGTTGGCTACAGGACTTGTCGCCAGTGCTCGTTTGTATATGGGCGCACACAATAAAGCAGAAGTAGGCATGGGGTTTCTGATCGGAATTATCTCCCAATTACTGACAGTTCGTTTTTGGCTGTAGTAAATGACAACTATGGTACGTTCATAAAGGCATCTCCCTCATAGGTCGTATAGTTGATTTTAAAAACCCCCACATCTCTTAACACCTCTTTAATATCTATTACAAGCCCCATATTCGCACGTTTGTCTACTTTTAGCGATATAGTGACGAAAGGTCTGAGTGCCTCTGGCATTTCGGCCAAACGCCCCAATACATAAGGCCCCACTTCCGAAACATCTGCAAACTTATCTTCTAGTTGAATCCGCGCCGTTTCCCCTAACAATTCTCTGTACTGCTGATTGGGACCGCCTACATAAATCGTAATAATACGATCTTTCTTTTCCAACTTCTTGACTTCTGAGGCATTTGGCAACTCATTCTCGACCTTTAGGGCGGTATCTTTCATTACGGTGACCGTCATAAAAAAGAAAAGTAACATAAATACGATATCAGGCAAAGAAGCGGTTGACACCTCTGGTTGTTCGGTAACTTTTTTTCTAAATTTTGACATATTGATTCTTATTCAAATTTGTTGTGGTTCTAAAATATTTAATGGATAAAGCAGCTGTAAATGTTTGATTTTATTCTTTAGCTCCTTCTTCTGTGCAGCGCTGGTCCCAGGTTTTTGGTAAGTTTCCTCCATATCCGTATACGTTGTTTCATAGAGTCTTTCAGCCTCTCTATTGCGAAGTTGGTTGTAAGCTGCCACCAACTCGTTTTGGATGATAATATAAGTTCCGTACGAAGTTTCTCGATGCGTATTGATCCCCACAACTGCTTTTTTTGGATTATCAGAGGAGGTGGGGTCGGCATTCCCTTTGCAATACGCACAGTAATTTTCATCTTGGCGGAGAGCTCCCCCGTTATCTACAAACTGACTCACTTTTTCCCGCAAGTCTTTCAGGTCTATCAATTCTTCATTGACCATAAGGCCACCCTCTTTGTCCAAAACCAACTGCAGAATATTCTTTCGTTGGTAATCGATCGTGATCGGTTCGTTGGTCTTTCTCGGCAACATACGATCCAAACCGGCATCGGTTTCAATGGTTGTAGTTACCAAGAAAAAAATTAATAATAAAAACGCAATGTCGGCCATTGAACCGGCATTTACAGAAGGTACTTTTGTTCTTCTTCCCATAATTAAAATTTGAACGTTATACAATTGGTTTTTCCTAGCACAGGAAAAGTCAAAAATTTCGACTTGGGATGTTAAAACGTAAAAACGTGCTGCCGAAGCAGCGATTTATGGGAGGGGTATTAAAAACTCTCGAATGCAGGAATTTCTTGTTAAAATAATTAACAAAATTCGTGCCAAGTTGTTTACCACCGCACTTTTTTCGAAGTATCGGGTCTTATAGGATATAGAAGATAAAGCCGAGCCGCAAAGGCGTCATGGTAATGTCTTGCCCGTTGACCTGTACACCATCATCGAACAAATTATTCAATGCGTAATAGGCATGTACATTAAAGGTATTGTAGCCTAGGTTTATAGTAAGCCCGTATTGGAACTTGGAAACATTGGTATTTGAAAAAGTGATACGCCTGGCAACAGTTGTTACCAAGCCATCTGAATCGATCTCGGCATCCGAAAGAAATTTTGATCTCGCCCCAAGTAGATAGCTCAATTTTATCCCTCCGTACACCCGCCAAAACTTATATTCAGTAGCCGTAGAATTACGCCAACGAAATTCTATAGGCAGTTCGATCATATGATTTTCCAGCTTGTTTCTTTTAAACTCTCCCGACTCTACGATACTATAGTTAATAGCATCTGAGCTTTCTTGGGCGAACAAATTTGAATAATAGGAATAAATACCATAACCGACGCCTATGCCAAGCGCCCTAGTTCTCCCCTCATTCAAAGGAATATCTTTTACAAACCCGGCCTGTAAACCATAAGACAGGTTTCTTTGACTCACATTATCGGGCTGATCCAATAAGAAGTTATAGGTAATGCCTATATAAAACTGATCTTCCAAATATCGATTATCCATAGGAATCGAATCGCTGGTGCTCTGAGCGCTACCAGTCCAAGCAAAAAAAAACAAAAGCCATACGGGTGCGTACTTCATACCCTTAAAGTTAAACAAATAAAAAACGCTCCAAAACAATTTTTGGAGCGTTCCTTATTAACTAAGTTTGAAAATAAAGCTTACTTACTTCAGGTTATTGAAAGCGTCGCCTTCATAGGTTGTATAATTAACCTTGAGTGCATTTACTTTTCGTAATTCCTGCTTGATATCTGCTATCAATCCCATATTGGCATTCTTATCGACCTTTAGGGAAGTAGTAAGTACATTTTGTAATTCTTGCGGTTTTTTGGCGCGTTCCATCAATATATAGTCTCCAACATCGCTTGCATCGGCGAACTTGTCATTCAACTGTATTTTCGATTCTGTACCAAACACCTTTTGAAACTCTCTGGTGGGTGCTCCCACATATATTGTGATTACCCTATCTTTCTTCTCAAGCTTTTTGATTTCACTTGCGTTCGGCAGAACATTCTCTACTTTGACATCGCTATTTTTCATAACGGTTACTGTCATAAAGAAGAATAAGAGCATAAAAACAATATCTGGTAAGGAAGCGGTCGATACCGCTGGCAACTCACCACTTTTTTTCTTTGCAAATTTTGACATAGTTACAATTTTAGACTCTTATTAACTTCCTCCTGAAGACGAGGTCTCTGCTTCGGATAATTTTTGAGGGAACATCTCCTGTATCTTGGTGATCTTCTCTTTCAATTCTTCCTTTACACTTGCCGGAGTTTCTTGTTTAATATATTCTGACTCCATAGCGGTAAACGGTCGCTTATACAATCGTTCCGATTCCCGATCACGCAAGTCGTTATAAGCACCTACCAGTTCATTCTGAACCGTTATGTAGGTACCATACTTGGTCTCCCGATCGTTCTTCAACGAAATAATCGCTTTTGTTGGATTATCTGAAGATGAGGGGTCTTTCTTACCTGATTGGCAATAGTTACAAGAACCATCTCCATTATTTTCCAAGAAAGCCATTGCTTTGGTTCTCAAGTCTTTTAATTCAATTAACTCCCCATCTGCTAACAACTGACCATTCTTATTAATGTTCACTTGGAAGATGTTTTTCTCCTTGATAACCACATCGGTCTCAGGCGGTTCAATGGGAGGAAGCATACGATCAAGACCGGCATCTGTTTCAATGGTGGTAGTCACCAAGAAAAAGATTAGCAATAAAAATGCTATATCGGCCATAGACCCTGCGTTCACTTCTGGTGCTCCTGCTCTTCTAGGCATAATTTACGTTTTTATTTACCAAAAATTTTCTTAACAGATGGTACGACCATCAGTGCAACAGCAACGACTGCGAGAATAAAGAAAACATTCAAGCCCATCCCAATGTTTTTGATGGTGCCTTCGCTCGACATTGCCTTAAAGGACTCTCCTACATCATCACCGCTTGACATTACGTATGAAATAACGGCCACCAAGATAAAACCACCTACGGCGAATAGGGTTTTCTTTAATCCCTGGGGATTGGAAAACATGTTCTTAAGTGCAAAACCAAGGCTAAAGATAATTGCCACGGCAAGCAACAGATACGTGATTATGAACATTGCGCCCATTGCCCCGTTTTGAGCTGCACCGACCGGGTCGGCCTCAGATTCTGCTCTGGAAGGTAACATAAACCAAAGTACAGCGCCTATCAACCCTATCGCTATCAAAGCTATTTTTACAATTTTATTCATCGTTTATTTGTTTATAGGGTGTGCGACTTATTTTTTGTGGTCTACCAACATATCGATCAACGAGATAGAAGAATCTTCCATATCGTTTACAATGCTATCAATTTTAGCAATAATATAGTTGTAGAAAATCTGAAGGATAATCGCAGTAATCAGACCGAATACAGTCGTCAATAATGCCACCTGTATATCACCTGCAATAAGGGAGGCACTCAAGTTACCAACAGCCGCAATTTTCTGGAAGGCTTGAATCATACCGATTACAGTTCCCATAAACCCGAGCATCGGTGCAATAGCGATAAACAGCGACAACCAAGAAACGTTTTTCTCTAGTTGTCCCATTTGAACACCACCGTATGAAACGACCGCTTTTTCAGCAGACTCTATACTTTCGCCAGCTCTGTCCAAACCTTGATAGTAGATAGATGCTACAGGACCTTTTGTATTTCTACAAACTTCTTTTGCAGCTTCAACACCACCAGAAGCCAATGCGTCTTCTACTTGTTGTTTTAATTTACCAGTATTTGTGCTCGCCATATTCAAATAGATGATTCTCTCGATTGCAACGGCAAGACCGAGAATCAAACAAAGAAGTACAATACCCATGAAACTAGCACCACCTTGGATAAACTGCTCTTTCAATACTTGGGTAAAACCTTTAGAGGCTTCTTCCCCTCCTTCTTGGAACATCGTCATAGCATTTACGGTAGTCGTGCTCATGATAAACAAACCACTTACAGCTAGGGTAGAAAATAATTTTTTCATTTTTTCAAACTTAAATTAGTTAGTTAATAAGGCTAAAGATAAAAAAATTTCGCAATAATGAAAGCAAAATTTTGCA
>CALLVX010000027.1 GCA_938010765.1 uncultured Flavobacteriaceae bacterium | reverse complement strand
CCAATCCCCTTCTTTTTTATAAATAGCAACTGGCGTTCCCAAAGTAGCTTGCGTTGCCAATTCGGCAGAATGTTTGGGATTGCTTCGCAAATTGGCCACGGAAATAGTAATCAACCCTTGGGTTTTACCTTCGAGATCAGCGACCGGTAATAATTGAATGCTATCTACAAACGCGATGCTTGAATCGGCAAGCATGCTCTTTAGTGCGGCAACTGCATCGGGCAGATTGCTTTCGCCTTTTAGTATTACATTTTCATTATTCCTACTCGCTTCTATCTGAAACAAGGCCACCCGTTTGTCAGGTGCAAACTGCGTTTTAATGGCCGCTATTTGTGATTGAAGAAGCGGCGCTTCCGGTTTTTCCGCTGTTGGTTCACAGGAAACAAGCACCATAAAAAGGAACAATAATAAAAAAGCGAAAATGGATCGCATAGCATCTAGTTTTGACAAAAGTACGTAATATTTAACCCTATCGATATTGATTTTTGGTTTGTTACGGTCCAACAATGCCTGGCCCTAAGGAAGAAAAAATAACAATTTCCCTTACAAAAACTAGCTATCCTCGGGAGAAATTTTCTTGGCGTAGGAAACCAAGCTTAAAAGGTCGGCCGCCTTTCCCAACTTCCACTGCTTTGAAGCTACGATCCCGTGCATGGCCAGTAGACTTCTTTTAACGGGCTTTCGTTTGGCAACAATTAACTCCTTCAGATCATTTTTTGCTTTCTCATAGCCTCCTTCTTCATATGCCAACAAGATCTTTACCGCGTTCTCTTCAGCAGTAGGTGTGCGTTTCACTGGTGTATGGCCAAGTTGGCGCACCATTGCTTCTGCAAATGACCAAGTAGACCAAGGGTTGCCTCCGGTGACCAACTGTTTATCTTCACTTACATTTTCAAGATAGGGATAGCCCTCTTTAAAACGCGCGCCTTTGGCAACCAGTTCATCCTGCAACAAAAACGGAAATATATTCTTCGCATCTGGAATCAAAAAGAGTTCTTCGGTATTGGTAAACCCGCTCACATTTTTGTCCGCCAACAAGAAATTGCCATCGTCCAATACAACATTTACCAAAGCCGCCGGGCCGTGGCAAACGGCCCCTATAACCTTTCCTTCTTGATAGTATTCTTTTACAATGGCTTGGATTTTACGGTTTTTGGGAAAGTCAAAAACGGCCCCTTTTCCTCCTACAAAAAAGACAGCGTCATACTCTTCCGATGCTACCTCTTCAATGGGAATTGTATGGTTTGTTTTGTATTGGGCAATGCTATCATTTAAAAAAGCGTAGTCATACACTCCCATATCATCTTTGTCTATAATGACCGGGGCTTTGCCACCTTTCGGGCTTGCTATATCTACCTCAAAGCCATTGGCTTCGAATACATAGTAGGTGCGGGAAAGTTCGGTCAACTCATAGCCGGTCTTTTTTAGGCTGCTGCCCATCACATCACAGCTGGTGACCACTGCTAGAATTTTGCCATTTTTAAGGTGTGTGGTTTTAGACAAGTACGGTACGTCTTTAGGAAGTGTCTTGGTCAGGTCGGTTTTAAACTCATCGGAAGGAAGAAGGCTAAAGAACCAATAGCCGAATAAGAACACGATAACAACAAAACTAGCCAGTATGATCAGGGACCACTTGATAAACGGATACTTTTTTAACATAATAGGTGTATTTTTGATTGTTGATGAATAAGTCACAAATCAATCTAAATGCACTATTAAATTCTATCTAAATGGTCATTTCGTACTAAAAGATGGTCATTCGCTCATTTATTTTCTGAATACAAGCGGGGTGCTTCCTTTTCATTTTTTAAAGTTGGCGTTGAAGCTGGAAATGCTATTGAAACCCACCTCAAAAGCAATGGAAGCTATGGTATGATTTTTATAGTCGGGGTTTTGAAAAATTCGTATTGATTCCGCAATCCGGTGATGGTTGATGTAACTGTTGAAATTCATCTTACTCTCTTTGTTGATGACCATCGAAAGCGTTTGGGTAGTTATATTCAGTTGCTTGCTCAATGATTTGAGAGAGAGGTTATAATCTTGAAATTGTTTTTCATCGACGACCAATTCACGGGTCTTGGCAAATAGTTCCTTTACTTGTTCATCAGCGACCAAAGTGGTTTTGTACTTCGTGTGGTTCGCCGATTTTATGTATCCTTTCTCGATAACCACCAAACTAATGGTATATGCGACCAAAGTATAGATGATCGGGCCAACGATATAGGGAACAAATTCGTCAAAAAGGTTGAGTACATAGGCAAACCATATGATCAAAAGCGCATAAAAAAGTATCCGCAGCAGCGTATAGGAGCCAGGGTCCATTCCAGCTTTTCTTCCTTTGGAAGTAGTATAGAATCCAAAAAAAACATACACCAAATAATGCAGGTAATAGCCTAAAAAAATGAATGCGAAAACATACTTTGGGGTCGTTGTAACCTTTTCTTGATCAATCCAAAATCCGAAACCCAACCCCAAGACGGCAGGCACGAAATGTAAGAGGTTTTTAGTTTTTAGTTCAAAATCTTCTTCAGTCAGGGCCTTACAATAGAAATAAAACAAAGGGCCAATTGCCATTAGGGTCGCGAGGCCCACAAATACCAATTGAATATCCAAGTTTTCAGTAAACTCCAATAATACAGACTTTCCGACCCGGAAAGAAAGTATTAAAAGTAACACACTAAAAATTTTATTGGCTGTTTGATTACCCTCGCGATAAACCCATAAGAACACCGCTAAAAAAAGCCCGTGCAGTACCCCGAGTCCGCTTATAAGAATCAAAAAAATATGGGAAGCTGTCATCGTTGGCGGCTATTGAGTCAATCTTGATTAAAAATACAACACTTTATGGAAGCACAAATGTATAAGTAGGCAATCGAGTTAAAATTAAAAACGCCTATAAAGGCGGAAAGAGTTTTGTAAATCGTGTTGGCAATTCATCTACCACATGCATTGTTTTACCAGTAAACGGGTGTGTGAATTGAAGGGAGTAGGCGTGCAAATACAAACCCTTTCCCTTTAAAACCAAGGACTCTATACAATATTCCCGATCGCCTAAAATCGGATTTCCTATAGAATATAAGTGCTTTCGCAATTGATGTCTTCTTCCCGTCTGCGGCTGCAACCTTATCAAATTTAAAGTGTTGAATCTTTCGGAGGCCACAGTTCGCTGCAAACTGAAGCTCGACACCGCAGTTTTACCATCTATATCAGCAGTTATTATACCTTCTTTCCCCATTTCACCAATCGTTACCGCATAG
Organism: uncultured Flavobacteriaceae bacterium; assembly: GCA_938010765.1. Taxonomy (GTDB): domain Bacteria; phylum Bacteroidota; class Bacteroidia; order Flavobacteriales; family Flavobacteriaceae; genus Pelagihabitans. The sequence goes on along the minus strand of CALLVX010000027.1, from coordinate 13,561 downwards.
TAGGTTTTATGAATGGCCTTGTTTTCAAACAGTTTATTCAGTAAATGAATACTCCTTTGTGTTTTGCCCACCAACAAAATTCCTGTGGTAGGGTAATCCAATCTATGAACGGGTTGGGGTTCGGCAGCATCGGCTAGCGTACTTTTTTTAAGATTTTGGGGCAACGCACGAGCAATCGTCTTAAAACTATTGCCGCTCACTAAGATTCCTGCCGGTTTATGAAGAATCGCTAAATAGTCGTCTTCAAAGACGATTTTAAGTGGCAACACCAGTTCTTTTTTGGTATTTAAGGTAATTGGGGGTGTAAATAGGATGGTTTCTCCTCCACAAATAAAGGTGGCAGAGCTTGCAATAGTATTGTTTACGGTAATACACCCTTTCTTTAATGCTTTTTTTAAGGCCGATTTGGTAAATGCGGCCTTAAAAATACCCACCCCATATTCTTGAAGTCGAATAGGCACGGGCTGCTCGGGAACAATATGGGTTTCAGAAATCTTAATCTTTTTTTCTTAATCGATACTAAGGTACTAAACCCTTCTTCTTTTATGGGATAGTTTACTTGCCCACCTATTTTTCTTAATTTCGCCAAGCATGAAAAAACTAAGGGTTATCGAACTTTTCGCGGGTGTAGGTGGTTTTCGTCTCGGACTGGAAAAAACAGCCAACTATAAGGTCGTTTGGAGCAATCAGTGGGAGCCTTCTACAAAAACCCAACATGCGTCTAAGGTATACGAGGCTCGTTTCGGGAGCAAAAATCATAGCAATCAAGACATTGCGGAGGTGCCTGTAAATGAGATTCCAGATGCGGAAGTGTTAGTGGGCGGGTTTCCCTGCCAAGATTATTCAGTAGCGACCACTTTGCAAAATTCAAAAGGACTTATTGGTAAAAAAGGTGTTTTATGGTGGAGTATTCATCGCATTCTTTCGGAAAAGGAAAATCCGCCCAAATACTTGTTCCTCGAAAATGTAGATCGTTTGTTAAAATCACCTTCTACTCAAAGAGGACGTGATTTTGCCATTATATTAAAGAGTTTGGAGGAATTGGGATATGCGGTAGAGTGGCGGGTTATCAATGCCGCAGATTATGGAATGCCCCAAAGAAGAAGAAGGGTGTTTCTTTTGGCGTACCACCAATCTACTTCGATCTATAAAAATTTACAAGAAAGCAATGCCGCCGACTGGATGCTTACGACTGGTGTTGTTGCCAGTGCATTTCCATTGGCCGAGAATCCTAAGCCCCCTACCATCTTTAATATTGAGGGTGATTTGGTACATATTTCAGAAAATTTCAATACCTCTGAAAAGCTTTCCCCTTTTGAAAACACCGGTATTTTCATCGAAGGAAATGTGTTTACGACTAAAACTCTTCCGAAATATGAAGGGCCTAAGACGGTCTTAGGCGACATATTGCAAAATGGGGAGGTTACTGAGGATTTTTTTATCCAAAAAGCCGATATATCCAAGTGGGAATATTTAAAGGGAGGGAAAAAAGAAACCCGTACTGCCAGGAATGGTTTTACCTACCAATATAGTGAAGGCAGCATGGTTTTTCCTGATGCTTTGGACAATTCCTCGAGAACAATTATTACTGGGGAAGGCGGTAAAAGCGCTTCTAGATTTAAACATGTGATTCGTACGAAAAAAGGATTGCGGCGTTTGACGCCCGTTGAATTGGAGCGCTTAAATATGTTTCCCGATAATCATACAAAATTAGAAGGTATCTCTGATACCAAGAGGGCTTTTTTTATGGGTAATGCCCTCGTGGTCGGAGTGGTTGAGAAAGTTGCGGCATCCCTATTTGAAAAAATCGGTTCTAATGGGTAACCGTTCATGTTAACCGGCTTCCATAAAACAGACCAATTAGTTTGTTAGCTTTCATAAAAAGACTTTTTCCCATATAAAATGGGCAGTTAAACACTAAAAAAGCGTATTTCAAAGCGTTTTCAGAATCGCAGTTTTTATTCTTTTTACGTCCTACCGACCAATGAGTCGGTATGGCTGATAATCGATTTAGTGGAATTCTAAAGTCCTGATGCCCATCCTATTCCGTATATTTAAATAAAAACACTGCCATGAAGTTTCCCCTGCTCTATATTTTGTTGTTCGCTATGCTGCTTGCTTGCGGAAAAGACGACTCCCCGAACACTCCAACGACTCCCGAACCCAATTCGGAAGAACCTGCGCTAACCGATCCGGGAACGGTTCCGTTATTGAGTGTTTCCGGAAAACAAATTTTAGACACCGATGCAAACCCGATTTATCTTAAAGGTATTGTTTTTAATAATTGGCATTGGCTGGTAGATCCGCTTCCGCCAACCAGTCATCATTCCGAAATAGATTTTGAACGCGTGGCCGCGATGGGTATGAATGCAGTGCGTTTTCATTTAAACTATTCGATTTTTGAAGACGATTCAAACCCCTATCAGTATAAACAAACGGGTTGGGATTGGATCGATAAAAACGTTGAGTGGGCCAAAAAGAACAATGTTTATCTAATATTAAACATGCACACACCACCAGGAGGCTATCAATCTCAAGGGGACGGTGATGCGGTATGGGATAATGTTGATAACCAAGATCGTTTGGTAGCCCTTTGGAAGGCCATTGCCGAGCGCTATCGGGAAGAACCACAGATTGCCGGTTATGGTGTATTGAACGAACCTGTACCAAATAGATCTATAGACCAATGGAGTGAGCTCGCCCAACGCTTGGTAGATGAGGTACGAAAAGTAGACAACCACATCGTTTTTGTAGAACAGGCTATTCAGGTGAAGGGACAGGAAGCTTCTGACCCGGAACTCAACTTTCCAAGGGTAACAGGAACCAATATTGTGTATGAATTTCATACGTACGAACCCTATTTATTTACCCATCAACTAATGAGCTTCAGTGGTGTTGGCGAAGGTGGTAGCTATCCCAACGAGGATATTCTAGAGATTGGGGATTCTGAATGGTATACTACGATTTTTGACAATCCAAGTTTGACAACGAATTCGGATTGGGCGTATTTTAAAGGGGATCCCTATTATGTGGAAGATACTAATATCAAAATTGGTGTCCCTATCCTAAATGTTGGCAATATTGGTGCGGCGGGCAAGGTAAATTTCGACGATATTGAACTAAAAGAATATGATGAAAATGGGGACTTTGTTAGAAATATTGCCACCGACCTATTGAACAGTGCCGCAGGGTGGACTTTCTGGTCTAGAAACGGTACGGGATCTGGCGGTTTAGACAACAACGATGGCAGGACCGATACTTTTAGTCTTTCTATTTCTGGTTCAACAGAACAGAGTGTTTTGGGAAATAGGTTGGGTTCCTTTAAGCCAATTCAAGGATATTCTTATGAAATAGGCGGATGGATGAAAGCCGAGCAACTGGCAAGTGGTGGCGATGCTGTTTTTAGAATCGACTTTTACAACACTGACGAAACCGTACAAAGCCGAAATAAGGCGTATTTAGAGTCGGTTTTTGATAAGGTAAAGGCTTGGGGCGATGCTAAAAATGTACCCTTATATGTAGGTGAGGTGGGTACCGGAGCGCCTAGTTTTGAAAATAATAAAGGTGGCATTATCTGGGCGGAAGACATGATCAACATTTGTCTTGAACGAAATATTCACTTTACCTATTTTGATTATCACGATGATAACTTCGGAATATATCTTGGTAATGAAACGCTGCCAGATCCTTCTAATGTGCGACAACCAATGATAGATCTGCTTACAGAAACCCTTAAATAGATACTTATTTTCGAAACATTTCAATATGCGGTATACCATCTTCCAAATACCCTTCCCCTATTTGTTCAAAACCTAGGGAGATGTAAAACTTTTGAAGATAGGTTTGCGCGGATAAGCGAACCTTTGAAGTATTAAAATGTTCTTGTATCGTTTGGAGCGATGCATTCATAATCAAACGCCCAGTGCCATGTGCTCTTGCAGCTGGCGCCACCACGACCCGACCAATACTAGGTTCTGGATAGTAATCTCCTGGACCAAAAATTCGGGTATACGCAATTAAAATGTTGTTGTTACTACCTAGAACATGGAGTGCTTTCTGGTCTTTACCATCTAAATCTTGATAAACACACGCCTGTTCTACTACAAATACCTGGCTTCTAAGTTGTAAAATTCGATAAAGTTCTTCAGTAGTCAGGTCTTCGAACTTTTTTGTCTGGATGTTCATATACTACACACAAGGAATTTTCTCGACCCTACGTTCATGTCTTCCTCCTTCAAAATCAGTATCTATAAAGGTCTTTACCATTTCAAGCGCCTGTGGTAAGGAAATATACCGTGCCGGGAGGCTTAAAATATTTGCATCGTTATGTTCTCTTGCCAAGGCCACAATTTCTTTACTCCAACAAAGTGCACAACGTACTTTTTGATGCTTATTCGCAGTCATCGAAGCACCGTTCCCACTTCCGCAAATGATAATACCATATTCAACCGTTCCCTCTTCTACCTCTTTTGCAACGGGATGCACAAAATCTGGGTAATCAACACTATCGGTACCATCGGTACCGCAGTTCATTACTTCAATACTCATCGATTTCAACAATCCCAAAATGGCCAATTTGTATTCTGTACCTGCGTGGTCGTTCCCGATAGCGATTTTCATACTATTGTTAATTGTGGTTAGTATTACAAAAATACAAATTGTTATTAGTTCGTATCGCGAATGCTATTATATCTTACCTAACAACGGTACTGCTATCTTAAAACAAGAGTTGACAACATAATATAGTCCATACACAACAATAATTCGTACATTCTTAAAATAGCGTGTTAATTAGCTGTGGTTAAGAACACTAAATGTTGTTAATAATATCTCTACAAAAAATAACTTTCTAATTTTGTATTCATAATTTAAAAGTGTTTTACAAAACAGTTTATAAAAACAATAATTAACTTCTTAGAATTTGATAGGTAGATATCAAAACAAAATTCCCACGAGTTAACAATTAATTTACATTTACTTATTAAAGAATCAATGTTGAAATTGGTTGTTAACCACTATTGATAAATCAGCTAAAAACCTCATTTTCAATTGTAGCATCGATTTATTATGTGTGAACAACTTTTAATATTCATATAGCGCAAGCATTTATTGATTTTTTTATCACTACTATTAACACACTATTATAATCACCATTTTATTTAAAATTTTAAAAAGAAATTATAGAATATATAATAACTGTTGATAACATTGTTTTGGTTTAAAAATTAGTTGAACCGGCCATACATAAATAGCAATGGATTATAATTCGTAATTTTCGCACAAATAGAACAGAATACATGTCGAAGAAAAGTAAAAAGAGTAAAAATCATAGAAATAACGAAATAACGAAAGGAATTTTCACGGTTTTGGAAAAAGAACCGAAAAAAACATTTAACTACAAACAAATAGCCGCAAAGATTGGTGTTACCGAGGCGCATGATAGAAATCAATTGATAAAAAGATTGGTGCAACTCAAGGAGAAAAAGCGAATTACTGAAGAAAGTAGAGGTAACTATAAGGCGATTCCTTCAACCAAAACCTATCATACAGGCACTGTTGATATTACTGGAAGAGGCAATGCCTATATCGTAGTAGAAGGAATGGATGACGATGTTTTCGTTCCTTTTAACAAATTAAAAAAAGCATTTCATAGAGATACGGTCGAAGTTTACATCTATCCGAGAAGAAAAGGAAAGAAGTTAGAGGGTGAGATTACTAACATCGTTACCCGTAAAAAGAACAATTTTGTGGGTATTGTAGATATGCAGGCCAACTATGCATTCGTACGTCCAAGCGATTTTAGAATGTACACCGACATTTTTGTTTCCAAAGAAAAAATAAAGGATGCAAAAGATGGTGACAAGGTAATCGTAGAAATTACCGAATGGCCAGACAATGCCGATTCTCCCTTTGGAAAGGTGACAGAGGTGTTAGGTACACCAGGAGAGCATGATACTGAAATACATTCTATTTTGGCGGAATACGGGTTGCCCTATAATTTTCCGGTAGAAGTAGAACGTTTTGCCAATGAGATAGATACATCCATAAAAAAGGAAGAAATCGCAAAAAGAAGAGATATGCGAGAGGTACTGACCTTTACCATAGATCCAAAAGATGCGAAAGATTTTGATGATGCCCTTTCATTTGAAGTGCTCGATAATGGGAATTATCAAATAGGGATTCATATTGCCGATGTCTCTCATTATTTGCAGACCGATACCCTTTTAGATGAGGAAGCCTATAATCGCGCCACTTCTGTTTATTTGGTAGATCGTGTAGTTCCGATGTTACCCGAAGTACTATCTAACAATGCATGTTCGTTACGACCCAATGAGGAGAAATATACGTTTTCGTCCATTTTTGAGCTCAATGATCAGGCGGTTATCAAAGATCAGTGGTTTGGGCGTACTGTAATAAATTCTAATGAGCGTTTCGCTTATGAAGAAGCACAATACATTATAGAAAACGGGAATGGATCTATACCGGAAGATATCTCTATTCGCGGCAGTTCGTATTCCGTTTCTGAAGAAGTGGTGAATGCAACTTTAACTATGGATAAGCTAGCTAAAATCATGCGAAAAAAACGTATGGGCGAAGGAGCTATTTCATTTGATTCTATAGAAGTTAGGTTTCATTTAAACGATAAAAGCGAACCTGAAGGAGTGTATTTTAAAGAATCGAAAGATGCTAATAAACTCATTGAAGAGTTCATGTTATTGGCCAATAGAAAAGTGGCACAGTTTATAGGGAAACAAAAACCAAAAAAGACCTTTATTTATAGAATACATGACGAACCAAATGAAGAGAAGCTACAGGCTCTAAATGGTATTATTTCTCGTTTTGGCCACAAGCTTGACTTTAAAGATAAAAAGTCTATAAGTGGCTCTCTAAACAAGCTTTTGAGCGATGTAAAGGGGCAAAAAGAACAAAATTTGGTAGATACGCTTGCAATACGAAGTATGAGCAAGGCAATTTATACGACGAATAACATTGGCCACTATGGCCTTGCGTTCGATTATTACAGTCATTTTACATCTCCGATACGTCGGTATCCCGATGTAATGGTACACCGTTTGTTACAGCATTATTTAGATGGCGGTGTAACTGCAAAAGATACTGTCTACGAAGAAAAATGTAAACATTCATCTGACATGGAGCATTTAGCGGCACAAGCCGAAAGAGATTCTGTAAAATATATGCAAATAAAGTTTATGCAGGATCACCAAGATAAAGAATTCATCGGGGTCATCTCCGGGGTTACCGAATGGGGAATCTATGTAGAGATTATCGAGAATAAATGTGAAGGTATGGTGCGCATACGAGATATAAAAGGGGATTATTATATCTTTGATGATAAGGAATATGCTATTGTAGGGGAGCGTACTAAAAAAACGTACACCTTAGGAGACGAGGTTGTCGTGATGGTCAAGAGTACCGATTTAGCAAAACGGCATCTTGATTTTTCATTGATTGGGAAGCACGAATAGGTAGTTTTTTGGAACAGAATTTGTTTAGGTAAAAGGTATTTACGTAAAAACTGATATGATACAAAAAGGAATGGTAATTTTTCTACTGCTATCAGGCTTGTATGCTGCAGCAGTGCAGGATGAAAAGATTACCAAAAAACTTACGAAATTTACCGAAATCAAAGCATTTGATGGTATTTCGGTAAATCTTATTAAGTCTGATATGAACAAGGCTGTCATTACAGGTGCGAACACCAATAAGGTAGCCGTTGTAAATAACAAAGGCGTGCTTAAACTACGTATGCAGATTGATAAAATTTTTAGTGGCTACCGTACTTTTGTAGATCTTTATTATACTGAAAAATTGATTGTCATAGATGTGAATGAAGATGCGCGTATTACCTCTAAGGAAGTGTTGAAACAGGATATTCTTGAATTGAAAGCCCAAGAAGGAGGCGAATTAGTCATTAGTGCGGAAGTAGAGCAACTGTTGATCAAAACCGTTACAGGAGGATTGATAGAAACTACAGGATCATCTGATTTACAAGATGTTGTTATCAACACTGGGGGCGTCTATGAAGGAAGGGAATTTATTACCAAATTCAGCACGGTTAATGTCAACGCTGGTTCGAGGGCCGAGATTTATGCAACAGACTATGTAAAGGCTACCGTAAAAGCGGGAGGTGAAGTACTTGTATATGGAGACCCTACCAAAATGGATGAAAAAACTGTTTTTGGGGGTACTGTAACCAGAATGTGAGTTACTATCTAATATTTACGAATTCAATTCAATCCAATTCTATTACCTAGTATGTGGGAAGACATTCAGGCGGCGATACCTTTAGGCTTTTTTTTAAGCTTCATGATCGGGCCTGTTTTTTTTGTCTTGCTCGAGACAAGTGCCATTAAAGGTTTTAGAGCGGCCATCGCATTCGATTTAGGGGTTGTTCTTGCAGATATACTCTTTATTGTTGCTGCTTATTTTAGTAGTTTTCAATTATTGGAAAACTTAAGCAATCAGCCGGGACTCTACGTTTTTGGTGGGGCGATACTTGTTGTCTATGGTATTACCACTTTTGTAAAAAAGGATGCCAAAAAAACAAAAGAAGAGAGGAATAAACCCATTAATGTCAATAAAGGTTACATAGGGCTTTTTATCAAGGGGTTCTTATTGAATTTTATCAATATTGGGGTATTGGTTTTTTGGTTAGGGATTATTATCGTTGTAGGCCCTACATTAGATAATGATCCTAAACGTATCATCACGTTCTTTTCTTCGATGGTGCTTGCCTATTTTGTGACAGATGTTTTCAAAATACTGCTTGCAAAGCAACTGAAACAGAAACTGACAAAGGAACGAATCAGAATGGTAAAAAAAATATTGGGAATTATTCTTGTAATATGTGGTTTGGTTTTGATGGTCAAAGGTTTTTTACCAAGAGATAAATTTAATTTGGAAGACGGTATTCAAAGAATAGAAAAAATAAGACAATCCTGATAAGCGGCACAGTTACGTTCAACTAGTTAACCGGAGTTCGATTATTAAAATAGTCTGATTGGGATTATATTTTAAGTTTTAAAATTCCTTTGAGGTTTTTTTACAGGCAATAATGTGTGAAACTATAAGCTTTCAATACGGCTATTAATTTCCTACGAGAATTTCCAAAGGTTCGATATCTAGAATATTCGATTAAAAGCCCCATGGCCCTGCCATGTTATTGTGGGCACTCCATGAAGCTTAATTAATGTGACTTCGATATACCTAGAGTGTCAAGTATAGTTGATCGGTATCCACGAACTTGTTTTTCAGGGAAGTTTTTTTGTCCTTGAAACCGTAGGTGATCAATGCCGTGAATATGTTATGGAAGTAGTTGGCCTGGCTTCTATGTCTTAAACTACTTGACAAATGTTCTTGAGCTGGTCGAAAATGGTCTCTATGATCGCCCTTTTCCTCAAATGCTAGGCGTCGGCCATAGGAGTGAGAAGTTTTATCTTCATGTTCTTGCTAAGTTTTGTCACCAAGTGCGCCCCGTTGGAGAAGAGTTGGGTGAATGGTTTTTTGTATATATCATTTGTCCCCGAAGAGCTTCTTGATGAATAATTTGAAACGCAATTACCTTCGGTCGTCCACAATGCCGTTGGTTATCATAAAGTCGATAATGCCTCTCTGGTCATTTGTTACAATGTGCAGTTTGAACCCATAGAACCAATCCAAGGAACATTGTCCCCATTGGGCAAAGCCCTTAAAGGTCCTGTAGCCGGAGAAGTGGAACAACACCTGTATGGTCATCACTTCGGAAAGCGACATCATTGATTTTCGCATGCGCCTTTTACCATTGGAAATCAAGCTTTTTTGCCAGAAAGGCGCAAAATCCTTGCAAAAATCATCGATAGAGCAAAAATTTTTATAGTAAATTGAAAATCAACGTTTAATCAATAGAATTCCCCGACGGCTCTGCCTCGGGGTAGTTCATTTAGTATTTTTTTGGTTTTTGATCGGGGGCAAATCCGCTTTTTTTATACATACCTATAAGGACCGGGCCTGTTAAACGGCCCCATAAAATAAAGGCACAGCAATTATGGAAGGCATAGCGGAAGCACGGCGAAGGATTGAAAGGGCAAAAGAACGGGGGGCAATTAGCTTGAACCTAGGAGGATTGGAATTGACCACGGACGATCTGGAGCAACTACTACCAAATATCGCAGCAGCGCTCCCTGATCTTAAATGGTTTAATTTAGAGGATAACGAACTTACTGAACTCCCGGTGGAGATAGGGAACCTTGAAAATCTTGAAGAGCTTTATTTAAACGATAACCCCTTATCGCTTGAAACAAGGGCCTTCTTGGAAGCGATGGAAGGGGCCCGTGGAAATCTAAGGGTTCTTACCAATATGGCGGCCCATGATGTGGCGACCGATCCTATGGCGGTCTTGAAGGAGGTCTATGGGGAAGAAGAGTTCCAAGGGGTTGCCGCCAAGATAGCGGCATTGTCCGCTGATCTGTCCTTTAGGGACGAGCATGGGGACAGCCTTTCGGGGCAAATGGTAGTAAACCTATTTTTAGAAAAGATACCGATCGGGGACAAGGAGTCCAACGGTATGTATTTTACAGGTACCAAGCATCTTTTGGCGCCGATCCTTGCCGAGGGCACATCGGAAGATGCCCTAGGTACGGCGCTACAGACCATTGCCACGTGCCTGGGGGATTGTGGCACGCCGGTAAAGGATCTACTGGTAACGGCCTATGTCGCCTCGCAGGTTTCCGAGAACGGGAATTGGGAGGCCCTTCCCGCGGATGTACATGGGGTGATCGTCCGGGAGGCCCTTGAACATAAGGTGCTTACCGAATTATCAAACCTGGAGGCAAACGGGAGGCCCGTTTTCAATGCGGCCGAATTGGTTGAACGGGTAAAAGGCCTTTCCAATGCGGTATTTCTCCAAGGAGCGCAAACGCATCCCGACAATAAGGTAAAGATCGTGTTCCCGGAAGGTACAAGGCCGCTAACACTCCCCAGTAAAACGGCCTATGAGAGTTTTGCATTTCAAATGGTACCGGATCCCTTGGCAGAAGCGTTCGCCCAACTGTGCTGTGTGACCGACCCCGGGACCGGTACCTTGGAAAAGGACGGGCAGGGCCGCTATATATTCGATGGGGATAAACTAGGGCGAACGGTGGAAGCATATTATGGGAAGACCCTGGGGCTCGTTACCCTTGAACAAAAAGCGATAGACCAGGCGGTCGATGGGTATGGAACGGCCATCACCCAAACCATCGCGGACGCTGGCTTAGGGCTTTTATATAATAATGAACAGGTTGGGCCCCTATTGGACATCGCCGGGCAAAAAAAGGAGTTGGCGGCAACCCTTGCGGGTGTCCCCACTGATCGAATAGCGGCAACCGCCCAGGCCTATTTGGCGCAAAGGACGGCCCAGGTAGCGAAAACCGCCCAGGCTCTTGAAAACGAAAAAGTACCCGGGGCCCCACAGGGGCTATCGGCAATGGGAACCCCTTTAAATGAAGGCCGGGCCCCTAAAAGCCCCCAAGACCAAGGCCAGGGCCAAAACCAAGGTCAAGGCATAAACCAGGAAAAACGGCCGAGGTCGCCCTCCCCACCCCGTAGATAATGGGCCCCATGGCACTGCCAAGGTGTTGTGGATACTCCATAAGGCTTAAATAGGGATGACATTGAATATATAGAACCTTTCATATCATACGAATACAGAAGGTTTGTTTAGAGGCATCGAGCGTCCCGAAGCTTCGGGAGAACCGCTGTACAAATCATAGATAAAATATTAAAAATCCCTTACAATTAAGCAAGGGATTTGTTTAGAGGCATCGAGCGGATTCGAACCGCTGTACAAGCTTTTGCAGAGCCTTGCCTAGCCACTCGGCCACGATGCCTTTTAGAGGCGCAAAGATACTATAATTTTAAAATAATCAACCTCTTTTTTCGGATAGGATTATTGTAACCATTTCAACATCGCCACCAATGGGAGGGTTTACTTTGGACACAGCTACTTCGGCATTTGCAACTAGGGGTATTTCAGAAAAAAATCGATTTAAAATTCGCTGCGCTACATGTTCCAAAAGTTTGGAAGCGACTGCCATTTCCTCCTTTACGATCTTATTGATATGTACATAGTCAACAGTATCTAATAGCCTATCGGAAATAGAAGGTTTGGAAAGATCCGCATCAATACGGACATCCACACGATAATTACTTCCAATAGTAGTTTCCTGTGACAAACACCCATGATATGCATACACACGAATATTTTCTATTTTAATCTTACCCAAGCCAATCTAAGTTTTTGCAAACTTAATCGAATTGGTTGAAATAAGGTTAATAGAAGTACGAATGATAGAAGAATCTTAGTACGTACATCTACAGTTACTCAATCCTTGGAAGAGATCAATACCAATAGTAATCACATGTGTCCCGGTACTATAAGTAATGATTTCGTTAAGAATAATCTGATATGAATATCCGAAATAGAAGTTCGACTTCTTAAAACCTGCAAGCGGAGCAATATATAAAGGGTCTCCGATTTGATCATTCAAGAAACGATAGTTTATCCCGGCATAATAGTAATCTTCAAAATTATACCATCGAAATTTAAGGTTTAAATCTGTTTCAGAACGTCCATCACTTTCAAAAACCTTATATAACAAAGAAGGTTCTATTTCTAAATCACTGTTTTTGTCCTTACGATAGCGATACCCCGTATAAACGTAGTAATTTCTTAATTCATTGGGTTCGTCTGCATCGAAGGTAAGATCTTTTGGATCTTTTCCCAAAAGGTTCGAGGCATTGGCACTGATATAAAACTTTCCATAACGGTACATGGCACCCACATCAAAGTTGTGGTTGGTGGTTTGCCGATTGTTTACAACTCCGGTATCTGGAAAACCGGCCAAGTTGAACTCATCGATATCAATACGAAATTGATTAAAATTATAGGAAAGCCCTAATGATAAAAATTCATCATCGTAGCGATCTATAGTTAGGTGATGTGCAAAAGACAAGCGCGCACCCTGTTGTTTTGTATACCCGTTACTATCGTTGTATAAGAATAAACCAATACCCGATTGTTCTCCGATACGCATATCGGCTGCTAACGATTGGGTTTGTGGAGCATCTTTAATACCGACCCATTGCGCAAGACCGTTCAAACGAATTTTCACATGATCACCGATACCAGCATATACCGGTGATAAAACGAAAGGGTTATCCGCCAAATATTGCGATAATTGCGGAGAGTTCAGCTCTTGGGCCCGGACCAAAGTGGCTCCGAACAAGAGTAGGACAAGGATGTATATTTTATTGCACATGGTATCGTTAGGTTAAGTATTATCGATATAGGGTAAAGTGTCCAACAAGCTCGCGGTCGTCGTTTTCTCCGTTGAGTTTTATAATGTACCAGTAATCGCCGCTAGGTAGATCTTTACCTTGGTAAAGTCCGCCCCATCCTGGATCACCGAGACCCATTCTATAAATCTCTCTACCATAACGGTCAAAAATGAGAGTTAGTATCTGAGGAAAGGCTTCATCGTTCTTTGGTTTCCAAGTATCATTCAGACCGTCACCGCTTGAA
>CALLVX010000026.1 GCA_938010765.1 uncultured Flavobacteriaceae bacterium | reverse complement strand
GTCTTTGAACCCCATTTATTGCGAAAAGCGGAATTCTTAAAAGGCACGGCCACCTTTACGTATACCAGCATAGCAGGTGATACAAAATCTGTTTCCTTGGAAAAGGGATCTCTTTGTTTTACGTATTGCCAAGTTCCCATTGTGTACCAATTGAGTGAAAAGGAAAGCATATCGGTACTGTGCAACAACGAATCACCGATTCAGCAAGAAGGCCTGCAACTAGATTTGGAAACAAGTCAAAAGCTCTTTGAACGCACAGGTGAACTAGCGCAGATCATCGTATCCATCAGGTCAACCGAACAAGAAAAATAGTACAAACATGAAAAATCTAGTAAAATTGGGAGGGTATATTTTTATGATGCTACTGGCCTTCTCATGTAAAGACGATTCAAAAACCGAAAACAAAACAACTGCGGTGAAAGAAGTAAAAACGCTAAGTGCAAAAGACATTTTAGGCAATCCGGACTATTTGGCAATCTCCTATGGCGGATATCGCGAAAATTCAAGAGACATTCAACCGACCATCGAAGAGCTTAAAGACGATTTGAAACTGTTGTCAGCAATGGGTGTCGGTATTTTACGCACCTATAACGTGCAACTACAACATGCACCTAATCTATTAAAAGCAATACGGGAGCTAAAAAGCGAAGATTCCAATTTTGAAATGTACGTAATGTTGGGCGCCTGGATAGATTGTAAAAATGCTTGGACAGATAAAACTCCCGACCATGATGTGGAAAGTGAAGCGAACGCTGCCGAAATAGATCGGGCTGTCGCCCTCGCCAACCAATATCCCGATATCGTAAAAATCATCGCCGTAGGGAACGAAGCTATGGTGAAATGGGCTACAAGCTACTATGTGCAACCTGCAGTTATCCTAAAATGGGTAAACCATTTGCAAGCCCTAAAAAAATCGGGAAAATTACCAAAAAACCTTTGGATTACCAGTTCCGATGATTTTGCCTCTTGGGGTGGCGGTGAAGCTAGCTACCACAATGAAAACTTAGAAAAATTAATCAAGGCCGTTGATTATATATCTATGCACACCTACCCCTATCACAATACGCATTACAACCCAGCCTTCTGGATCAGTCCAAAAGAAGAAGAAAAAGATTCGAGTCTTAGCAAAGTGGATGCCGCCATGCTACGCGCGCTTGATTTTGCAAAGGCGCAGTATGACAGTGTTACCAACTATGTAAAAAGTGTAGGCGTAAATAAGCCCATTCATATTGGAGAAACAGGCTGGGCAAGTGTTTCTGACGGATTTTATGGAGCGGAAGGTTCAAGGGCCACCGATGAATACAAAGAAGGGGTATACCACAAATTAATTCGTGAGTGGACAAATGAAGCGAACATTTCTTGTTTCTATTTCGAAGCGTTCAATGAACAATGGAAAGATGCTGCAAACCCAAAAGGATCAGAAAATCATTTTGGTCTGTTTACCCTAAATGGACAGGCCAAATACGCTATATGGGATTTAGTAGATCAGGAAGCCTTTAAAGGACTTACCAGAAATGGGCATCCAATTACCAAGACCTATGAGGGTGATCAAACTCAATTAATCAAAGAAGTACTTGCGCCGCCCGCATTAAAATAATCAATGAAAACGCATACCATACACATGAAATAAGTGGTACATCCACTAGTAACCAACTAAAAACCTAAATTATGTCTGATATAAAAATGGCTGCAACAGAGAAAGTTCCGTTTGGCCAAAAAGTTGCTTTCGGAATTGGTATGCTTGCCAACCAAATGTTTCCTGCAGCATTGGGGATTTTCATGGTAGTTTTAGTACAAGACTTAGGTTTTCCGGGCTGGATGTGGGGGGTAATTTACTTTTTTCCAAGGTTGTTCGATTCATTTACCGACCCTATAATGGGATATATATCGGATAATACAAAATCTAGATGGGGACGACGACGACCTTATGTGATTCTTGGTGGTATTGTCTTGGGCGGTGCATTTATTATGATGTGGCAACTTTATAAGGGAGCCGGAGTTGATTATAATTTCACCTACTTTATGATTTGGTCCTTTATATTTTACTTGGGGATTACCATTTTTAGTGTGCCCTATGTAGCCATGGGGTACGAAATGAGCAATGATTTTCATGAGCGAACCAGTATTATGGCAACTGCCCAGTGGATCGGTCAGTGGGCTTGGGTCATTGCTCCTTGGTTTTGGATAATCATGTATGATCCGGAGTGGTTTGAATCTGCAGAAGTCGCTACCCGAACACTTGCCGTTTGGGTAGGCGTTATTTTTGCCCTCTGTGCTATTGTACCCGGTATATTCATTAAAAGTGAATCAACGTTAAATGAAGACTATTCGCCGCTAAAAATAAAATACATCGGAAATAGCCTGAAAGAAATAGGGGCGGGTTTTGCCAGTGCCTTTACTATGAAATCATTTAGACAGCTCTGCATTGCCACCTTCTTGGTTTACAATGCCTTTATGACAATTGCATCGTTCTCGTTCTTTATCATTGTGTATCATCTATTCGAGGGTGACGCAGGTGCCGCAGGAGTTTGGCCCACACTTTTTGGATGCTTAGGAGCCCTGGGAACTACTTTTTTCGTGATTCCTATCGTTACAAGAATGTCGAAAAAAATGGGTAAAAAGAAGGCTTTTCTTGTATCACAGGGCATATCCATTGTTGGGTACGTTATGCTTTGGTTCCTCTTCATTCCAGGCAAGCCGTATATGTTCATATTTGCCTTGCCCTTTTTCTCCTTTGGTATAGGAAGTCTTTTCGTATTGATGATGTCTATGACGGCAGATGTTATTGACTTGGATGAACTGAATACAGGTCTTAGAAGGGAAGGTACGTTTGGAGCTATTTATTGGCTGATGGTAAAATTTGGTTTTGCCATAGCGGGAGGCTTGAGTGGTGTTATTATGACCACTGTAGGTTTTGATTCAGGTACCCCCGTTCAACCTGAAGGTGCCGTTGAAGGCTTACGATTGGCTTTTTCAGGAATTCCAATTATAGGAACTGTCATTGCCATGATCGTGATGCGTGATTACAATATAACAGAACAACGTGCAGGTGAAATTCGTGAGGCATTAGAAAAGAGAAAAGGACAAAAACCCGCTGGCTATGCAAAAATGAAATTGCTCTCCGAAATAAATATGGATGGCCTATCTGAGCAAGAATTAAAGGAAAAATATCCTGAATTTTTCACTTCGAAGGTTGATTTTGCTCCCATATCACAAGAAGCACTACAAAACGAATTTTCGACTGTATTCAAAGCTGGAATGCATGGCCTATGTTTTAGCGCCTATACACCCGGTCAGGGTCCCGGAGATACCATTACCGAGGAGCAAATACGAAAACGGTTATTGGTTTTGAAACCACATACGCAATGGATACGTGTTTTCTCCTGTACCAATGGGCATGAAAAAATTCCGGCCATCGCAAAAGAAATGGGCTTCAATACCATGATAGGTGCCTGGCTAAGCAACGTAACAGAAGAAAATGAACTCGAAATCGGTGCACTGATCAAGCTGATCAAGGAAGGGTTGGTCGATATTGCTGCTGTAGGGAACGAAGTGCTCTACCGAGATGAACTGAGCGAAACTATCATCATCGACTACATACGACGGGTTAAAAAAGAAGCCAACTATATTCCCGTGGGTTATGTCGATGCATATTATGAATTCATCAACAGGCCCGCCTTAGCGGCCGAATGCGACATTATTCTCGCAAACTGTTACCCTTTCTGGGAAGGCTCCGATATCCGTACCG
The DNA here is from genome assembly GCA_938010765.1 of uncultured Flavobacteriaceae bacterium. Classification (GTDB taxonomy): domain Bacteria; phylum Bacteroidota; class Bacteroidia; order Flavobacteriales; family Flavobacteriaceae; genus Pelagihabitans. The sequence continues at coordinate 38,313 of CALLVX010000026.1, read as the reverse complement.
CTGGATTTTATCTGCAGGAAATGTATCGTAAAACCAGTGACGCCGCTGCAGGCAAAAGGGTTATGATTACAGAGACCGGATGGCCGAGCAAGGGCGAGCCAGTGGAGGGTGCCGTACCTTCAAGCGAGAATATGAAAAAATATTACATAAAAATACAACAATGGGCAGAAAAGGAAAAGGTTGAGCTGTTTTACTTCTCTTCCTTTGACGAGTCCTGGAAAATACATTCAGAAGGTTGGGCAGGTACCTCTTGGGGACTATGGGATGCCGATGAAAACTTCAAATACGAATAATGTAACTTCCAATTTTGGAATAGAAGAGAACAACGAACTATGTCATACCGAAAAGACTATCATTTTTCACTGCCGGATACGAACTATACAACCCATGCCGGAGTAGATTTTAAGGAATACCCCAACGAGAAATTAGAACAACTGTGGAGAGATACACTCGAAAACGGAATGCATGGGCTTTGTTTTAGCATCTACGAAGATGGGCAAGGACCAGGGGATATCATTACCGAAGAACAAGTACGAAGAAGAATCAAGATCATAAAGCCCTTTACGAAATGGGTACGATCATTTTCGTGTATCGAAGGAAATGAACATATTCCTAGAATTGCAAATGCGAATGGCTTAAAGACCATGGTAGGTGCCTGGTTGGGAGATGACTTGGAATTAAATGAACAGGAAATTGAAGGTTTGATCACACTTGGGAAAGAAGGGAATGTTGATATTGCCGCAGTCGGTAACGAGGTGATGTATCGAGGTGATTTAAGCGAAGAGCAATTGCTCGCCTATATTCACCGAGTTAAAGAGGCACTGCCAAATACAACGGTAGGGTATGTAGATGCGTACTATGAATTCTCTCAACGCCCTAGAATTACAGATGCTTGCGATGTAGTACTCTCAAATTGCTATCCCTATTGGGAAGGCTGTCCTATAGAACATTCCCTCAATCACATGCAGGCAATGTTGGGACAGGCCAAGGACGCAGGAAAAGGAAAGAAAGTAATCATTACCGAAACAGGGTGGCCAAGTGAAGGCGGCGGTTTCAAAGGTGCCTTTTCATCAGCGGAAAATGCGATGAAATATTTTATCAACACCCAAATATGGGGTGCTAAAGAGAAGGTAGAAATCTTTTACTTTTCCTCTTTCGACGAATCATGGAAAACCGGGGATGAGGGTGACGTGGGAGCCTATTGGGGGCTTTGGGATAAAAATGAAAAAATAAAATTTTAAGCCGGTTTTAAGCTATTAGACCAATCATAAAAAAAGGCGCTTTGTAGCTACAAAGCGCCTTTTTATTTTAAGAGCCACTAGTTCTCAAGTAGTTCTTTTACACTTTGTAATTCTTTTTCGAGCACCACAGCATAATCCGTACCCATATACTTTTTGAAATTTTTCTTTGAAAGACCACTGCACCATACCCCGACCATGATTTTACTTCCGGTATCGGTAGCTTCCACAGAACGTTTTAAGTAAAGGGTACCCGACGATAGTTTGTGACGTAGGGTATAGCTCTTCTTTTCTTCCCAATCAATGATATAAAAGTTTACCACTTTGGCATTGTTGGTCACCAAGCTGCCTTGTGCTTTATCAATAAACGCCCCTTTTAGGCGTGCATCTATGATATGACTGTCCCATTGCTTCCACTTCGAAACATCTGAGAGTAAATTCCAGGTATCCTCGACCGATGCGGTCAATTCAATTTCTTTTGTATAATTCTTCTCTGAACTTGCCATCTGGCCCATTAGTACGACCGATAAAAAAAAGCTCCCCACAAAAAATGCTGTTCTCATAGTGCTGGTTTTAATAGTTGAAATCTCAAAGACTGTATGTCTTTTTCAAGATGAAAGTTCTTGAATTTTATAACCAACAAATGTGTCAAATGACACACTAACAAAATTTTAAGAAATAAAAAATAGGAAGCACCTTTATACGAGGATATTCTTTCTACGAATACGATGTAGTGTTTCCCGAGAAGTGCCCAAATAAGAGGCAATAACCGCAATCGAAGCGTTTTGGATAATTAAGGGGTTGTTTTTTAATAGATCAAGATACCTTTGCTCGATCGATTTGTTGGAAATAGTTTTTAACTGATCCAACATCTTCATCAAGTTCTCTACGATGATATCTTTTGCAAAATTGCTCCACTTCACGTTTGTATTCACAAGGGTGTTGTATTTTTCTTTTTGAAGTACATACAGCGTGGTATCTGTAAGGGCTACACAGGAATCCTGTGATTTTTTCCCTTCCAAAAAACTTTCAAGATTGGTGCAAAAGCAGGGTCCTTCATGTAAATCAAGCGTTATTTTCTCACCTTCTTCGACATAGTTATAGCGATGCATTACTCCTTCTCCAACAAAATAAACGGCATCTACCATCGACCCCTGTTCAAAAAGCACCGTTCCCTTAGTTACCGATACTTCTTCAAAGTGGTCTACGAGATAGCTCAAATCCCCCTGCGAGAGATGATGGGATTCTTTAAAAAAAAGTTGTAACGCGTCCATGCCCTAAGATTTACTTTAAAATTAAATAAAAACTAAATGGCATGCTCAATTTCTATGTTAAACCGTCGTATTTGCCTTTAGGCTGTGCCATACTACTTTAAACTGTTGATCCACTCGAACATACGCTCGGTCCATCCTCTTAAGTAAGTGTTTTTGGTGGCGAGTGAAAACCCATGGCCACCTTCAGGATAAATATGCATTGTAGCTGAAACACCTTTCGATTTTAGGGCCTTATAAAAGAGTAAGCTATTTTCAACCGGTACGGCCTCATCATCGGTCGCATGAAATAAAAACGTCGGAGGGGTATCTTCGGTTACCTGTTTTTCGATCGAAAAATAAGTGACCAGGTCCGCGTTTGGTTCTTCACCTATCAAATTAACCTGGGATCCCATATGCGTACTCGGCTCCCCGAAAGTTATTACGGGATAGCCCAAGGCCATAAAATCGGGTTTGGCGCTTAACCGATCATAGGTATCTTGCGCCTCATATAGAGTATCGTTGTAATGGGTTCCCAAAGACGCGGCAAGGTGCCCCCCCGCCGAAAAACCAATAATCCCGATTCTATCTGGGTTTATATTGAATTCCTTTGCCATTCCCCGCACTACTCGGAGCGCTCTTTGCGCGTCTATCAAAGGCACATATTGTTTTTCTTTCTGTGAATTATCCGAAGGAAGGCGATACTTCACAACAATACCGGCAATTCCTTTTCCGTTTAAAAATTTGGCAATATCACTGCCTTCCCAGTCATATGCCAGAATTCCATAGCCACCTCCAGGAAAAATAAGCATTGCTTCGCCTGTTGCATTCGATTTCGATGGCAAATACACTTCTATACCGGGTTCTTGTACTTTTGAAACGATCAAGATATCGCCTGTTTTCCGAATTTCTTGTTCGCTGGTGTTGATTCTATTCGGGATCTTGTCTTTGGGCCACAGCGGAATAACCGCATCCTGAGAGATGCCAATCCCTGATACAGCCAGCGTAAGAATAAACGAAACAAGTATAGGTATCTTCATTTACCAGTTCTTTAAAATTAGCATTACGGTATACAATCTAGTGGCTTCATGAATTTTCCTTGCCTTGGGAAAAATCTATTTTTGTGTGCCATCACATCTTGGAAATTCGCAGCAAATAAGCTACTCCTCGTTACAAGGCCATTTAAAATTTGCGACTTTTTCGTTAGAGGCTTTTCCATAATTGTAGTGCCACCATTCGGTACGTACCGACCAAAATCCATGTTTTTCCATCGTCTCTTTTAACAAGATACGATTGTCCAAGATTTCCTTTGGAAGTTCGGTCATATCATGATAGGCCCTTTTTCCAAAAAAATCAAAATCGGTTCCCATGTCGAGCTCTTCCCCATCCAAAGTCTCCAAAGTAATATCTACCGCTCCCCCTTTGTTATGGATAGATCCCTTTTTCGGGTTCGCCACATATTGCGGATTGGGAACGATCTTCCACATCTTATACTGCACCGAATTGGGGCGGTAACAATCAAAAAACTTGATTCGAAACCCCTTTTCTTTAAACGTATTGTTTGCCGCTATCAGCACCTTTGCCGTTTTTACCCTTGTATAGCATTCAGCACAATCATATACCTGTTCCTTTAAGAAATTATTGCTCGTCGCATAACGCAGATCGTATGAGAAGCCATCACTGAAGTCAGCCAAACGCACAAAAGTAGTATCGGCTAGATTATCAAAGGTCTTAAAGATTTTTTTTGGGGGTTTCGAAATAATTTCAAGGGTATCCAAGACTTCTAACTGTTCTTCTCCCGGCGCATGCGAACTTGTTTTTGTCGAGGGGTTTTCTTTACAGGAAATTACAATACAACCCACTAAAAAAAAGAAAATCTTACTCATTATATGTTTTTAATTTATTTTTTGATAGGTCAGAAATACCCTTTAATCCAAAAGTACCATGAAGTGGTTTAAACTTTTACGTTTAAGCGAAAATTAGTCATTTTTTTAGACCATTTATAACCTTTTTTGAGTTGTATAGCATAGCTACGGAAGGATAAAAAAGTAAAAAATGGCCCTTAGACCATTCAAATTAAGACGTGGTGAACTACTTTTTCTTAATTACAATAACCCAATCCATGGTATCTTTGCCATCTAATGCAGAGAGTGTAACACTATTAGGTTTGCTTACTTCCCATCCGCTGTTTAGCATATCGTATAACTTTCCTCCCCCTTTGGGGTCAAAAAATGCGATGATAAATGCCCCGTTCCCTATTTCGAGGTCCGTTGATTCCCCTTTTGGCAGATACACCACATAGATTTCATTTTTTTTCGCAAAACAAAAGGCCTTTTTATTACTTAACAATTCATCGTGCCCCTGCATTTCCCAAAAGGGTAAATGATCATGAAAAAACGAACGTGCATGATTACTGATCGTCCACCATTGATCTCTTGTCCTAAAATCTTCAGCAGCCATGTCATTGTTGGCAGTATCGAGCCCACCAAAATACCAAGAGGTTCCGGCACCCCCACTCATAAGACTTCCCCAGAGGCTGCTTCTCATCACCATATCGTAATTATTATTGGTAACGGTATCTGTGGTAACTCCAATATCCCAATGACCTATTTCATCTAAGTACACTACCCATGGCCGCTTCTTTTTTGCAGAAAGATCGCGCCATTTCTGAATTTCGGTATGCACCTCGGAAGTGTCGAACATCTGTAGCGACGGTATTTCAAAATCGCGATATCCCAACATAGGTCGAAAAGTTTCTTTTATAGGATCCAGAGGCCTTCCTTCCATTCGTTTTCCAGTCACCCTTACATGATTATGCACCGCAATCGGATGTGTATATGGATCTATTTGCCGAATATAGGAAGCATATTGTTTTAATTGCTCCGCACTGCGATTGGTTTCCTCTCCCAAGTTCCAAACAACACCTAAGTGATGTCCAAAACGTGCTACTAGTTCTTTATAAAACAACTTTCTTTCAACCCCCAATTCGCCATTGTTCAATAGCGTATCGTTCTCTGTTTCCTGGGTAAACATATTCATAGCAATCCCAAGCCGATCCATATGGGTAAAAACTATTTCCCACTGCGCCAATTTACTAATATCGTATCGTGTTCGGATTTCGGGAGCTATCCAAGGCCAAACATCATCACCATCGCCCTTCACATTCATCACTAAAAAGTACAGGCTGTTCATCTTCTTTTTGGCCATATAATTCAGTGCGCCTATCAATGATTTTCCCTCCCTATTGTTCCAAGTGGGGTCATTCCATTTCCAATCCTTCTTATGGCTAGAATATTCGTGCAACCCTTTGTTCAGCGTTGGAGTTGGTACTCCCCCATTGTCAAATGTGCCATCAAATTCAAAATAACCTAAAAAATTCTCTGGGCTTCCTACCCCATTCTTTAGAAACGGGATTCCTGTCTCAGATTCCTCTAAATAGTGTTTTCCGACATAGGCAATCTTCCCGGTTCTATAAAAACCGGGGGCCAACGAATCAACAGGAGCCACTTCAAAATCACCACTGGTTTTCCACAAAGAATTAGACTTGGTAAAGGCTTTACCTACACTAACGGCAATCTCTTTTCCTTGTAAAAACTGTGCCTCGAATTTCCATGAACCAATAGCCGGCGGGGCAAATTTCACTTGCCATTTATTCCCGGAAACGGCAGACGTATTGGCTGCATCGCCATCTGCGGCAAAATACCCATGAACCGGAATGGTGTCATTTTCGTTGTAGAAATGCGCTAGTAAGCTGTAATCTAAAAACGGATTAAGACTGTCGTTCTCAGTCGCCTGTGGGCCTTCAAAAGTAAGCGTTAGCGGTTGCCATTTTTTTAAACTCCCTTCAAGGGTATAGTTTGTAAGGTCTTCTTTTTTTGAACAGGCTAGAATACAGAATAGCACTGCATAGACCAAACACAATGGTTTTAGCCAGCGATAGATTGTCATTGGTACTAGTTTGATTTAATACTGTAATATAGTCATATTTTTTTGTTGAGTAAATCCCGATCCTTTCAAATTTGTCTTTGAATTTGTTAGTATTTTGATAGGCTTTGTGCATAATTTTAATGACTTTTATGTCTTTTTAATTAAAATCTAAACGCACATAGACCATGTTGAAATTCCCTGCTGACTTTATCTGGGGTTCTGCAACCTCAAGTCATCAAATAGAAGGTGCTGCCCTTGAAGACGGCCGTGCTTGGAGTATTTGGGATGCGCATGCACATACCCCCGGTAGAACCGAAAATAACGAGAATGCCGATATTGCTTGCGACCATTACCATAGATATAAGGCAGATGTACAACTAATGGCCGACATGGGTCTTAAAGCTTATCGTTTTTCCATTTCATGGAGCCGTATACAACCAGATGGTCAAGGGGAGGTTAATTTAAGGGGCATCGAATTTTACAGCAACCTCATCGATGAACTTTTAAAACATGATATTACCCCATGGGTCACTTTGTATCATTGGGATTTACCTTTGGCCTTACATACAGAAAAAGATGGTTGGTTAAACCCGGAAATTGCCGATTCGTTCACAAAGTACGCCGGTATCTGTTTTGAACATTTCGGTAATCGGGTTAAACATTGGATAACCTTAAATGAGCCCTGGGTAGTTGCTATTTTAGGATATAACCAAGGTGTCTTCGCCCCTGGAAGAAAGTCGAAAAGCGAGCCTTATCTGGTCGCCCACCAGTTATTAAGGGCGCATGGAAAGGCGGTACAACTCTACAGATCCGAATACCAACCTACTCAAAATGGGCAAATAGGTATTACCAACAACTGTGACTGGCGGGAGCCTTTGACAGATTCCAAAGCCGATAAGGAGGCTGCGGAACGATCCTTAGAGTTTTTTATCGGCTGGTTTGCAGACCCCATCTACTTTGGCGATTATCCGCAGGTAATGAAAGATCGCATTGGGGATCGTTTGCCAAAATTCACCAAAGAAGATATCGCAATGATCAAAGGTTCGTCTGATTTCTTCGGTTTGAACCATTACACAGGGCTATATGCCTCTGATGTAGATACGAATGCCGATGTAGAAAATGAAGTGTATGGCAATGGCGGTATTTTCGAGGATCAGTATGTACAACTTACCGCAGATCCTTCTTGGAAATTAACTACCATGAATTGGGCCATTTTACCCTGGGGCTGCCGAAAGTTGATCGAATGGATCAGCAATCGGTACGATAATCCACCACTTTATATCACAGAGAATGGTTGTGCTTTGAATGATCAATTGGAAAATGGACAGGTGAACGATACCGTGCGCCAAGAATACATCGAAAGTTATTTGGCCGCCTGCCACAAGGCAATTAAGAATGGTGTCAACCTAAAGGGGTATTTCGTATGGTCGTTCATGGATAATTTCGAATGGGCCTTGGGGTATTCAAAACGTTTTGGAATTCATTATGTTGACTATGATACATTGGAACGAACCCCTAAAAGGTCGGCACATTGGTTTGCCGAGCTCATCAAAAATGGCGGCTTCGAGTTTTCCCAAGAAGAAATTGAAATATAAACTTCATGATTAAATTGCATTCTCCTTTTTGTGCCCTATTATTGCTTTTACTAGGGGGGTATGCTTGCAAAGAGAATTCAGAAAAACCTATTCTTGAAACCATTGAAAAAGAGCATCGCCCCAATATCGTTTTAATCGTTACCGACGACCAGGGCTGGGGAGATCTGAGCAGAAACGGCAATAAGAATTTACAAACCCCCAATATTGATGCACTTGCGGAAAACGGGGTCTCTTTTGAAAACTTCTATGTGCAACCCGTTTGTTCTCCTACCAGGGCAGAGCTATTGACAGGGCGTTACTTTCTTCGCACGGGTGTCTATGGAACTTCCTCGGGCGGAGAGCGTATTAATACTAATGAAACCACCTTGGCAGATATTCTTAAAAAGGAAGGATACCATACTGCGGCCTATGGCAAATGGCATAGTGGAATGCAACCTCCATACCATCCAAATTCAAGAGGTTTCGATGATTTTTATGGTTTTGCCTCGGGGCATTGGGGCAATTATTTTAGCCCAATGCTCGAACACAATGGTCGCATTGTGAAGGGAAAGGGCTTTCTGCCGGATGACTTGACGGATAAGGGATTGGCCTTTATTGCCCAGCACCAAGAAGAACCTTTCTTTTTGTACCTGCCTTACAATACGCCGCATAGTCCTATGCAAGTGCCTGACGAATATTGGAATCGCTTTAAAGACGTCGACTTGCAAAATACTTATCATGGGGAAGAAGAAAAGAATCTCCATTTTACCAAGGCCGCCCTGGCCATGGTAGAAAACATTGATACCAATGTTGGGCGTATCATAGACAAACTAAAAGAGTTGGCTTTGGAAGAAAACACCATGGTTGTATTTCTTTCTGACAACGGTCCTAACAGCTGGCGATACAATGGTGGTATGCGCGGTAAAAAAGGCGCTACTGATGAAGGTGGGGTTCGAAGTCCGTTTTTTATCCAATGGAAAGGCGTTATACCGGCAGGAAAGAGCGTTTCTCAAATCGCATCCTCGATCGATCTATTGCCCACTTTGTCCAAACTGGCCGAGTTGAATCCAGAAACCAACAATCCCATAGACGGGAAAAGTCTGCGTCCATTAATTAACGGAACTGCTAAAAAGTGGCCCTCTCGCCTTCTTTTCAACCATTGGAACGGAAAAACCAGCGTGCGTTCCCAAAATTATAGGTTAGATCACAATGATCGCTTGTACGATATTTTCAAAGAACGTAGCCAACGAACCGATGTTACCGAATTGGTGCCGCAAATGGCCGATTCTTTGAAGCGGGCAAAAATGGCCTGGCTTGCCGGTATGGATCCCCTGTCCCCAGAAACGGATACCAGGGCATTTACTCTTGGATATGCTGACGCCATCTACACCCAATTGCCAGCACGTGATGGTATGCCTTACGGAAACATAACGCGAAGCAATCGATGGCCAAATGATAGCTACTTCACCAATTGGAAAAGCGAAAAAGATTCTATCAGCTGGGACGTTGAAGTATTGGAAAAAGGGAATTTCGAAGTAACACTGTACTATACCTGTAAAGCTAAAAATGCCGGTGTGGGTATTTTCTTGACCCATGGAAAAAGCATGTTGGGCACGCGGCTAAGAGAACCCCATGACCCGCCGCTGATCGGGGCGGAAAATGACCGGGCACCAAGAATAGAATCCTATGTAAAAGTGTTTAAGGCGTTCCCAATGGGTACCATGCCGTTGAATAAAGGTAGGCATCCCATGACCTTGAAAGCCTTGGCATTTTCAGGAAAAGAAGCCATTGAAGTACGTTTGTTACAATTCAAACGAGTCGACTAATGCAACAGAAACAGATTGCCTCTGACCCAAAAGCCCATAAAAGGGTGCAAACCCTACTCGAACGTTTGCCCAAAATTGCAAAAACAGGATACGCCTTTGGCCATCAAGAAGCGCTCACCTACGGTATAGGTTGGAAAAACAAGGGAGGGCAGAGCAAAAGCGACGTAAAAAGTACTTGCGGAGATCACCCGGCGGTAATTGGCTTTGAAATTGGAAATATAGAAAAAGGAAGCAGCCACAGTATCGACTCGGTTTCGTTTAAAATCATGCGGAAATTGATTCGAAAAACGCATGCCAAAGGAGGAATTGTTACCCTTAGTTGGCATCCCGATAATCCCGTTTCAAAGAAAAACGCCTGGGATACCACCCCGGCCGTCTCAGCCCTTTTTAAAAATGGATCGCTTTCCTTGGAATACCGCAATTGGCTTATGAATTTGGCCGACTTCCTGAGAAGTCTAAAAGACAAGAAAGGAAAACGTATACCTATTATTTTTAGGCCCTTTCATGAGATGAACGGAGGCTGGTTCTGGTGGGGTAAAGGCCATTGTAGCCCCCAAGAGTTTATTCGTCTCTGGCAAGAGACCTTTCAGCTATTGACAACAAAATTGAAAGTGCACAATCTGATGTACTGTTATTCCCCCAATCTTTTGCTTCGAAAAAATGATTTTTTAAAATACTACCCAGGGGATGCCTATGTAGATATGTTGGGAATCGATATTTACCAACATTTTACAACGGCCCTTTTTAAAAAACACCTAAAAAAAGATTTGCGGCTATTGCAACATATTGCCAAAGAGAAAAACATGCCCTTCGCATTGACAGAGACAGGCCTTGAGAAAATAAATAAGAAAAACTGGTTTACCAAGGTATTGCATCCCGCCATCGCCCAGAGTGGAATCTGTTATGCACTCGTATGGCGCAACGATAGTCCGGCACATCATTATGCACCGTACCCGGGACATATGGTCGTATCCGATTTTACCCGTTACGCATCTTATGACGATGTGCTATTTTTAAAAGAAGTTCGCAAAATCAGATAAGAATGTACGCATTTTTTTCCCATTGTAACAATAATGCTCGTAAATCGTCTGATTGATGCGCCTAAACCGTGTGCAATCTCAGAAACGACGAAATCGCCAATGCCCATTAACAAAAAAATAGGAGCCACTTCGCTGTTTATTGGTGTTCTTGCCGTGGCCAATGTTGCACTTCACCTACTCTTCTTTGGAAAGCTAGAATATCACAGGGACGAACTCCTGTATTTTGCCTTAGGACTGCATCCCGATTTTGGATATGCCACCGTTCCTCCTTTGATTGGATGGATTGCCGCACTGATGCAATCATTGTTTGGTTTTTCGCTTTTTGCGGTCAAACTGTTTCCGGCCGTATTAAGCGGCGCGTTGGTTTGGCTGGGAGCTTTGATCGCCAAGAAACTAGGAGGTAAAGCGTACGCCCAAGTACTTACCGCAATTCTATTGATCATCATGCCGGTAAGCCTACGGGCATTTCATTTATTTCAACCAGTGCATATAGACCTGTTCCTTTGGACATTGCTATTTTATTATGTAATTAAATATGTGAATTCGCAAAAGAGTAACTATTTGCTGGTCATCGGCGCGCTGTTTGGGGTAGCACTCTTGAATAAATACTTAGTCGCCTTGCTCCTACTTGCCCTCCTCGCAGCCATTTCATTTTCAGTACATCGGGTTGTTTTTTCCAAAAAGGAGTTCTATGGAGGTTTGGGCCTGGGATTGCTAGTTTTCTCCCCCAACCTTATATGGCAGCTAAAAAGGGGACTTCCCATAATTAATCATATGACAGAACTGGAAGCGCAGCAGTTGGTAAATGTAGACCGAGGATTGTTTCTTCTCGATCAACTTACGATGCCATTTGTTGCCAGTATCGTGATGCTGGCCGGACTTGCATATCTGTTTACCCAAAAAACATATCGCTACATTGCCATTAGTGCTTTGCTCGTAGTAGTAGTATTACTTCTGTTAAGGGGAAAAAGCTATTATACCATCGGTGTCATTCCTGTTCTTATTTCGGGTGGTGCTGTTGCAATTGAGAAGTACCTAACCAACAACTGGGTTCGTTGGGTACTGCCAGTGGTGTTCGTATCGCTGACGTTTCCCATACTCCCTTTTGGAATTCCGGTATATGGCCAAGACGGGATGATCGAGTATTTTAAGAAGCTAGAAGATAATCATGGTTTGCTGCTAGGAAGAAGGTTCGAGGATGGTAGTATCCACTCCTTGCCACAAGACTATGCCGATCAGCTGGGTTGGGAAGAATTAGTCTCGATAACAGCTAAAGCCTATTCCCGAATTCCTGATAAAACAAGGGGTGCTATTTATTGCGAAAACTATGGGCAAGCTGGTGCAGTAGCTGTAATTGGTAAAAAATACAAACTACCCGAGCCCCTAAGTTTCAATGAAAGTTTTGCCTATTGGGTACCTGGGGAGTTTCAACCAGAAATCACGCATTTTATATACATTAACGACGAACTTGGAGAAGACGTTGCCGCCTTATTTCAGAAGGTAGAGATTATTGGAGAAGTCACCAATATACACGCTCGCGAGTACGGTACTACCGTATATCTTTGTTCGAATCCAAAAAGCAGTTTCAATACATTTTGGAAGGGAGTGCTTCAAAGAGTTGCGCAAACCAATGACTGAAAACCAAAATTTAACGGCTACTCACTACCATAGGTCAGGACGGCACTATCTCGGTAGCCAATTCGTTCGGCCTTTGCTTCGAAACTGATGTTTTTGGGAAGCGGTTTGTGGAAGATAGTCCATATAGAATCTTTCGGTTGTTTCCAAACAATGGTCGCATCCGTTTTTTTGCAATACAGGTTGATTCCTTCCTCTTTTTCCTCCAATTCCAAAGCAGGAAGCGCTGGTTGTTCTCCGTTCGGCAACCAACCGATCATCAGTTCCTTTTCTGAGATGCCCCCTAAATCATTTGTTTCGTTCATCCAATCATTCAGTACATTTCGATACGACTGTAACGTATCTTGCAATTCGGGTCGTTCTGCAAGGTTTTCCAATTCGAACGGATCTTTCGCTAGATCGTATAATTCTTCCCGGGGTTTTGGAGCTTGCAACCAATTTGCCTGCACTGGGTTTAGTTTCCCTTCTTTGAACAACATACGAAGATTGCGCATCATAGGCATCTGTTCTCGATACGAAACTGGTAGTGCATGGGGCTTGGTAGTATCAAAACTCCGAATATATTTGTAGCGACTGCCACGCACGGCACGTAGACGGTCATAGACTTCGTCAAAACGATCGGACGAGTGAAAGGTATATACAGGTTTCTTGGCTGCCTCGAACTTTCCGAACTGAGCGACCCCCTGCATTACCTTTGGAGGTTCAATGGAAGCCAATGAGAGCACAGTGGGAGCCAAATCGATAAAGCTGATCAAACGATCGTCTTGCTGGCCTCCCCTTTCATTGTTGGCAAATTTGATAACCATAGGTACTTTGGTACCAGTTTCATAAAGCGCCCGTTTGTAACGAGGAAAGGGACCACCATGATCGCCGTAGAAAAAAATAATGCTATTCTCATAGAGCCCGTCTTCTTTTAGTTCTTTCAACACTGTACCCAATTGGTTATCAAGACGTTTTAGATTGCTGTAGTTTACTGCCAAATCATGGCGAATGGTATCATTGTCGGGGAAGTATGGTGGTATCATCACATTTTCAGGAGCTACAAAAAGGGAATCTTTTCCTCTATTCCATATTTGGGATTCATGACATACCGAAAAATTAAAAACCGTAAAAAAAGGCTGACCTTCTGCTCGTTTTCGCCAGTGGCGCTCCTTGCCGCTTTCATCCCAAGCGGCGGCCGTTTTTTCAAAATTGTAATCCTCTTTGGGGCCATTGGCGCAGTAATACCCTTTCTTTCGCAAATACTCCGTAAACATTTTTACACCTTCCGGCACAACTGGTGAGTAACTGGCTATACCAATACTTGGTTCATTTTTGCCCTCTTTCCAAGGGGCATGGGTTCGCATATTGTGCGTGCCCAAACTGGTCGGGTACATCCCGGTAATAATTGAACTTCTGGCAGGTGCACAAACCGGTGCGGGCGAATACGCATTTTCAAAAACAACCCCATCTGCCGATAGCATTTCAAGATTAGGAAGCGCCATCGTAGTATCACCATACATCGGAAACCATTCGGGCGATTGGTCTTCGGCCACCAGCCAAATGATATTGGGCAATGGTTCTTCATTACTTTTAATGACCGGCTTGTTCTCCGCTCCGCAACCGGTAAGCAAGCGTACGGCACAAACTACTATGAAACTTTTTTTAATCATTTGAACTCGATTTAAGCAACACAATTAAAATTAAAAGCGCTTCCGTATGATTCGGGAAGCGCTTTTATAAAATTTTTAAGATCAGAAACACCTTATTCCAAACCTTTAAGAAATAGAAGGCTATTGGGTACCTGATCTACGACCCTAGAAGATTCATCTTCAATAAACAGAAATTCTAGCCCCATTTTTTTGGCTTCGGCAAACACCTCGGCAATATTTACCTGTCCCGTTCCCAAAACCACATTGTTTTCTACATCCGACGCGCCTGTATGGTTTACCCCTACCCCTTTTTCACAATCTTTCAAATGCATTAGTTTAAACTCATTGGGGTACTTTTGCAACCAAGCGACCGGGTCCTCACCGGGCAGTGCAAACCAATACACATCCATTTCAAAATTAAAATTAGCCGAATTCCTGATCATATACTCCATTAAGGTCGTATCCTCATGTGGTTTAAACTCATAGCCATGCGGATGATACAGCAATTCAACTCCGCCACTTTTAAGCACTTCCCCGGCCTTGTTAAACACCGCCAATGCTTTTCGGGTGTCTTTTAAGGTAAAATCGGTTCCGTTGTGTGGAATCCAGAAACAAACCACATATTTTGCATCGTAGTTTTTTGCGCGGGCCAAAACAGTTTCGGGAGAGTCCCTCAACTCCTCAAAAGGGGCGCTCACACTCACCATTTGTAAATCATTGGCTTTCAGCATGGCCTTGTATTCGTCCATCGGATACCCATAAGTGCCATCGTTTCCATCTTCTAAATATCTAATTCCCCATTCCTTGATTTTAGCAAAGGTTCCGGGCACATCTTTTGGAAATTGGTTGCGAAGACTGTAGAGCTGTATTCCGATCTTTGGTTCCTTAAGTTGCTTCAGAAACTGCAGGCTCTGCGGTACCTGCTGTACAACGTTACTGGATTCATCCTCAATAAACATATATTCAATTCCCAGTTTTTCGGCTTCCGTGACTGTACCCGCAATGTCTATTTGCCCTTGCCCCAATACCACATTCGTCTCAACATCTTCATGTCCGGTATCGTTTCCTTTGATACCGTGTTGTAAATCCTTTAGATGCATCAAGGTGAACTTGGTGGGGTATTTTTTCATTAAGGCCAATGGATCGGCACCTCCATGATGCGCCCAATAGACATCTAGTTCAAAGGTGAAGTCTACCGAATTCTGAACCATGTAATCGAACAGCGTACCATCTTCCCAGGGCCTGAATTCATACCCATGCGGATGATACGCTAGTACGAGTCCGTTTTCCTTTAATAGTTTCCCCGCTTGGTTAAACACCTTGGTAGCGTGTTTGGTTTCTTCCAATCCCCATATATTGTCTTCATGGGGTACCCAGGCACACATTACATATTCGGCTCCAAAGGCTTTCGCATTCTCAATTACTTTTTGGGGGTTTTTCTCCAATTCCTCAAAACTGGCACCTACGCTCACCATCTCGAGCTTGTTATCTGCCAACATTTTTTGGTATTCCGCCATGGGAAGACCATAGGTACCACCGCCTTCTATTTTGGTTATACCCCATTCGCTAATGGTCTTCAAGGTGCCGGGTACATCTTCGGCGAATTGGTTTCGTAGGCTATACAGTTGCAAGCCCACTTCTTGGGAGAAGGTTATGGAGGCTACCATGATGGCGCATACCGCTAAAAGAGTGTTCTTCATTTTTCAAGTATTTCAATACTGAACTAGGTTAGTAAATTTCCATTCTCGTCCCACTCGGCAATAACACCGCGTTTACTTTGATCCACACATTTCGCCACCCATTCCGGATCATAGGCCATGCCGTGTTTTGCAAGTACCGCTTCGGGAACCCCATCCCAGACATTGGGCATATTACCCTTGTACCCCAAATCGGCAATACCCATTTTAGAGGTATAGTAGCCTGTAACCGTAAGACCACGCATAAGGCTAAAAAATTGTAGTTCAAGGGCCTGCTCATCTAACGGAACTTCCGGGTCATCAAACGCGATGGTATCCAAAATAGTTTTTTGTTGTTCCAAAGTCGCTGTTTTGAATTCCGTCCCATATTCGGTATTGCATTTATGGTCTAGCCACATTAAACCGCCCAATAGCGTCGTTTGCAATTCGGGGATATCTTTCCCCATGAACTCAATAAACTCCGGAACATTGGCCTCTATGGGACCTCCATTCGGTTCCTTTGGAGGAAGGATCACCGTACTCAATACGGCAATGGTTTCCATTTCGTGGGCGTTGAACAATTCCTCCTCGTTCAATTTTTCTATCAACTCCAATTCTTCGGGTGTCCTACCAAAATACTTCTCATCGGCCTGCATCATTTCTTCTCCCACCTTGGAGTCTTCTTCTGTCTTGCAACCATGAAAAGCCAGGCCAGCAGCACCTGCACCAAGAATAATCGTTTGTATACTCTTTCTTCTGTCCATATTCTTAAATGTTTTGCTGTTTTAGTTGTTCGATAATGTAGTCGGAGGCTCTCCAGGATAGTGCCAAAATGGTCCATGTACAGTTTTTATCGGCTTGGGACACAAAAGGGCCCGCATCTACGATAAAGACATTATCGGCGTCGTGCAGCTGTTGGTATTTATTCGTTACCGAAGTCTTTGGGTCATTCCCCATTCTCGTAGTTCCCACCTCGTGAATGATTCTTCCCGGGGCCAAAAGACCATAGTCTTGTTCCTTTGTCGGGGTATCACCTAGGGGAGTACCTCCCATATTATAAATCAACTCTTCAAAAGTCGATTGCATGTGTTTGGCCTGCCTTTTTTCCAAATCGGACCATTTGTAGTTAAACTTAAGAACCGGTACACCAAACTGATCCACGGTGGTAGGATCGATTTCACAGTAATTTTCTTTACGTGCTATTCCTTCACCACGACCACCAAAACCTACAACGGAACCATAATATTTTTTAACGTCATCGCGCAAGCTGTCGCCATAGCCACCTATGGGCAAGTTGAAAAACTTATTGAACTCGTTCGGGTTCCAACCAAAACCATAGTTCGGCATTCCCATGCCACCCCAGACTTCGATATGGTACCCTCTTGGAAAATCTAGTTTAGAGTTGTCTCCCCACCAAGGCGAGTAGACATGCATACCACCAACACCATCTTCGTTATATGATGTATCGCGGTTCATTAAACCTGGGATAAAACCTGCCCTGCTGCTTCCCGTAGAGTCATGCAAATATTTCCCTACCATATCACTGCTATTACCCAGGCCGTTCGGGTGTTGTTTGCTTTTGGAATTTAATAAGATTCGAGCCGAACTACAGGCAGATGCGGCCAATACCACTATTTTCCCTTTTAACTTGTATTCTTTACGATCATCTTTGCTGATATAAGAAACCCCTGTGGCCTTCCCTTCTTCATTTGTAGTAATTTCTCGAACTACCGAATTGACAAATATCTTCACCTGCCCGCCACTCTTTTGCGCCGGGAATATCAAACAGCTCCCTGAGGAAAAATCGGCATACACCGAACAAGAGCGTGAACACTGCCCACAATAAAAACAAACGCCTCGGTCATTATTGATTTTTTTGGTCAACATCGACATTCTACTGGGAATCACCGGGATACCCGTTTTCTTTGCCCCTTCAATATAAAATAATTCGTGCAATCGAGGTTTGGGAGGTGGCAGAAAAAAACCATCTGGATCATTCTCAAGACCTTCATTAGTCCCAAAAACACCCAATAACTTATCTACCTTATCGTAATAAGGTTTTACATCTTCATAACCAATGGGCCAATCGTCACCGTGGCCATCCCGTGTCTTTCCTTTAAAATCTTTTGGCCCGAAACGCAAAGAGATGCGTCCCCAGTGGTTGGTACGCCCCCCAAGCATATGGGAACGAAACCAATCGAATTTGGTGCCTTCTGCATGTGTATAAGGTTCCCCTTCTATTTCCCATCCTCCATAGGCCATATCCCATTCGCCAAAGACACGAGTGGTACCAGCACCTCTTCTAGGAGATTCATAGGGCCATTTTAATTGTGTCATGGTTTTGGGATCGGCCGGGTCAAAGAAAGGCCCTGCCTCAACAACCGCAACATTGAATCCTGCGTCTGCCAATTGTTTGGTAGCCATTCCGCCACCAGCTCCCGAGCCTACAATTATTACATCATATACCTCGGACGATTCTTTTATTTGCATAGTTTGCGTTTGATTGGTTTGCGAGGATAAGTTACATTTTTTATGTGAAATGCGACGTACAAATCTGTTGAAATATACCCTTGCAAACGATCATCAACCCTATTGTTCATTGGGTTTTAAGCATATTTGACTTACCCAGCATACTTCATATAAAACACAGCAAACGGAATTTGTCAAAAATGACCATTTTTTTATCATTTTTGCTACACAAGCAAGACGAAGAGGTATTGACACCTGTCCAAAAGAGATCCAGACAGGCTTTCAATAAAATCAATTTTATTTTTTTAGTACCTCATGAACCGGACCAGAAATAGTTTACCGCCATCTTGTTCCCTCCTTATATGAAAAGAAAAAAAGCCGATCTACGACCGGCTTGGATAGGGGGAACTTACAAATAAATTAATGGGTTGTTACCGGTATTTGCTCCTCGACAATGGTATATTTTATGCGTCTTATTGCCAGGGTGGTCCTGGTTCAAAATAAGGTCTGTACTAAAATAACGCATTGTATAACCCGTTCTGCGGTGCATACTATCGTTTGCATTCGCTCCGTGAATGATTCGTGAATCGTGCAATGAATAGTGCCCTTGCTCCAATTCGAACCAAACCACATCTTCGTCTTTTACCTCGGTCTTTATTTCCGTATCAAAGGTTGCGGTACTACCGTCGATGTCGCCGTATTCCGAGAATCCGTTTTTATGGGTTCCGGGCACTACTCCCATACACCCGTTCTCTTTGAAAGAGGGATCTATTGCCAACCAAACGGTCACTACTTTATCAAAACTATCGAACCGCCCTTCCCAATACGCACTGTCTTCGTGCCAAGGAGTACGCTTGCCTATTTTTGGCTCCTTACAGATGAAATGACTACTCCAAAGTCCAATATTAGGACCTATTAAACTTTCAACAACACCCAGTACTTCATCGGCCATTAAATAATCGAACAAACGTTCATCTCTAAAATGGGGCACATCCAATTGATCCGCTCCCAACGCACCCTTATTATTCAAATGCTCTTCAAAGATATCGTAGAGCGTATCAAACTTTTTCTTTTCAAATAGGGGTCGGCCAGTCAACAAATAACCATTTTCTATATAAAACTGTTTTTCCTGGGTAGATAACTTGTGTTCTTGCGCTGCGGTCGCCATATTCTTGATTTTAAATTATACTGGACAAAGATAAAGGCCCTTCAATGACACCTACGTACCGATATATGTAGTACAGCACACATTTATAGGTCTATTGCAACATTCCTAAAAAACCAGGGTATTCTTTTTTCGAAATACATTCGGACTCATTCCATAAGAAGCTTTGAACAATTTATGAAAGTAGTTTACATCATTAAAACCCAGTTCATATGAAATCTCTTTTACACTCTTATTCGTAGTTGACAAAATTTCTTTTGCCCGCGTAATGCGCAAACGATTTACGAATTGGGTGAGATTCGCCCCATAGTGTTTTCGAATCGTTCGATTGACATGCGCATTTGATCTTTCACAAATTTTCAAAAAACCTGCCGCTCCTTCTTTATAACCATTTTCAGTCGCTCCCGAACCGAATAATTTCACTGCGTATTGCAACCAATACGGCGCGGTGTCCTCAGAAATGTTGGTGAAATATAGTATTTCAAAAACATAGAGCAATAAGCGATCCAAAAAGAACAACGTACGCGGTGCATCCAAAAACTGGTCGGCTTGGTCGGAAAGGTTTTTTAAGTGTATCTTATTTAAGCGATGTATGGTAGGATGCAGACCTACGGACCAAAAAAAACGATTTATATCGGGGAAATAACGTTGTTTCAACCATGCGATATCTTTGGAAAAAAAAGCAAGGTTATAAATCAAAAGATACTCCTTGGACGATTTAAATTCAAAGGAATGCGTGTCATCCGTTCGCATAAAAACGAGATCTCCCGCCTTTAAAGTTACGCGTTGGCCATTTAAGCAATGAATGCAGGCCCCATCGATCACCCAAAAAAGCTCAAAATAATTGTGACGGTGGTATTCAATCTTCGTTTTTTGGGAAATTTTGTTTTTAGAAAGATGAAAATATTCCTCCGAATCGAGATAGGACTCTAGTTGAAATACCGTTTCACCTTTCATTACAACTAATTATAAAACCCGCTTTATTCCGGAAAAATCCTCTCTATAACGGGTTGGGGTACGACCCTTGCTTTTTCGAAACACCCGGTTAAAATTCGCGATGCTATTAAAGCCACAGATAAATGCAATTTCAGAAATACTAAGATCTTTTTCGATCAGCCAACGAGAAGCATATCCAATTCTCACATCGTTCAAGTACTCTACAAAGGTCTTTCCAGTGCGCTTTTTTATAAACCTATTAAACGAAACATTGCTCATATTCAACAAGTCGGATACCTGACCCAAGGTAATCTTGGAGGCATAATTCTCTTGTACAAATTCGTAGAGTATTTTTATTTTTTCACTGTTCTCAAAATTTTCAAGATGAATGGTCGAGGTAGAGAGCAGTCGCTGATTGCGGGAGTTGGCCAAATCAAACAGAATGGATAACAACTCCATAAAATAATCAATACCATCGAGTTTGGATACCTTAAAAAGGCGTGGTTGTAATTGAAGTGTAGTTTCCTTCGAAAACAGGATTCCGTGTACTGACCGATCAAAAAGATCTTTTAAGGGTTTCATGATACTGCGTCTTAAAAAAGCATCATCAAAGAGATCTTCATGAAACTGAATCGTTACTTCCCGAATACTTTTATTGGTACACTTATGCTGCTCCCAACCATGGTATAAACTAGGCCCCACCAACACCAACTCTACATTGGATATCTCTTCGATACTATCCCCGACAATACGCTGAACGCCTTCGCCATTCGTAATGAAATTCAACTCCATTTCGGGATGAAAATGTATGGGAAAATCAAAAAAATCTTTTGTACGATCGAAAACCAAAAAGCTGTCTTCGTTTGACAATGGGGTAATCTCCCGATGTATTTTTTTTAAAATATCCATCTTTTTATACGCTTTATTGCTTTTTTTTGATTTTGTTTTGATAAAATATAGTCATGACAATATTAACAAATATTTTACATTTGAACAATATTATTAGTATTATTGAACTCTTAATACGTATAATAAACCATTTGGAAGGTTATTTTGTTTAACTTTTTATATTTATTTTTTTCAACAAAGACAAAATCGTATGCTAGAAACTATAGACATTGTAATAATTTTGGCATATCTGTTAGCCACAATGGTCATAGGACTGGTACTGCGAAAAAGAGCGCAGCGTAGCAAAGATGATTACCTTTTAGGAGGTAAGTCGATTCCTTGGTATATGCTCGGGCTTTCGAATGCTTCCGGGATGTTCGACATTTCGGGAACCATGTGGTTGGTGACCATAACTTTTGTGTACGGCCTTAAAAGTATTTGGATTCCGTGGTTATGGCCCGTATTCAATCAGGTATTCTTAATGGTCTACCTCTCGGCCTGGCTAAGAAGAAGCAATGTGACCACTGGCGCAGAATGGATTTTCTTCCGGTTTGGTGAAGGAAAAGGTGGTAAATGGTCCCATACCGTTGTGGTAATTTTTGCAATCGTAAGTTGCTTGGGGTTCCTTGCCTATGGCTTCATTGGTCTTGGGAAATTTGTGGAAATATTCATCCCATGGGAAGTTGTTAGCGCCTATGTTCCCTTTGAAATAGCACCGCAATACGTACCACATTTCTACGGAACCATTTTCACTTGTTTTGCCGTTTTTTATTCTGTTCTTGGAGGCATGTCGGGGATCGTATGGACGGACTTGTTGCAATTTACCATTATGACGGTCTCGGCTTTTGCCATTGCCGTCATTGCATGGACCGCCATGGGTGAAAACACACTTACCTTGCCCGAGGGATGGATGGACCCCTTCTTTGGTTGGAACCTTGATATTGATTGGACCGGAATTATTACAGAAGTAAATGAAAAAATCGCATCCGATGGTTTCTCCCTTTTCGGCATCTTTTTTATGCTTTGTGTTTTTAAAGGGTTACTATCAAGTATCGCGGGGCCCGCACCCAACTATGACATGCAAAAAATACTTTCGACCAAATCACCAAAAGAAGCGGCAAAAATGAGCGGTTTTGTATCCCTGGCATTAATGCCCGCCAGGTATTTGATGATCGGTGGTTTCGCCGTACTCGGCTTGTTGTTCTATGACCAACTAGATTTGCAACGGGCGGGACAAATTGATTTTGAACAAATACTGCCGTCGGCCATTAGCCAGTTTGTACCTGTTGGGCTCATGGGACTTTTATTGGCAGGGCTTCTCGCAGCTTTCATGTCTACATTCGCCGGGACCCTCAATGCCGCGCAGGCTTACTTGGTCAACGATATCTATCTACGGTACAAGAAAGAAGCCAAACCTAAGCAGGTAAGCCGTATGAACTATGCGAGCGGTATCGTAGTGGTAGTGGTAAGCATTATCCTTGGCTTTTTTGTACAGGATGTAAATTCGATCACCCAATGGATCGTTTCGGCCCTCTGGGGTGGTTATATTGTTTCGAACATCCTTAAATGGCACTGGTGGCGTTTCAATGGTGAAGGCTACTTTTGGGGCATGCTTTCTGGTTTAATTCCAGCGGTGCTGTTTCCCCTGGTCTTCAAAGAAACCTTGGAACTTCATCTATTTCCACTATTACTTTTGATCACCACCATAGGTTGCATCGTAGGAACCTATACTGCGGGACCAACAGATGAAAGACGTCTAATGGACTTTTACAAGAAAACAAGGCCATGGGGTTTTTGGAAACCGATACGCGATAAGGTATTGGCCGAAAATCCCGATTTCAAAGAGAATAAAATGTTCAAAAAAGATATGTTCAACATTCTAATAGGAACCACTGCGCAGACCCTCTTGGTCATCATACCGCTATACCTGGTGCTAAGAGAATACACACCTTTATTGGTCTGTTTGGGAATTTTCGCAGTTTGCGCGGTACTTCTCAAAAAATTCTGGTGGGACAACTTAGATGAACAAATGTAAAAATGCAAACCATGCCAATACATATGACTCCAGTAAAGATTAAAAATTTCGATGCGATCGCAGCCAGCCACAAACAATTGTTAGAACGTAAAAATCCCCCAACCAATTCCACGAATGGTTTGTTTCAAAGGTATACATACCCTATAGTGACGGCGGCCCATATTCCCATTCATTGGCGCTATGACCTCAACCAAGAAACCAATCCGCATGGCTTGGAACGCATCGGGGTAAATGCCGCCTTTAATGCCGGGGCCATTAAATGGAATGGCAAATACGTGCTGGCCGTTCGTACAGAAGGATGGGACCGAAAATCGTATTTTGCCTTTGCAGAAAGTGATAATGGCGTTGACAACTTTAAATTCTGGGATACTCCCTTGCTTGTTCCGCAGACCGACGACCCTGATGTCAACGCCTATGACATGAGGCTTACCTTGCATGAAGACGGATATGTGTACGGTATTTTCTGTACAGAAAGAAAAGATCCCAATTCCCCAGATGGGGACACCTCGGCCGCCATAGCGAATGCTGGTATCATTCGATCCAGAGACATGCATACCTGGGAACGGTTGCCAGACCTTATTTCCAAATCACAACAACAACGTAACGTTACGATACACCCCGAGTTTATCAATGGCAAATACGCTATTTACACCCGTCCGCAGGACGGTTTTATCGAAACGGGTTCGGGAGGTGGAATCGGTTTGGGGTTTGTAACCGACATGGCACATCCCGAAGTAAAAGACGAGGTCATCCTAAATCCAAAAGCATACCATACGGTGTACGAACTCAAAAACGGACAGGGCCCCTCCCCCATTAAAACCAATGAAGGTTGGTTGCACTTGGCACATGGGGTTCGAAACACCGCGGCAGGGTTGCGCTATGTTTTATACATGTTTATGACCGCTTTGGATGATATTACAAAAGTAATTCATCAACCCGGAGGGTATTTTATGGCTCCCATCGATGAGGAAATGGTAGGAGACGTAGGGAACGTGTTGTTCAGTAATGGTTGGATTGCTGACGAAGATGGAAAAGTATTTATTTACTATGCCTCATCCGATACACGTATGCATGTTGCGACATCAAGCATTCCTGTTTTAATCGATTATTGTAAGAGCACTCCCAAAGATAAATTGTATTCAAATGGATCTGTTCAAAGTGTACTAGATCTCATTGAAAAAAATAAGGGACTCTATTGAGGAGTTCCCTTTTTGTTTGGTTAATTTTTTGAGTAGTTAGCATGGTACCCCTGAAGCAGCAGGGGTATCTTTTTTTTTAAGAATTACTAGGCGCATTCGCCCAAGCAGCTATCTTAAAAATTATTCAGCTGTTCCAAGGCTTCTTTTGTAGTTGTTACGGGGAGTTTGCAGGTTTGGTTCTGACAAACAAAAATATAGGTATCATCTTCAAGGTAACGACCTTTGAAAAGGGGTAAGTCGCTCTCGGTAACACTTGCCACTTGCAGGGTGTTTGGCAAATGATTTTGAAAAAGCTCTTTCGCCAATACCTCAGCACCCGGACCAACGACGGCAATTTCATAAAAAGGGTAGGCAGACTGCATCAACACCTTGGCCCACCTTGCATAACTGGGGATACTGGCAACTACGGAAGATGTCATCGAAGAAACCATTTCTTTCGCCTTCTTGGTCATTTCGGTATCGTAGCGAATATGCCCCATTTGATATAAATTATCTGCCATGACCGCATTTGGCGAAGGCAGTACACCATCATCGGTCTTAATGATCGTCGCAATCAAGCCCGTATTCTTGTTGTAACGGAACATGCCCGAATCATCGCTGAAATGCTCTTGTACCGCAGTTGTAAGCTGCTGCGCAAAATCGAGATACGATTGTTTCCCTGTAGCACCATATAATTGTAAACAGGCGTCGATCAAGAAGGCATAATCCTCCAAAAAACCTTCTTTCTGTTTACTTCCCTCCTTATAGGTGTGAACCAAAGCCTGGTCTTTATAACTATTCGATTTCAGAAAATCAAAAATGGCTTCCGCCTTCCCTAAATGTTCCTCGGCACCGAACGCTTTATAAGATGCTACAAGGCCATTGATCAAAAGGGCATTCCAAGAGGTAATGATTTTATCGTCGCTTCTCGGGCGAATCCGTTGGTCCCGTGCCGCTAACAATCTTTGTTTCCAACCCATTTTTGCCTTATCAAGCTCCGCCACCGATATATCATGTTCTTCTGCAAATACCACATCGTCCTTTAGAGTGCGGAGAACGTAGTTCCCTTCTTCCCAGGTGGTCTCTGGCAGCACATTAAAATAGGCTGCAAAAAGATCAAATTCCTTTTCCAAAACGGATCTCAACTCGGGTTCTTTCCAAAGGTAAAACTTGCCTTCTTCCCCCTCACTATCGGCATCTATAGCAGCATGATAGCCTCCGCCCATTGCTTTCATTTCGCGATCTAAAAAAGTGATGGTCTCTAGCACCAAGGCTTTATAGGCCGGCTCTTTAAATAACAAATAGCCTTTGGAAAAAAGACTGATTGCCTGGGCATTGTCATAGAGCATTTTTTCGAAATGTGGTATTCGCCACTCCCCGTCCGTACTATACCGATAAAAACCACCGCCCACATGATCATATACACCTCCTCGTGCCATTTGGTCGAGCGTATTTTTAATATGGGTCTTTGCCCCTTCATCCTCGGCCAACACGGCATAGTCCATTAAAAAATCGAGATTTGAGGGAAGCATGAATTTTTGAGTACCTTGGTCCCCGCCCTTTTCAAGGTCCCAAAAAGGTTTCCAATTCACCACTCCTTCGCCCAGCGTCTCTTTGGTCAAGTTCTCAAAATTACTGGTAGGTTGCACTATATTGGCCTGCGCAATCCCATCTGCTACCATGTTTGAATATTCGGCGGCCTTAGCCGGATCGTTCTTGTATAATTCGCTTATTTTAGTCAATACCTGGGTCCATTGTTCTTTGGTATGATAGGTGCCACCGTACAAAGGTTTCCCATTCGGTAAGGTGATTACATTCAAGGGCCATCCACCATTTCCGGTCATTAATTGCAATGCCGTCATATACACCTGATCAATATCGGGCCGTTCTTCGCGATCTACCTTGATATTGATAAAGTGATCGTTCATCACTTTGGCCACTTCTTCATTTTCAAAAGTTTCGGCTTCCATCACGTGACACCAATGACAGGAGGAATAACCAATACTTACCAAAACCAATTTATCCTCCCGCTTTGCCTCGTCGAGCGCTTCTTGGCTCCAAGGCCTCCAATTTACAGGGTTATGCGCATGTTGCAACAAATAGGGACTGGTTTCGGTTGCGAGTGCGTTGGTAAACTTATGGTTCGTTTCCGACACCGCTTGTTTTTCCTTGCAGGAAAAAAACAGTAGCACTAGCAAGCACACAAATAACTTTTGAAAGAATGAGGAGTACACAGACATCGTCAATTTTTATAAGGCAAACATACAAATTCCGAAGGTAGTACTACTACTCGCTCATAAAACTTGACGCAGGTAAGTTGGCCGCATTGAACAAGGTAGCCATGTCTGTATTCTTCCATGCAAACCTTACCCTAGAAGGCATCGGTACTTCCTTTGCGGATACCAGCACGTAATTGTCTTTTATTCTTGCCTTGGCAGGATAGAAGACTCCGTCTGCACCGGCGACTTCGAATTGGGTAACTTTCTTTGTTTTTGAATATAGTCCGGCCGCATGATCAAAGAAAACGGCTATTTTTTTTCCATCTATTTTAAACTCCCTGAACAACGGTCCGTTTACTTCGTTACCTATCTTTTTATAGTGGCTCTTTAAGGCAATATTGGCCAAACGTAGGCCAACATCTTGTTTGTTTTGAGGATGAATGTCATCAATGGTACAAATATCACTTGTCATCGCCATACCGGTATTTTGAAGTCCCAATGCCAGCCGTTGTTGATCTCTCACAATCACCCCTTCCTCTGGTGTTCCATATTTATAAGGAGCGATCTGCACGTAATAAAAAGGGAAATCATACCCCCAGACCGTACGCCATGAACTGATCATCGTGGTAAATAAATCTGCATACCTCTCCGCATTTGCCGTATTTGATTCTCCTTGATACCACAGCGATCCCGCGATTTTAAAATTCGATAAGGGAGCAATCATTGCATTGTATAGAGACGAGGGTTCCGTCGTCACCCATTGGTTTGGGCGTATTTTCGCTGCTGATTCGAATAAGTCGGTCCGGGTCTCAAACACTTCGGACGGGGTCCAAACCTCCGCACTTGAAGCGCCCCAAGAGGCATCTATCAAACCAATTGGTACGTTCATCTCTTCCTGTACTCTTTTGGCAAAGAAATAGGCTACCGCACTAAAATGGGGCATGCTTTTAGGGGTGCATAGCTTCCATTGTCCAACAAGGTTTTCTTGTGGGTGCTTTGCGGTTCGTTTCTGTACTGTGAACAAGCGAATGTTCGGATAATCGGCACTGGCTATTTCGGCTTTCGCATTGTTGATACCACTGTTCGCACTCCATTCCATATTTGATTGCCCGGAACACAACCATACTTCTCCAATCAAAATATTTTCAAGCTCTAGCTGGTTGTCCTTCCCCACAAATTTAATGCTGTACGGACCTCCCGCTTCCGGAGTTTTTATGGTTAAACTCCATTTCGCATCGTTCCCGGTTTTTACTTCGATCGTCTTGTTATCCCACCCCGTAACCAGCTGAAACACCTCACTAGGGGAGGCCCAACCCCATAGTTTTACCTCACTCGTTCGTTGCAATACCATATTGCTGGAAAAAATTGTGGGTAGTTCGATTTTGGCAAAAACCGACTGCATACCTAAGAGTATCGAGGTAAAAAGAAAAAATAACTTACATTTCATTTGAATCAGGATATAAATGCCTCTAAATATAGTGATTTTGCGGAGCAGTCTGTTATACGCTTTTTTCAATATCTTTAAGTATTCGGTAAATTTTCAATCATGAAAAAGAACGTTTTTCATATCAACAGGCGCCATTTTTTAAAAGGAACCACCGCCGCCCTAGCGCTTTCCTCTTTTGGGGTTTATGGCATTGATTTGATCCATCGCGACAGGGTTTTAAGAGTAGGGCTCATCGGAACCGGATGGTACGGAAAAAGCGACTTGTTTCGATTGATGCAGGTGGCAACCGTTCAGGTAGTTTCCCTCTGTGATGTAGATCAACAGCAACTCGCAAAAGCCGCCGAATTGGTTATGAAGAAACAACCCGGTGCAAAGAAACCCAGAACGTATACGAACTACCAAGCCATGTTAGCCGAAAAGGATCTTGACATTGTTCTGATCGGATCTCCCGATCATTGGCATGCTATGCAGGCCATTGAGGCTATGAAAGCGGGTGCCCATGTATATTTACAAAAACCAATTAGTGTGGACGTTCTGGAGGGCGAAGCGCTCCTAGTGGCTGCCAAAAAATACGGCAGCACAATACAAATTGGGATGCAACGAAGAAGCACTCCCCATTTAATGGAAGCAAAGAAGAATATCGTTGACACAGGTATGCTGGGTAAGATCGCCCATGTAGAAATGTGGTGTTATTATCATATGCGAGATACTGCAAACCGCCCAGCAGTGTCAGTTCCTAATTTTTTTGACTACGACCAATGGACAGGCCCCGCCCCGCTGCGGGAATTCGATGGAATTCCACACCGAAGATGGCGGGCTTTTATGGAGTATGGCAATGGGATTGTAGGCGATATGTGCGTGCATATGCTCGATGCCGTTCGGTGGATGTTGGGCCTCGGATGGCCTACCAAAGTGAGTTCAACCGGCGGCATATTCATTCAAAAAGAGGCCAAGGCGAATACAACGGATACCCAACATGCCGTTTTTGAATTTGAGGAGCTGAATTGTATTTGGCAACATCGCAGTTGGGGCACCCCGCCCGATTCCGATTATCCTTGGGCATTCAAAATTTATGGTGAAAAAGGTACCTTGACCGGTAGTGTTTTTAGCTATGATTTCGAATCTTTGGAAACCGGCAAAAAAATTCATAAAAAAGTTACTTACGAAAAAGAAAAATACCCGGCAGACCTTGTCGAAAAGGACATTGAACTGCATACAGCTCCTGCCACCAGAATGCATATGCTCGATTTTTTATCGGCAATCGATCAAAGAAAGGTGCCCGTTTCGAATCTTACGGAGGGCCACATATCAACTGCTAGTTGTATTCTGGCCAATATGGCATTGGAACTGAAAAGAACGCTGCAATACGATTCGAAAAATAGGATTATTTTAAAGGACCCAGTAGCCACTGCCTTGCTTCAACGGTCCTATAGGGAAGGTTGGTCTCACCCTGCGACAGAGTTTTTAAAACATTAGGAGAACAACTCTTTCCGAACCAAGTCTGAATAGGTGCTGCTTACCGGAATCAACACATCCCCTATGACCAATTGCCTATCTTTTAATCCCGTAACCTTGGCCTTATTAATGATATATGATCTATGTACCCTCATGAAACGCTCCTTGGGTAGTGTTTCTTCTAAAACTTTTAGGCGTTGGTTGCTTACGATCTTTTTACCGTTGGTATAAAAAGTAACATATTCGCTATCACTTTCAATATACTTCAGTTCATCATACTTTACTTTATGAAGATCATAGCCCGACTTTACCGTAATACTATCGGCAACTGATGGCAAACCGCCTTCTTTCACTTTTTTGACGGCGGTTAAAAACCGCTCAAAGGTGATAGGTTTTAAAAGATAATCGAGGGCATTCAACTCATAACCTTCAAGGGCGTATTCTGAATATGCAGTCGTAAAAATAAACTGCGTTTTCGGGTCGATCAAACGAGCAAAATCCGTGCCTTTGAGTTCAGGCATTTGTATATCCAAAAACACCAAATCTATCGTTTTTTCCTGCAGTATTTCGAGTGCCTTCAAAGGGTTTTCCACCTTGGCGACAAGCTCCAAAAAGTCAAGTTTATCAATATAGGTTTTCAACAAGGTGCGGGCAAGCTCCTCATCATCGACCACCAAACACTTTATCTTATTCATGTAAATCGATGTTTAAATTTACCTTATAGCTTTTAGCGGTTTGGTTAATAACCAACTTATGCCTACCGGGGTATTGAATCAAAAGTCTTCTTTCCACATTTTCAATGCCGATACCTCCCACCGCATCTTTCACATATGCTGTCTTTGGCAAGCTATTCTCAATTTCAAAATGAATCTTTGTTTCATCAGATTTAATTTTGACGGCTATATACGAATGCCCCCTTTTTTCGATATTACTGTGCTTCAACGCATTTTCTATAAAAGGGATGAATAGCATGGGGGCGACTAAAACGGTTTTGCTGACTATCTCCAATGCAACGGTTATGGGATAGGGGTCACTGCTTTTCAGGGAAAACAACTTTAAATAATTTTCGATGTAGGCAAGCTCTTTTTCCAAAGGTACCAAAGGCCGTTCACATTCGTACAATACATAACGCAACATATCGGAAAGGTAGGCAATGCTTTCTTGTGTTTTACCAGAATCGATAACCGATAAGGCGTAAATATTGTTCAAGGAATTGAACAAAAAATGCGGATTGATCTGCGACTTTAAAAACTTTAATTCCGTTTGTAGCTTTTCATTTTTGTTTTTGATGGTCTCTTCTTCTTTCTTTTGTGCAAAAACAAAGGTTTCTAAAAAAGTAGCAAGAATATACGATAGGGCTAGAATTAAGAAGTGAATAAAAAGCCTGGAAGGTATACGCCCTTGAGGAGGTTTTCTGAACCGCATCGGTGGGTCTCTATGCATGTCTGGCGCCATATAATCGAGGGAGGAAACGAAGGCCGCCAAAATAATCACCAATACAGAAACAACCACAAAATACATATATCGCTTCTTGAATAAGAGAGCAGGTGCGGTATAGTATACCAAGGTTGCCAAGAGGAATACTTGGGCCATAAAGGCCGGGGCATTTTCTACAAGGAATGAAAGGTGTGAGTTATTAAGAATCCATATAACCGTCCATATCCCGAACCATAAAATGATTTGAAAAAAGAAACGCTTGGTCTGGCTCATGACACAAATAAACACAAAATAAAACTGTCGCAACCGCTAAAACTTTGCAAAACTATAGCCCTATATGATGACTGACAGGCCAAACCTAGACATTCACTTAAAACTTTTGACGGTTCACTGAATTACCTCGCTGCTCGTTTGCCAGGCTTGTACCCATCGTATATGCCCAAGTTTCTTGGAAATGCATTCCCTTCTAAACAAAATAGGCTTTAAAGCCTTACTTGATCGATCGCATGATTGGCTTAAAACTTCAACATATCTGCTTAAATCTACTATTTCGTGTCAAACTTTTATTCAAATTCGCAGTCATAATAGCAACATAAAGACAAAAGTAAAATGAACAAAAAAACAATACAATTAGGAATGGTCATTGGGGTATTCGCACTGTTTAGTGCTTGTAAAATGAACGCCCAGAACGATAACAACAAACGCCAGGACAGGGAACGCCCTTCCGTTGAGGAATTATTCAAACAAATGGACGCAAATGAAGATGGCCTTCTTTCCAAAGAAGAAGTAAAAGGGCCCCTAAAAAGAGACTTCGCAAAAATAGATACGGATGAAGACGGGTTTCTTTCCAAGAAAGAAATAGAAGAGGCTCCTAAACCAAAGCGGCGAAAATCCAAAAACAGGGAATAAAGAAGTTACTGCGAAAACCGAATATCCTATCCCATACTTATGCAACGCAGCGATGAAAACCTAAACCCATGTACAAATAGTTTTTAGTATCGATTCTTGATCTATCATTAGTGTCTTGCAACCTGCTGGATAATCGTTCAATTTTTAAAAAAGCTAAAAAGAAAAATATGAAAACAATCATAAAAAGTACCACAAATTTTTCGCTCATGGCATGCGTATGTTTAATGATATTCGCCATCATTGCGTGCAGTAATGATGATAACGAAGGTATCACCGACAATACGGGAGGCACAGATGACGACCCCGTGTTAACAGAACTACATGCAGCATTTGAAGCATTCAATACGGAGGCTACCACTATTTATCTAGACGGTTCGGAAATAGTAATCGAGACTACGGGACTACCAGACCATGAAACGGTTTATTGGGGAGAAGGCAATGATGGGTATCGAGACGAGCCCGATGTGAGGCGTACCCCCAGCATTATATCTAGCAACAATAACGAGGCGACCATGCGGGTTGATGCCATTCCGGATTTAACCGGAAGTACCGTAGCCACTCAGTTGGGAACTATTGGTATTGCCGTTAGCGGTTCCGCGATTTTCAATGATCAAGAAGGTGGTGGAGATCTGGATCAAGCTGCAGGTAGTTTGGATTGGACAGGAGCCCATATTGGTCCGGGGGTATATCATTATCATTTAGAGCCAAAAGCGTTTACCGATGACGATGAAAATTTAGTAGGCATATTGTTGGACGGGGTTTTTCTATATGGAAGAAAGTGCCATGCTACAGGCACCTACCCTACCGACCTAGACAGTTCTGGTGGTCATACCTCCATTACACAATATACCAATGGCGAAGAGGAGTATCATTATCACATAATTAATGAAATCTATTCTACGACGGGCTCCTACATCGCTTTTGCGGGTCCCTTTCAAGGCTATTAAAAAATGATGAAAGCATTACACCTACTGTTATCGGTCTTTTTTTGTCTTGTTAATTGCAAGGAAGTCAAGGTGGTCGAGAAATCTCGGGTAGCGGCTGTCATCACAATCGATACGCTTGAGGTGCCTAAGACTGGGTTGACCTTGAATCAGATAGAAGGTAGCTGGTACTATAAAAACAAACCTTTTAATGGGTATGCTGTCAAACATCATAGAAATGACACCCTGGCCGAGCGAGTGGGTTTTTATCAAGGAAAAAGAGAGGGCATTGCCAAAAAGTGGCACAAAAATGGACAACTCAGGATCGAATCGCACTACAAACAAAACCGGCTGGTGGGCAGCTACAAGAGCTGGTGGGGAAATGGGGTCTTGGCCTCCGTCGCTACCTACCGTAACGGACTCCTCAACGGTCTTGAAAAAAAGTGGTTTTCCACAGGGCAACTGGCAAAAGAACGACAGCTGGTCAATGGTGAAGAAGAAGGTTTGCAAAAGGCATGGTTGCAAAATGGCAAACTTTACGTTAATTACGAAGCCAAAAACGGTCGTATTTTTGGAATGAAAAGAGCTAATTCATGTTATAAATTAGAAGATGAAGTCGTTACTAGAGAATAAAATAATCGCCTTGGGCTTAGGTTCCCTATTCCTGGTTTTGATCGGTTGTAAGCAGGAAGCAAAAAAGGTACATGAGCCAGAAGAAAGTAGTAGAGTAACCTATTTGCCCTACTATAACGAGGAATCATTTACGCCCCATTGGTTGACCCCCAATAGCATTGAGGAGAAGAACTTTCATAAAATCCCTGATTTTCAACTCATCAATCAACTCGGTGATACCATCTCACAAAAAACCTTTGATAACAAAATATACATTGCTGATTTCTTTTTTACAAGTTGCCCTGGAATTTGCACAAAAATGACCGGAAACATGGGCAAGGTACAAGCGGCTTTTAAAAATGACCCGGAGGTGATGCTGCTATCACATTCGGTCACTCCCTCCATAGATTCCGTATCCGTTCTTAAGAACTATGCCAACAATCATGGGGTATTAGATTATAAATGGCATTTGGTCACTGGTGACAGGATGGCCATCTATGAGTTGGGAAGAAAGCACTATTTCGTGGAAAATGATCTGGGAATACCAAAAGACCCAAATGATTTTCTTCATACCGAGAACTTCTTGCTGGTAGACAAGAACAAGCATATAAGAGGCATCTACAATGGGTTGAACCGTGCCTCGATCAATCAGTTGATTATTGACATCAAAGCACTTCAGGAAGAGTCCTAATCTGCTCCACTTGCCCTCGTACGGATATTTTCAAGGACTTATTGAATAAATAGGTTCTCCACAAATCGGTTAGAATCATTAAGTTTGAGGTAGAAAACCTTAAAATTTGGGCATATGGAGAAAGTTCAAGATCTCGCAGATTATCATCGTTTAATGACCGATTTGTTTCAATGGCCAAAATCAGCAAAGGAATGGGATCCATACCGTCTTTCTGATCAGCAGGTAGCCCATTTTCACGAATACGGATATGTATCAGGAATTCAATTATTGAACGATACCCAGATCGATCAACTTCGAAAGGAGCTAGAAGAGGTACTAGACCCGAAGCACCCTGCACACCATCTTTTTTATGAGTATCACAGCAATGAATCGGACAATCCCAATGCCGTACTGTTTCATTCATTAGGGCATTGGCGTATTACAAACGGTTTTCATGATGTATTGTGGAACCCCGCTTTTGTAATGGCGGCACATCAGCTCCTCGAAGGTAAAGCGGTTCGGTTCTGGCACGACCAATTGTTCTATAAACCTGCGAAGCATGGTGGGGTCGTAGCTTGGCATCAAGACTACTCCTATTGGACACGCACCATTGCCATGCAACACCTAACGTGCTGGACAGGTCTTGATGATGCCACCAAAGAAAACGGTTGTTTATACTATGTCCCAAAAAGTCACAAATGGGGCTTGTTAGATGCTCCCTCGTTGGCAGGAGATATGAACGGACTTATGAAATACCTGACAAAAGAACAACAAGCCGCATTTAAGCCGGTTCCCATAGCCTTAAAAAAGGGCTTTGCCACGTTTCATCATCCTTTAATGGTACATGGTTCCTATGAAAACAAATCAGAAATGAGCCGCAGGGCTTTTGTACTGAATGTTTTCGCCGACGGTACTGTTAGTAATACCGATGACGAACTGTTAAAGGGGGTACCACCTATCGCAAAAGGAAAAAAAATGGAAGGGAAGTTTTTCCCCTTGCTTTTCGATGCGCATTGATGTGAGAAACGTTTGTTTAGGTTTTTTACGAATTTTATAAGGCTTAATACAATGACCTACGGATCCTGCTTAAAAATAATCGAACAAAGCGACCACGCCATTATAAGAAATAACACATGCAAAAAAGAGTGCTGCCCACAATCCTAGTTGCAGCCACATGCCAGCTTTATACTCTTTCATTATTTTTTCATTGGCAATCAAAAGAATTATCCCAAAAATAACCAAGGGCAAAACAAAGACATTGAATACTTGTGATACAATCTGCATCTCAATAGGATTCGCACCGAATATAGGGACAATTAGTGCGAACAAACAGGCAATCGCGGTAACAATTTTAAATTGTTTTGAATTTGTATCCAGCTTTCCCGACTGGTAGTCGGCCAATAGTATGGGAGCGATTAAGAGGCAGGGGAAAATCGAGGACAATCCCGCACTTAAGGTTCCAAAAAAGAAAAGCGTTAAGGCAAATTTCCCGGCAACGGGCTCTAAGGTGTTTACCATATCCAAAACTTTGGTAACCGGTTGCCCTTGATGAAACAAGGCCCCGCTTGCCACTGCCATTACCGCTCCGCTGATAACAAATACAAGACATGCAGCTATAATTGCATCTCTTTTTTGTTGTTTTAAATTCTTGATAGTCCATCCTTTGCCCTTTACAAAAAGAGGCCTCGATAAAAAGGTCGCTGCGGCCATAGTGGTCCCTACAAAAGCGGCGACCATCATTTTACCCCCTTCTACTTGGGGAATAGATGGCACCAGCCCCTGGAGAACTTCAATAGGCAACGGGTAAACCATAAAAAGGGAAATCAAAAATGAAAGCCCCATAATGGTGACGAATACGACCAATATTTTTTCAAAAAAAGCATACTTCCCTACCATCAAGAAGCCATAGAAAACGACAATAACCACGATAGCGATTGTTAGCACTGCCGCATACTGGTTGCCTGCCAAATCAGGAAAATAGATTAAAAATATTTCGTAGATAATATTGGAAGAAATACCCAATATACCCATAAGGGAATTCCATTGTCCGAAGGATATACCGGCAATAATAAGAATCGCTATCAGCTTACCCCACTTGAGGTGTTTTTTAAAGGCGTATAGCGCAGTTTCACCCGTTATCAGGGCATAATTACCATAGGCGAACATTAAGATTCCTGAAAAGATACAACTCAACAACAACACCCAAAGTAATTGCATACCGTAGGTACTGCCCGCTACAATCATCGAAGTAATACTACCCGTTCCTATGGTGTAGCCAATGGCAAAAATGCCGGGACCGAAAGCAAGAACCAATGCAATCGTTCTTTTTAAAAAAGACCGATTCACTATAGGCTTTTCCATTGCCCTAGCTTCTAAGCTTGTTGATGATATCCAAAGTAATTTTTACTTTGTTCTCCAGGCCCTTAAAATCTTTTTGGGCCAACAATTCCTTACTAATCAATTTTGATCCCATACCAACGCAGGTAACCCCAGCATCGAACCATCCTTTAAGATTTGATTCTTCAGTGCTTACCCCTCCGGTCGGCATTACACTGGTCCATGGTTGAGGGCCCTTGATCGCTTTGACAAATCCCGGACCGTAGGTAGCACCTGGAAATAACTTAACGATTTCACACCCCATCTCTTCGGCTTTGTTAATCTCTGTAAGTGTACCACATCCAGGGGACCAAAGTACTTTTCTGCGATTGCAGACGATGGCAATGTCTTCTCTAAGGGAAGGGGTCACGATAAAGTTAGCGCCCATTTGCATAAAAAGGGAAGCCGAGCCAGCATCGGTGACAGAACCTACTCCCATAATCATTCCCGGAAGTTCAGCCAATGCATACTTACTCAATTCAGAAAATACTTCAAAGGAAAAATCCCCACGGGCCGTAAACTCAAGGAGGCGGGCACCACCATCGTAGCAGGCCTTTAGCACCTTTTTTCCTAAATCGACATCCGGGTGATAAAACAACGGTACCATCCCCGTTTCTTTCATAACGGTAGCAACTTCTATTCTAGTGTATTGCGCCATTCTATATAGATTATTAGTTATGGTTACCAATAGACAATAGGCAAGGCATCGCCGACTCCCTATTGGTAACCTGTACTCAAATATAGGCTTATCGTGCTACTCTTCCCGAGGCATCACCGCCCATTAATTTTTCGACCTCGGAGACCGTCACCAAGTTGGCATCCCCTTTTATCGTATGTTTTAAGCAAGAGGCTGCCACCGCGAAATTCAATGCATTTTGATCGTCATCGGGGTATTGCAACAAACCATAGATCAATCCGCCCATGAATGAATCGCCCCCTCCTACACGGTCGACAATGTCAGTAATTTGATACTCGGGAGATTTAAACATGGTTTCACCATCATACAGCACGCCTGCCCATGTATTATGAGACGCAGAAATAGAACCACGTAGGGTGGTGATCACTTTTTTCGCCTTTGGAAATTTCTTCATCATCTGTGTGCAAACAGATAAAAAAGCCTCTGCTTTGACATGTTCTCCTTGCGTGGTAATATCCAACCCTTCCGGTTTAATTTCAAAGTGTTTTTCGGCATCCTCCTCATTTCCCAGAATGATGTCACAATAGGATGTAAGTTCGGTCATTATAGCTTCTCGATCCCCATCATAGTTCCATAATTTGGCGCGATAATTCAAATCGGTTGAAATAGTGATTCCCATATCGCTGGCCACTTTTACCGCTTCTAAGCAGGCATCAGCGGCGCCTTGGGAAATGGCCGGGGTAATGCCTGTCCAGTGGAACCAACCGGCATCTTTAAAAACAGTTTTCCAATCGACCATTCCCGGTTCGATCTCCGCAATAGCGGAATGTGCACGGTCATAAACGACCTTGCTCCCGCGGCTTACGGCTCCGGTTTCAAGAAAGTAAATTCCCAAACGATCTCCACCATAAACAATTTGATCCGTTCCCACACCTCTTTTGCGCATTTCCATTAGAGCGCAATCCCCGATATCGTTTTTAGGCAAACGAGTTACGAAATCCACAGGCACTCCATAATTGGCCAAAGAGACGGCTACATTCGATTCGCCTCCCCCGTATACGACATCAAAACTATTCGCTTGTGAAAATCTTAAAAATCCTGGAGGGGCCAAGCGAAGCATAATCTCACCGAAGGTTACTACTTTTTTCATTACATATTAA
>CALLVX010000025.1 GCA_938010765.1 uncultured Flavobacteriaceae bacterium | reverse complement strand
AAATTAATGTGGTTGAGCTATCCACATATGCCAACAGGGGCTACAGAAACCAAAATGCAGCTTGAAAAATTGATTGATTTTGCTCAGCGGAATAACATCCTTTTGATAAATGATAATCCGTATAGTTTTGTTTTGAATGATAATCCAACGAGTATTCTAAGCATAGATGGTGCGAAGGATGTTGCTTTGGAATTGAATTCCCTTAGTAAAACTTTTAATATGGCCGGATGGCGCGTGGGAATGGTTTTAGGGAATGCAGAAAACCTGAAATCCATATTAAAAGTAAAAAGTAATATGGATTCAGGAATGTTCTACGGAATTCAAAAAGGGGCGATTGCTGCTCTAGGAAGCTCTCAAGAATGGTTTGATGAATTGAACAAGATTTATACAAGTCGAAGGGAATTGATGCTGCAATTAGTAAAGAAATTAGGATGTACTTCTGATTCCAGTTCCGTGGGGATGTTCGTATGGGCAAAGCTGCCTTATGGTGTGCCATCCGCAGAAAAATTCATTGATGACATCTTATACGACCAAGATATTTTCATAACACCAGGAACCATTTTCGGAAGCAACGGCAAAGGATATATTCGATTTTCACTTTGTGTGACAGAAGAGAAGATTCAAGAAGCAATAGACAGATTTTAATATGAACGTTTTTGTAGTTGGTATTGGATTAATTGGAGGGTCTTTTGCAAAAGACATCAAACGTATTATGCCTGATTCTAAGATTTATGGAATCGATGCCAGCGATGCCCATTTGGAAGAAGCTTTTACTTTGAACTTGATTGATGTAAAGTCCAGTTACGAGGATTTGGGAGTTGCAGATATGGTGATTGTTTCTATTCCTGTGGATGTGTTAGTAACGGAGCTGCCAAAAATACTAGATGCTGTACATGATGATTGTGTAGTTTTCGATGGAGGTTCTACCAAGAATTTAATCTGTAAACAATTGGAAGAACATCCGAAGCGAAGAAACTATTTAGCCTGTCACCCTATTGCGGGAACGGAATTTTCAGGCCCATCAGCAGCAATAGAAGGTTTATATGAAGGCAAGACCAATATTATTTGTGAAGTAGAAAAGACCGCCTTCAAATTGCAAGAGAAGACCATCGGGCTTTTTCGTGAAATGGGGATGCGAATTCGGTATATGAATCCGGAAGCACATGACAGGCATATTGCTTATGTATCGCATTTATCACACATCAGTTCTTTTATGTTGGGAAAGACGGTAATTGAGAAAGAGAAAAATGAACGTGATATTTTTGACATGGCCGGGAGTGGTTTTGAAAGTACCGTACGCCTGGCAAAAAGTTCCCCGGCAATGTGGACCCCTATATTCAAACAGAACAAAGAGAATGTAGTAGAAACATTAGACGAGTATATCAACAACCTTGAATCATTTAAACAATTGTTGTTAAGCGATGATTACGAAGGTATTTACAACGAAATGAACGATACCAATAAGATTAAAGAAATTTTAAACGGAATACCATTAAACAAATAGGATGTTTTATAGCATTGGTACTTAGGCAGTATCTAGATTATCCGTATCAAACGGGTAAAGGCCATTGTTGAATTACTATAACACCTTCTAGAACATAAAAAGATAAATCAAGAGTAAAAATGGAGAATACAAAAGAAATGAGGTCATGGTTAGATGATATGGGATTAGATCACCCCTTGGTCATAGCGGGGCCATGTAGTGCTGAGACCGAAGATCAGGTAATGCGAATCGCCAACGAATTAAAAGATACCGATGTAAATTATTACCGTGCCGGTATTTGGAAACCAAGAACGCGTCCCGGAAATTTTGAGGGAGTTGGTGCTTTGGGGCTAAAATGGCTGCAAAAAGTAAAGGCAGAAACAGGAATGAAAACTGCTACCGAAGTTGCGAATCGCGCCCATGTCGAACTAGCATTGGAACATGATATTGATTTGTTGTGGATCGGTGCACGATCTACTGTGAGCCCATTTATTGTTCAGGAGATTGCAGATGCTTTGGAAGGAACCGATAAAGTAGTGCTGATCAAAAACCCTGTGAACCCCGATTTGGCTTTGTGGTTAGGAGCAGTTGAGCGTTTGCATACGGCGAACATTAAAAGATTAGGGGTTATCCATAGAGGGTTTTCTACCTATGAAAAAACTAAATATCGAAATATTCCGGAATGGCAGTTGGCAATCGACTTACAAACTAAGTTTCCCGATTTACCTATCATAAACGACCCTTCACATATTACAGGGAAGCGCGATATGATCTTTGATGTTTCTCAGACCGCCTTAGATCTGAACTTCGACGGTTTAATGATCGAAACACATTATGATCCCGATAATGCTTGGAGCGATGCCGCCCAGCAGGTAACGCCAGATCGTTTGGTACAAATCATGAGAGACCTTCGTATTCGAAAAGAAACAGATGTTGAAGCCGAATACAACAGTAAGCTGAGCAACCTTAGAGCTCAGATAGATGTAATTGATAACCAATTGATCGATACTTTGGGCAAACGAATGAAAATCTCTGACGGAATCGGTGGTTTGAAAAAGCAACGCAACGTAGCGGTATTACAATCGACCCGTTGGAACGAGATTTTAGGTAAAATGATTTTGGAAGGAGAATCACAAGGATTGAGTGAAGAATTTGTGTTACGCATGTTCAAATCAATTCACCAAGAATCGATTCGCCATCAAGAGAAGATTATCAAAGGGTAATAGACATACTTACCAAGCGGTCGAACACTTCTACGAAAGTGTTCGACCGCTCTTGTTAAGGCGATTCTAACTCAAAAAAGCATCTTCTGGTACCTTTTGAGTTAGAATGCTCTATTGTACGCCTAAAAACCGTTATTTTGTGGCTTATGATACGAAATCTTCCCTGGGAATGAAAGGCATAGTGTATAAGTCAACAGGCAGTTGGTATACGGTGAAGGCCTCCAGTGGTGCCTTTTATGAATGTCGTATAAAAGGTAAATTTCGTATGCAGGGTATTAAAAGCACCAATCCAATATCCGTAGGTGATGAAGTAACCTTTAAATTAGAGGAACAAGGAGATGTCGAGGTCGGAACTATTTCCGCTATCGGGGATCGCAAGAACTATATCATACGCAAATCTGTAAACCTTTCGAAGCAAACCCATATCATTGCGGCCAACTTGGATCAGGTCTTTTTGATGATTACATTGAACAATCCCACCACTTTTACGGTTTTTATTGATCGCTTCTTGGCAACTGCGGAAGCTTATGATATTCCGGTCGTGCTGCTTTTCAATAAAATTGATACCTACATGCCGGAAGAGCTCGATGAGGTGAAGTACCTGGCGTCACTTTATCGGGAAATAGGATATAATTGCATTGGTATTTCTGCAAAAACAGGAAAAAATATTGATAAGGTGCAAGCGCTAATGAAAGATGCTACCAGCATGTTTGCCGGTCACTCTGGAGTAGGTAAATCAACCTTGGTCAATGCACTGGAACCAGATTTAAAACTGAAGACCGCCGAAATATCGAACCAACATCTTCAAGGGCAACACACAACTACCTTCGCCGAGATGTATGATCTTGATTTTGGCGCACGGATTATTGATACGCCCGGGATCAAGGGGTTTGGTATCGTTGATATGGAAAAGGAAGAAATAGGCGATTATTTCCCAGAGTTCTTTCGGTTGAAAGTTGCCTGTAAATTCAACAACTGCTTACACCTAGATGAACCAAAGTGCGCGGTCAAAGATGCTTTGGACAATAATCAGGTAGCATGGAGCCGTTATAAAAGTTATGTACAGATGGTAAATGGGGATGATGGCAATTACCGGATAGATGAATATGCAAATAAAGATCAGTAAAGATGTTGCCTAGCCCATTGCCCCAATGCTTCCTATTGATCAATGTAAAACAAAATACCTTCCCATTTGCATAGGTATTTGACAATACTATAATGATGAGAGCAATATTACAAAGGGTTTCTCAGGCGAGTGTTGCCGTGGCCGACGAGGTGATTTCCGAAATTGGGACAGGGCTATTGATCCTCTTGGGAATAGAAGAAGCGGATACCAACGAAGATATCGAATGGCTCACCCGTAAAATAGCGAACCTTCGAATCTTCAATGATGCCGATGGGGTTATGAACCGTTCAATACTCGAAGTTAGAGGCGATGCCTTGGTCGTAAGCCAGTTTACCCTACATGCGGCCATTAAAAAAGGGAATCGCCCTTCCTATATAAAGGCGGCCAAACCTACTATTGCGGTTCCCCTATATAAAGCATTTGTAAAACAATTGGAAATGAACCTAAGTCGTTCTGTAGGCACAGGTGTCTTTGGAGCGGATATGAAGGTCATGCTTTTGAACGATGGTCCTGTGACGATAATCGTAGATACAAAAAACAAAGAATAGTATTTCAATTTATTTTTATAGTTTTGCGCATTCACTGTAGGAATTTACCATTCCGTTGTCAGTAACAAACCAACCGATAATGCGTTTTCTTTTTGTACTGAGTTCCCTATGCTGCATTTTTATGTCTTCTGCCCAAGAAGATGTATACCAATCTCTTTTATTGGATAAGTACCTTACCGACAACGCCAATGCCGTTATTCGGCTAGATCAAATGGAGGTAAATATCATTTCCCAAAGCCAAATGACCTATACCGCCCGAAAGGCAGTGACCGTTTTGAACAAATCTGGGAGACAACAAGCACGCACAGTAGTGGGCTATGACAAGGAAACCAAAATCAAAAAGTTAGAGGCATTCGTATATGACAAGTTGGGGAAAGAGATCGAACATATCAAGAAAAAAGATTTTCAAGATGTAAGTGCCGCTGATGGCTTCTCATTGTATATAGATGATCGGTTGTTATACTATGACTATAAACCCTCCGAGTATCCCTATACATTAGAATTTGTCTACGAAATAGAGACTACCGATACCGGAGCGCTCAGACCATGGTATTTTCAGTCGAGTTATAAGACTAGTATTGAAAAGAGTCGGTATTCGTTGAATTACAGTTCCAAGGCCCTTAAACCAGTAGTAAAAGAGGTGAATTTATCAACTCTTGAAGTAGTTAAGTCTAATGAAACGGGACGTTTGACGTATAGTACAAATAATATTCCCGCCTTGAAGCAAGAAAGCCTAAGCCCGGGTCTGTCTAAAATAGTACCCAA
Organism: uncultured Flavobacteriaceae bacterium; assembly: GCA_938010765.1. GTDB lineage: Bacteria > Bacteroidota > Bacteroidia > Flavobacteriales > Flavobacteriaceae > Pelagihabitans. Next base: position 16,569 of record CALLVX010000025.1, on the reverse strand, counting down.
ACTATTGCTTCGCCTTCCAAACTTTCATTACAAAGGGCATGACGCGGCCGTAGATGATTGGAAGCAATTGGGCACCTGGATCGATAAGCAATTGTTGCAAGGCAGAACAAGCCTTCCTAAAGGCACTATGAATACAGCGAAGGCATTGGTTCAAGGAGTTACCGATGATTTAGAAAAGGCCAAGATCATTTACAAATATGTGCAAGATAATACGCGGTATATAAGCGTTCAAATAGGTATTGGAGGTTTTCAGCCCATTAGTGCGATTGATGTGGATCGCGTAAAGTATGGGGATTGCAAAGGGCTTTCCAATTATACAAAGGCACTGTTAGAAACAATAGGCGTAGCTGCCTATTACACGGTCATAGAAGCAGGTAACAACAAGGTAGACTTTGATACTGATTTCGCCGATCTAAGGCAGGGAAATCATGCCATTTTAGCAATACCCTATAAGGGCACCTATTATTGGATCGATTGTACTTCCCAAGTACATCCTTTTGGTTTTGTAGGCGACTTTACGGACGATAGGAAAGCATTGGTAGTAACACCCGATGGAGGTGAAATTGTGAAAACGGTAGCGTATCTAAACGAACAGAATTCACAAGTGACCAAGGCCGAATATAAACTAACTGCAGAAGGAGGTATCGCGGGAGAGGCGAATATTGCGACCCAAGGAGTACAATATGATAATCGTTTCCATTTAGAGAGCCAGAATCGGGAAGATGTAATCGACCATTACAAAGAGTATTGGGACAATATCAACAACCTAAAAATTGTGAACTATACTTTTGATAATGATCGGGATGAGGTTGTTTTTAAGGAGGTGGTTGCTTTTGAAGCCGTTAACTATGCGTCGATCAGCGGAGATAGAATTCTGTTCGGAATCAATGCACTAAATAAGAATTCGTATGTGCCGGAGCGTTACCGAAACCGGAAGCAATCTTTTGAAATACAACGAGGATTTCTAGATGAGGATGAGTTTTTAGTACAACTTCCCGAGGGATATACTATCGAGGCACTTCCAAAAGACCAAGAGACCGATACAGAATTCGGGCGTTATGCAATTAGCGTATTCCACGATAGCAGCACCAATACGCTGGCATACAAACGAAGTTTACTTGTTAAAGCAGGTACCTATTCAAAAGAAAAATATAACCTGTATCGAGATTACAGAAAACAAGTAGCCCGAGGCGATAAGTCGCAAGTGGTACTTGTAAAAACCAATCCATAACCATAATTATTCACTAAATCATAAATTTTATGAAACGTACCTCCTTGGCGCTTCTGGCACTATTGCTTTTTATTGGCAATACATTGAAAGCGCAAGAACTAAAGTTCGGCAAAGTCTCCAAAGAAGAATTACAAGAAAAATTTAACCCAATAGACAGCGCTGCCGTGGCAACCTATCTTTATAAGTATAGAAGCACCTACTTTCAATATACAAATGGGAACGGTTTCGAATTAATTACGGAGGTACACGAGCGCATCAAAATCTATAATAAAGAAGGCTTTGACTACGCGACAAAGAAAATCAAACTTTATAAGAATGGAAGTGAGAAAGAAGCCGTAAACGGCTTTAAAGCGTATACTTACAACTTAGAAAACGGGAAGGTCGTCGATACAAAAATTGGGAAAGACAGTCAGTTCAGTACAGAACTTTCCGAATATTGGAATGAGGAGTCATTTACCATGCCGAATTTGAAAGAGGGTTCGGTAATTGAGTATAAATACAAAATTATTTCCCCTTATGTTTCCAATGTGGATGAATTTGTTTTTCAGCATGATATTCCTATAAAAAGACTGGTCGCCAGTATGGATACCCCTGAATATTTTAATTTCAGAATGAGCGGGAAAGGCTTTTTAAATATTGAACCAAGGACAGAGCGTAAAAACAAAACTGTAAATGTTACACAACGGGTAAAGGAAAACCCTAAAGATGGGTACTCAGGTGGCACAACCAAGCAGCAGCGTGGTACCTTGAATTACCTTAGTACCATTACCCATTATGAAATGGACAATGTACCGGCCCTTAGGGAAGAACCCTATGTAAATGGTATTAATAATTATAGAGCGGGGATGAAGTATGAATTGAGCTTCATCAAATACCCCGATTCCCCAATGAAACAATATGCTACCGATTGGGAGGCCGTGGTAAAGACCATTTACAAGAGTTCTAATTTTGGTGGTGAATTGAAGAAAACAGGATATTTCGAAAAAGATGTAGCGGCATTGTTAGCAGCTGCAACCAGTACTTCTGAAAAGATTTCAGCAATTTATAGCTTTGTGAAATCGAAAGTAAAATGGGACGAGGATTATGGGAAGTACACGAGAGACGGAGTTAAAAAGGCATACAAAGAAGGTACGGGCAATGTAGCCGAAATTAACTTGATGCTTACGGCAATGCTACGACACGCGGGCTTGGATGCCAACCCGGTTTTGGTAAGCACTAGAAAAAATGGGGTGCCTTTGTTCCCCACACGGGAAGGGTATAATTATGTAGTGAGCAGTGTGCAATTAGAAAACGGAATTGTATTGCTAGATGCTACCAGTGCTTATAGTACACCCAATGTATTGCCTTTTAGAGCCTTGAATTGGGTAGGTAGAATTATTAAGAAAGATGGTTCTTCTTCTACCGTTGATCTTTATCCTAAAAAGAATAGCGCAACCAAAGTCTTTATGAATACTACCTTGACCGAGAATGGAGAGATCAATGGGAAAATCAGAAAGGCCTACACCAATCACCACGCGGTTAATTTTAGACAGTCCTATATCGGCAACCAAGAGACCTATCTTGAGGATTTGGAAAAAGAGAATGGGGATATGGAAATCGAAAACTTTGCCGTAAAGAATGAAAGTGAACTCGGTAAGTCGGTCATCGCTTCCTATGACTTCTTTTTGGAAGAAGGGGTAGATGTTATCGGGGATAAAATTTATTTTAGCCCATTATTGTTCCTTGGTACGTCCGAGAATCCCTTTAAATTGGATAACAGACAATTCCCTATCGATTTCGGGTATCCGTCGGGTTCAAACTATGTTTCTTCCGTTACTTTGCCCGAGGGGTATCGGGTAGAGAGCCTGCCCGAACCAATGGCAATAGGCATGCCGAACTCAATGGGTAATTTTAAATATGAAATCTTAGATAAAGGAAACATGGTTCAGTTAAAGGTTACGACGGCCATTAACGAACCTGTTATTTCTGCAGATTACTATGCTACTTTGAAAGAATATTTCAAGAAAATGATCGAAAAAATGAATGAAAAGGTAGTTTTGTCTAAAGTTTAGACAATGGATATCAAAAATGCACAAAAAGCGGTCGATGAATGGATCCAGGAACATGGGGTGCGCTACTTCAATGAATTGACCAATATGGCCCAACTCACAGAAGAGGTGGGCGAGGTAGCAAGAATCATCGCGCGTCGTTATGGAGAGCAAAGCGAAAAGGAGTCGGACAAGGACAAAGACCTTGGGGAAGAATTGGCCGATGTACTTTTCGTTGTACTTTGTTTGGCAAACCAAACTGGCATTGATCTTCAAGAAGCATTTGACAAAAAATTAGACCTAAAAACAAAGCGCGACCATGATCGGCATCAGAACAATGAAAAATTAAAATAGTCGCATGCCGGCATAGCAAGAAGCCGAAAACACTATGTCTGTTTTCGGTTTTTTGCTTTTTAAACGCCCCAATTATTGCAAGAATTCTCGAAATGGATAAAAAAGGGGAATAAAATGAAAATTCGTATCCGATTCAGGTACAAAGAAAAAGTTCTTAGTGCTATCTTTGAGCTTTCTTTTTTAAGGTCTTAAACACGATACTTTGAAACTACATCTTTCCGGTCCGGCACATACCAAGTTACAATCGACCATTCAAATTACAGGTTCTAAAAGTGAATCGAACCGTTCACTTTTGCTGCAAGCATTGTACCCTGCGGTAGCTATACACAATTTGTCTAATTCCGATGATGCGGAGGTAATGCAAAAGGGATTGGCTATTTCAAACGGGCTTGTTGATATTCACCATGCCGGTACCGCTATGCGCTTTTTAACGGCCTATTTTGCTTCCCAAGAAGGCAAACAAGTGACGTTAACGGGATCCAAACGCATGACTGAACGCCCTATTCAAATTTTAGTAGAAGCATTACGTGCGTTAGGAGCGGAAATTACCTACGAGAAGAATGATGGGTACCCACCTATACAAATAAAAGGAAAACAATTGTCGGGTAGAAAAGTGAGCCTACCGGCAAATGTAAGCAGCCAGTATATTTCGGCCTTGTTATTGATTGCGCCTAGCCTTTCCAATGGGCTAGAACTAACGTTAGTAGGGAAAATTACTTCGGTTCCTTATATAGAAATGACCTTAGGGTTATTAAAGGAAATAGGGGTTGAATGTGTTTTTGCAGGAAATCATATTCAGGTCTCGCCAAAAGCCACTGTTGGCCCAACAAGTTTGGTCGTAGAATCAGATTGGAGCTCGGCCAGTTACTTTTATAGTGTTGCAGCACTCTGCGAAGTGGGCACATCGATTACATTATCGGCCTATAAAAAAAATAGCCTGCAAGGAGATAGCGTACTTTCGGAAATTTATAAGGAATTTGGTGTAGAGACCACCTTCTCCGAGAATACCATACAGCTCAAAAAAGTTACTGACAGTTCACTAGAGATGATTAAATGGGATCTTGCAAACGCTCCCGATATTGCCCAGACCATTGCTGTTACCTGCTTTGGCCTTGGTATAGGTTGCCACCTTAGCGGGCTGCATACACTAAAAATAAAAGAAACCGACCGCTTGGAAGCGCTGCATACCGAACTTTCAAAACTTGGAGCTTCGATAGCAGTTACAGATAAAAGCCTTACCCTAGAATCTTCGGAAAATAGAAACCATAATGTGGCCATAGATACCTACAACGATCATCGAATGGCGATGGCATTCGCTCCCTTGGCCCTGAAAGTGCCCTTGTGCGTGAACGATGCTGAGGTCGTTTCGAAATCGTATCCCGATTTTTGGAAAGATATGGCGCATCTTGGCTTAACCGTTAGCGGCTTGTAATTTTTAATTAATCCTTCATTTACTTGACATCCCCTATTTCGAGGTCGTATATTTGCAGCCGCAAAAGCCTTACTTATGTGGTAAGCATTCGTGTATAGTATGAAGTGATATTAAGGTTGTAGTGCTTACTAGGTGCTATGCTTGAAAATCAATTCCTTTATACGACGGAGGCCGCCGCAAAAAACAATAAAAACGACTAAATGAAATTATCGCATTTCAATTTTGAACTTCCAGAGAATTTGTTGGCCGAATATCCTGCAGAAAACAGAGACGAATCCAAATTGATGGTAATACATCGCGAAACTGGAAAAATCGAACATAAAATGTTCAAAGACCTAATCACTTACTTTAATGAAGATGATGTAATGGTCTTAAACAACACAAAGGTATTTCCTGCCCGTTTGTATGGGAACAAGGAAAAAACCGGGGCACGGATAGAGGTATTCCTGCTTCGGGAGTTGAACGAAGAACAACGTCTTTGGGATGTGTTGGTAGATCCCGCACGTAAGATCCGTATAGGGAACAAGCTGTATTTTGGAGATGACGAAACCTTGGTTGCAGAAGTAATAGACAATACGACTTCAAGGGGCAGAACACTACGTTTTTTATATGATGGTTCGTACATCGATTTTAGAAGAAAGTTGAAAGAACTTGGAGAGACTCCCTTGCCAAAATACATCAAAAGAACAGTGGAGCCAGAAGATGAAGAAAGATACCAAACCATTTATGCGAAACATGAAGGTGCCGTTGCTGCGCCGACTGCCGGACTTCATTTCTCAAAACATCTTTTGAAGCGTTTGGAAATCAAAGGAATCGACTTTGCAGAACTTACACTTCATGTAGGCTTGGGAACGTTTAATCCGGTAGAGGTCGAGGATCTTTCCAAACATAAAATGGACAGTGAGGAACTGATTATTGATGAAAAGGCCACTGAGATCGTTAACAATGCCAAACTACAAAAACGAAGAATTTGTGCTGTTGGTACCACTGCGATGCGAGGTTTAGAGAGTGCCGTTTCATCGAACCACATGTTGAATACTTTTGATGGGTGGACGAACAAGTTCGTGTTTCCTCCCTACGAGTTTAGTATCGCCAATGCAATGGTGACCAATTTTCACCTACCTAAATCAACCTTGTTGATGATGGTATCTGCATTTGTTGGGCATGATTTAATGAAAAGGGCGTATAAAGAAGCCATTTTGGAGCAGTACAAGTTCTACTCTTATGGTGATGCGATGTTAATCTTATAAGCGACTGTTATTTCCGAAGTGACGGAAATCTCATTTTTATAGTGAAACGTCCAATATATGGATAGAGCACCAATACCAAAAACCCTCTTTATATTTCAAACAGAATAGAAAGAGGGTTTTTTGTGCATAGAACAAATGGAAACCACGAAAAAAAAAGACATACGGGCACTTACAAAAGAACAACTTAGGGCGTTTTTCGTTGAACAAGGTGATAAAGCTTTTAGGGGCAATCAAGTATACGAATGGTTGTGGCAAAAAGGAGCACATTCGTTCGAGGCAATGACCAATATTTCCAAAGAGACCAGGGCTTTGTTAGATGCGAATTTTGTTATCAACCATATCCGGGTAGATCAAATGCAGCGCAGCAGTGACGGTACGATCAAGAATGCCGTGCGCTTGCATGATGGGCTTGTGGTAGAATCGGTGCTGATTCCCACGAATACACGAACCACCGCCTGTGTTTCGAGTCAGGTTGGTTGCAGTCTTGACTGTAAATTTTGTGCGACAGCGCGATTAAAAAGAATGCGAAACCTGAATCCAGATGAAATCTATGACCAAGTAATGGCTATCGACAATGAAAGCAGGTTATACTTCGATAGGCCATTGAGCAATATTGTTTTTATGGGAATGGGCGAGCCGCTGATGAACTACAAAAATGTGCTGAAGGCAATTGATATGATAACCTCTCCCGAGGGTTTGGGGATGTCGCCAAAACGTATTATCGTTTCTACATCGGGCGTGCCTAAGATGATTCGTAAAATGGCCGATGAGCAGGTGAAGTTTAAGCTTGCGGTCTCGCTGCATTCTGCAATAGATGCCGTACGAACATCAATTATGCCTTTTAACGCTACTTTTACCTTGGCCGATCTCAGGGAAGCGTTGGAATATTGGTATGAAAAGACCAAAAGTAGAATAACATATGAGTATGTTGTTTGGAAAGGAATCAACGATACTCAAAAAGATGTGAATGCCTTGGTCGATTTTTGCAAATTTGCGCCCTCAAAGGTGAACCTGATCGAGTATAACCCAATAGATGATGGGGAGTTTCAACAGGCCGGCAACAAGGCGATCGATATGTATGTGAATACCTTGGAACAAAATCATATTACGGTTACCGTGCGGCGTTCCCGAGGAAAAGATATTGATGCGGCCTGTGGTCAACTGGCCAATAAATCTTAAAATTAAAGCTATCGAGACTATTTGTCTTAAAAATAGTGATTACTATAGGCCACTTGCCGAATTACTGTCATCTTTTCGCTAATTTTAGCATTCCCCTACCGAGCAACAACATACAAAACAAGATCGCTTGAAAGTTGTATCGCAGATAAAAGACCCTATACGGCCCGAAATGGAACTTTTTGAAACCAAGTTCCGAGATTCGATGTCTTCAAAAGTGGCGTTGTTTAATCGTATTACCCACTACATAGTTAATAGAAAGGGGAAGCAAATGCGTCCCATGTTCGTGTTTTTAACAGCAAAACTCTTGAATGATGGGCAGGTAAATGAGCGTACCTATCGCGGCGCTTCGGTCATTGAACTGATACATACCGCTTCCTTGGTACATGATGACGTGGTAGATGAAAGCTACAAACGAAGAGGTTTCTTTTCGATCAATGCGCTTTGGAAAAATAAAATTGCCGTTTTGGTGGGCGATTTCTTTTTTTCAAAAGGCTTGTTACTATGTATTGAACATGATGATATAGATTTATTGAAGATTATTTCCGAAGCCGTGCGGGAAATCAGCGAAGGGGAATTACTTCAAATTGAAAAAGCGCGTAAACTCGATATTACCGAAGCGGTGTATTATGATATTATTCGGCAAAAAACAGCTACGCTTATAGCTGCCTGCTGTGCCATGGGCGCACAATCGGTAAAACCCGATTCGGAGGAGGTAGCTCTTTTTAAAAAGTTCGGGGAACTCTGTGGTATGGCCTTTCAGATCAAAGATGACCTGTTTGACTACGGACAGGAACAAATAGGCAAGCCAACCGGTATAGATATCAAAGAACAAAAAATGACACTGCCCTTGATTCACGTGCTCAACCATTGTAGCAAAAAAGAAAAGAGCTGGTTGATCAACTCGATTAAAAACCATAACAAAGATAAAAAGCGCGTGAAAGAGGTGATCGCTTTCGTGAAAGATAATGGGGGTCTCGACTATGCGGTGCAAAAAATGATCTCCTATAAGACCAAAGCACTTGAATTGTTGGCCGGGTATCCTTCTTCTGAGTACAAAAGTGCACTAGAACTCATGGTGAACTATGTAGTAGACAGGAAAAAATAATATTTTAGTCTACTGATATTCAATTTGTTAAATAAAATTTTAATTTTTCATCTCCTCCTAGACAACGTTTGGTGCCATTCGTGCGTCTATCCAAATAGAAGACAACCAAAACCGTTTTGAAGATTATACCATTTTATAAAAATGAGAGGCAGCTGATTAAAAGATCGGCTTCAGGCAACCGAGAAGCGCAACAACGGTTATACGATTCCTATGCCTCAAAGATGTTGGGAGTTTGTAGGCGCTATGTCAAAGATGTTCATTTTGCGGAAGATGTAATGATCAACGGTTTTGTAAAGGTCTTTAATAGTTTGGGTAGTTTTCGATTTGAAGGCAGTTTTGAAGGCTGGATACGAAGAATCATGGTGCGAGAAAGTATTTCCCACTTGAGAAAACAGCAATTCGTGGTATACGATGGCGAGTTGTATGAAGAAACTGCAGAGAAAAAACAACCATTGAATGTGGAGTTGGATACGGATCATATTCAATCGTTGATAGATGCCTTGCCAGATGGTTACCGCACTGTCTTCGTACTCTATGCGGTTGAAGGCTATAAGCATCAAGAAATTGCAAGCTTGTTAAATGTAACCGAGAATACGTCAAAATCTCAGTTGTTCAAGGCTAGGCGGTTGCTGCAAAAAGAATTAAGAAAGCAAAATATTATTGGTTATGGAACCGAATAAATTCGAAGATAACATTAAGAAGCAGTTACAGGAGCGCGAAATAGAGCCTTCGGCAAACGCATGGGAAAAAGTTGCCGAGCGTCTGGATATTGAGGAAAAAAAAGAACCCAAGAGCTATTTTTGGCTGGGACTAGCGGCAAGCATTGTCGGACTCCTAATTTTCTCCCTTTGGTTTTGGAACGGTTCTGATGAAGTACTTAACACAACTCCCCAGATAGTGACGGTACCGCAAAATAACAATGAAAGTGAAGCGCTTTCGGAAAAGGAAGTTGAAAAAGCACAAGAAAGGGTTAAAGAAACGATTCCATTCAATTCGGAAAACAATTTGGTCGAAAGAGAGCAAACACCATTTGAAGTGCAAGAGGAAGCTACAATAGTAACAAATAACAATAAGGTCGTTGAAACAGTTTTGAAAGACAAACTTACAGAAATGACAACGCCGATGCTTAATGATTCGGCCATAGTATTGAGTAATCCTGATAAAATCATTGATATTAAAATTGCAGAGGTATTGGCCAAGATAACTAGTATGGAAGAAAATGCGAAGGCGCTCTCTGATGCAGAAGTTGATTCATTACTCTTAAGGGCACAGAAGGAGTTATTTGCCGATCAACTATTTAAGCAAGATGAAAAAGTAGATGCCATGGCCTTGCTTGCGAATGTAGAAGACGAACTAGACCAATCGTTCCGAGATCAAATTTTCGACAAACTAAAAACGGGTTTCCTGAAAGTGCGCACTGCGGTAGCCCAACGCAACGACTAAGCTAAAACATATAAGATACCAAGTACTCCGTTAATACCTAATGGAGCAGGGAGAAGTTTATTCATCAATCATTAATCGAGCCTGCTGTTCCTCCCCGAAGGGGGAGGCCTTAAAGGCAAAAAATAAACAAGAATGAGAACAGTAACACTTTATATAGTCGCTTTATTATTAACGGGAACCACCTTGCAATTACAGGCCCAAGAAGGCTATGAAAATAAAATTGAGCGCCTAAAAACCCTCAAGAAAGAAATTACGGAACAAGAGAAAAAAGCACTAAAACAAGAAGTAGCCGATATTAATCGTCGTTTGGAAGACAAGGTCATTTCCCTTGAAGAGGCAAAACTACTAAAAGAGAACACCGCAAAAAAAAGAGCGTTGAATATTGAAGATCGCTTGGCCATTGTTGATACTAGAATAGCCCTTTTAGAACGAAACAAGGGTAAGGTCATGAATGTTGTTGAATCAGATTCGAACCAGGTTGCCGTGCGTTTCGGAATCGATTTCTCTGGCAAAGACGGTTCTGAATTTATTTGGAACAAGAAACAATTATGGCGTAAAGAGGTCAAATATGATCGGCGTACCTATTCTGATTTTGTTATTGCGTTTGGTTTGAACAATGTAATTATAGATGGGCAATCTTTAGAAGATTCTCCCTATAAGATCGGCGGAAGCCGTTTTGTAGAGCTCGGCTGGAATTGGAGGACCCGCGTATTTAAAAATTCAAACTTCTTGCGTTTCAATTACGGTTTTTCTTTTCAGTTCAATGGGCTAAAGCCAAAGGGAAACCAATACTTCGAGTTGGTAGATGGCCAAGCTACCTTACAAGAATTCGATTTTGAGCTAAGCAAGTCGAAGTTTCGAATGGATAATTTGGTTTTTCCATTACATTTGGAATTTGGCCCTTCGCGTGTAAAAGAGACCGAGGAGCGAATTCGGTACTCGATCGATCGTAAATTCAGAATAGGTTTGGGGGGCTATGGTGGTTTTAACTTGGGTACACGCCAAAAGCTAAAGTACAGTAGAGATGGTGAAAATGTAAAAGACAAACTTAAAAGAGGGTACAATACGACCGATTTTGTGTACGGACTTAGTGGCTATATCGGTGTAGGTGGATTGCAGCTGTATGCCAAATACGATTTGAGCCCAATCTTCCAAGACGCCGCTGTGGAACAACGCAATGTTTCTTTGGGGCTTCGGTTTGACTTTTAGTCAATCGCAGGTCTTTATGAATAAGGTATTTTGAATTAGCTACATTACAATGTGTATGGGCGAAGTGGATAACTTAGGTTTGCGATTTCGCCCTACTTGCTTTTAGCATTGCTTCGCTGAAATCGTTCTTATCATACCTTCGTTTGCAATGCGAACAGTCTGCATAGGTGCGTTCGGAGATTTGAAAAACCCGAATCCAGAAAAAATGGAACCAATTACTGGTACTGACCTGCCTAAGTGTATCTAGTTGATCGCAATAAGGGCATGGCACTTCGTGTAAAGGTCTAGTTTGTGATTTGCCGGAACGTGTTCCAAAGAAAAAAATCATAACTGTAGCATTCGTTTTAAAAAATAATCAATACATGAAGCGTTTCAAATCGGTTTTTTTAAAAACCCATTCAGGTGTGGTAAGGTTTCCTTGGAATTCCGAATAGTACCACGGGCTTTGATTAGGAGCGGCAGGGTTGGCAAGCAACTGAAGTTCCTGAGCGGGCATATAGCTTTGAGCAAGAAGAAATGCTTTCGTTCCGGTTTGCGAATTCTCGGCCATATCGACCACAATGACGGCATGCCCAGGAAACCCACCCTGAATAAAAACATCTCCGATTTGCATTTCTTCGAACGCTACCTTTGTTAGTTCTTTAGATAAAGAAGCGGTGCCAGCGTAACTGAAGACCATTTCTAAATATTTCCAAAAAACGGCTGGTTGGTCCGAAGGAGTAGTCTTTTGTTTCCAAACTACCCGATTGCCATCTACGAGAATACGCTTTCCGGTACGCCATTTGGCATAATCTGCTCTGAAACCGTTGGTAAAGTTAAAGTGTATGCTATCATACTTTTGTCGCTCAAATAAGTATTCGGCACGTAAACGCATGACCGCGTCGGCACATTGGTGCAAGTCCCTTTTTTGGGAGGTCTATGACCGCTTCGTACACGCCTCTATTCGGTTTTATGGTACCGTCGTAGTACTGCACGAGGGCTTCTTTTGGCTTTAAAGGAAGATTTCTGAGGTATTGGGAAAAGCTAGCGTTGTCTTTTTCCGTTCGTTCAAATCCGGTCGGAGGGCTAAACCTAATGGTAATAGTGGTTGCGGAAGCATCCAGTACTACCAGTGCAGCTTCAATGGTGGTGGTTTCCTGTTGCGCATTTTTTTTGTGGTCCGTAGCGTGTCCGCAGCTCATAAAAAAAGGAATGTACAAGTATCCTAACGCATATAGTCTTTTGATTCGTTTCGCCTTCATTCCTTAAAAATAAAAAGAACCCTATTCAACGCTGGAAATGTATTATTAATTTCCATAGCGAACAGGGTTCTAAAACAACCAACTAAAATTTGTTATAGGAGCTCAAAAGAAACAGCGATGTAATAGTCCTTTTCCTGGAAATTGCTTCCGTAGTAAAGCGATTCGTTGATTTTATTGCTGTTTGAATCATTGATGCTTATTGCCTTTCCAATTTTTCTGCCAATCTTAACGGCAATTCCCTCAGCCTTTCTTTTTGCTTGATCATAGGCTTTTTTAGCATATTCGGCCATTTCTGCCTCCGTTAGTTTGGCCTCCAATACCGCATCGGTCTTGGTGACCCCCATCGATTTTACCAGCAAGAACTTTTTCATTTCTTCGACAGATCCGGTACTGAATTCAACAATCGTACCTTCTTTATCATATCCCATCATGGCGTAATACAGGTCGTCTTCCTTCAGACGATCACTATTGATGCCTACTTTGGCAAGTTTATCTAGATAACTAGATTTTATCTCAGACAAACTAGTGGTTTGCTGGTCATAATATACATTGGCCATGCTTACCGTCATTTTGGCTTTGTATTCGGGTTCAATGGAATATTTGTGAACACCATTTACAGTAATATGATTCGGATTGGTTTGCGCTATAATGCTCATGCCGATTAAAATAAAAGTAATGCTTGCGATAAGTTTTTTCATGATGATTAATCTTAGGGGTTTATTTTTTAGGCTATCGTATAGATGAATGAGGCAACGATCATCCACGTACCTATCGCCAATCCTAAGATACCTAGCTTGCCTTGTTTTGGTGCAATTTTGGCACGTAATTCTTCGGCTTTCGCTTTAGCGGTCTCATTTTTAGAAAGAAATAGTTTGTTGATCAAACCAATTCCGAGCATAAAGCCCAAAAGTGCCGAAAGAATGTTCCCGGCCAAGTAAGTGGCCCACAAAATAGGAGCTATACTTAACCACCCTAGATTCAAGATGGCGGAGATAATACCCCAAACGCCCCAGAAACAGAATACAAGTCCGATCCAACCTTGGTAAGGTTCAATTTTTTCTAAAAGTTCTTTTGCATTTGGTTTTTTGGAAAGGATTAATGATGGTACTGCAATAATACTTAAAAGGATAAGTGAAATTCCCCAACTCATAATTTTTGTTTTTAAGGTTATTAAAAGGGTTAACTGAACGGTTCAGTAGTTACATTTGTATGGTACAAAGTTGCGGTATAGTTCCGCTTGTATATACCCTTTGCCTAGCGAAAATGTACTCCCTGAAAATAGGGTTGCTTTCGGAAGCTCGGATTTTAACTTATATTTACCGACTGTCTTTCAAATTTATAAGGAACTCGTTTTTGATTTCAAAATCTACCATAGACAAAGTATATGAGACCGCCCGACTAGAGGAGGTTATCGGGGATTTTGTACAGCTTAAAAAGTCAGGCTCTAACTTTAAAGGGTTGAGCCCCTTCAGCGATGAGCGTACACCTAGTTTTATGGTGTCGCCGGTAAAACAGATTTGGAAAGACTTCAGTAGCGGTAAGGGAGGGAACGTGGTGGCCTTTCTAATGGAACACGAGCATTTTACCTATCCGGAGGCTATCAAGTATTTGGCAAAGAAATACAATATTGAAATAGAGGAAACCGAACGTAGCGATGAACAAAAGGAAGCCGCTAATGAGCGGGAGAGTATGTATCTCGTATCTGAATTTGCTCAGAAGCACTTCACTGAAATGTTGTTGGAAACTGAATTGGGCAAGGCGATCGGTCTTAGTTACTTTAAGGAACGGGGTTTTACAGATGACACAATTAAAAAATTTGGTCTAGGATATTGTTTAGATCAGTGGGACGGTTTTACAAAGGCTGCCCTCGAAAAAGGATATCAACTAGAATATCTAGAAAAAACGGGGTTAACCATTGTAAAGGAAGATGGACAAGACCCTACCAGAAAGAAAACTTTTGATCGTTTTAAGGCAAGGGTGATGTTTCCGATTCATTCGATGAGCGGTCGGGTATTAGGTTTTGGCGGCCGCATATTGACCAATGACAAGAAGGCTGCTAAATATTTGAATTCCCCTGAAAGTGATATTTACCATAAAAGCAAAGTACTGTATGGTATTTATTATGCCAAACAGGCAATTGCCAAAGAGGATAATTGCTATCTGGTAGAAGGGTATACAGATGTTATCCAATTTTACCAAAGGGGTATTCACAACGTGGTATCTTCGAGTGGTACGGCATTGACTCCTGAGCAAATTAGGTTGGTCAACCGGCTTACAAAGAATATTACCGTTTTATTCGATGGGGATGCTGCGGGCCTCCGGGCTTCTTTACGCGGAATAGATCTTATTCTAGAGCAAGGTATGAATGTGAAGGTATGCTCGTTTCCTGAAGGAGAAGATCCCGATAGTTTTTCAAAACACAATGAACTCGAAACGGTCGTCGCCTACCTTGAGGAAAATAGTAAGGACTTTATTCAGTTTAAGGCGAACCTATTGGCAGAAGAGGCTGCCAATGACCCAATAAAAAGGGCCGACACGGTACGTGATATTGTCAACAGTATTTCCAAAATTCCGGATGCCATAAAAAGGGAAATCTATATTCAAGAATGCGCACATATAATGAATGTTTCGGAAGGCGTATTGTTCAGCACCTTGGCGCAGATCGGTAAAAAAGAACTTTCTGATGCTTCCAAAAAACCGGCGCAAACGCAGAAAGCATTTGAGGTGGTGAAAAGCGAACCGACTGTTGAAAAAGTAGATGTTCAGTATGAGTTGGAAAAAAAGATTATTGAGATGTTATTGCTCTATGGTTTGAAGGAAGAATCGTTCGAGGATTTGGTGTTGAAAGAAAATGAAAGTGGCGATTTGGAATTGGAGCCAGAATCGATTGAAGCCAAGGTATATGAAAAGGTATTTCTAGATTTGCAAGAAGATGAGATAGAGCTTGCCAATGAACACTTTCGGGAGATTTATACCAAGCTGATCGAAGAGCTGAACGCAAACGAAAAATTCTCGATCAATAGCTTTATGACCGGTCTTGATCAGGAAATGATTTCACAGATTTCGACAATTTTAATGGAAGAGGAGAAATATACATTACACAATTGGGAAAGCAAAGATATTTACCCGAAGGAAAAAGATGCCGGTATTGCCCAATTGGTTAGTGAGACGATTTTGACCTTACGTTGTTTTCTAATTAAAAAGCGCATGGCAGTATTGCAGAAAGATACCGAGGATACGCAAGGGGATAATCGGGAAACGCTAGAGGAAATCATGAACTATATCAGTTTGAACAAATTACTCAATCAAAAATTGAACCGAGTACTTTCCTGACAAAAATTGAAAGTACTTACAAGCTAAATTATACCAATTAAAAAAAGCCCCAACGTTTCGTTGAGGCTTTTTTTAATTGTCTGGAAGTTTTAATAGAGTTCCAATGCTTTCGCTTGTTGCAATAAATCTACCATATTATCAACGTTTAACTTTTTCATTAAACGCGCTTTGTAAGTACTTACGGTCTTTTCGTTCAAATTTAGGCCAAGTGCCACATCTTTGTTTCGTTTACCGCTTGCCAATAATTTTAATACTTCAACTTCTCTAGAAGAGAGTTTTCTGAAGAATCTTCTTGGCCTCTGTGTTCCCTCGTCGAAGGCAAGGCGCTGGGCTAATTCATTGGTAATGAACATGTTGCCTTCCGCTACCTTTCGAACAGCTGAAATTAAGTAGTCGATATCAGAGGATTTTGCAAGATAACCAAAAGCTCCGGCACGTATTGTACTTAGGGCATACACGTCTTCCGACTGCCCACTATACATCAGCACCTTTACATCTGGGAATTCTTTTTTAATCTTTCTTAGGGCTGCAATACCGTTAATTTCTGGAATATCCATCTCCAACATAACTACGTCAGGAGTAACTTTTTCTAGTTTTTCAAATAATTCGTTCGTCGTGGATACGTCGTCGATTACTTGAATGCCAGATGCCGCTTCTAGCACATGCTTTACGCCCATCCGAATAATCGGATGATTGTCGGCAATCAGAACTTTAATCATAATACAGGTTTATATCTATTTGGTACGTGGTTGGCATGTCCCATAA
>CALLVX010000024.1 GCA_938010765.1 uncultured Flavobacteriaceae bacterium | reverse complement strand
CATCGATATTCGGCAATTGTTGGCCACGGTACAGGATATTTTGGATAAAATTTCTTGGGTCATCAATTTTATGGCATTTTTCAGCATCCTTACCGGAATCATCGTCCTTATTGGGTCGGTTCGGAACAGCAAGTACCAACGTATTCGAGAGAATGTTCTCTTGCGAACGCTGGGAGCAAAGAGCAGACAGATTCTTCGCATTACGGCCTTGGAATATCTTTATTTAGGGGTTTTAGGCAGTGCCATTGGTATTCTGCTTTCTTTTATCGGGAGCAAACTGCTGGCCGAATTCGTCTTCAAAACCGATTTCACCCCTTCGTGGATTCCTTTTCTGGTGGTCTTGCCGGGCATTGCGTTCTTGGTATTGTTAATCGGACTTTTTAATAGCAAAAGTGTTTTGAACAGTCCGCCTTTGGAAGTATTGCGAAAGGAGGGGGCTTAAGTACCGAAGTAGGGCTTGCTACATGGAAAGCGTGTTTGTCATTTGATAGCGTGTTTTGGTCGATTTTTGGAAAGAATCGCCATTGGGAGGTATAATCTATGTACATATAGATACCGTTTCGGAATCTTTTTCACTATTTATACTTCTCGATTCAATAGAAGCCCCTAGCTTTGTGTTATAATTAAAGAGATACAAATGCCTTCCTTTGAAGAGTTTAAGATAGGAACCCCCTTACGAAATGCCCTAGGAGATCTTGGTTTTGAAAAACCCACACCTATCCAGGCCGAAGCTTTTCCCGTCATCATGTCCGGTAGGGATATGGTGGGAATTGCCCAAACTGGCACAGGAAAGACCTTTGCCTATTTACTACCCTTGTTACAATCCTTGCCATTCTCGAAAGATAGCTTCCCTCGAATTTTGATTTTGGTACCTACTCGTGAATTGGTATTACAGGTGGTCGAGGAAACTGAAAAACTGGCCTCGTATTCCGATATTAAAGTACTCGGTGTATATGGGGGCACCAATATCAATACACAAAAAGCTGCTTTGGCCGAAGGCACTGATATTGTAGTAGCGACTCCGGGGCGTTTGTATGATTTGGTGTTGAGCAAGGCGATGCAGTTAAAGCAAATCAAAAAGTTGGTGATCGATGAGGTCGATGTGATGCTCGATTTGGGCTTTCGATTTCAATTGGTGAATATCTTTGAACTACTGCCGCAACGGCGACAAAATGTAATGTTCTCGGCCACAATGACCGAAGATATTGATGTGTTGATCCAAGATTTTTTCACTGGAGCTCAAAAAATTTCGATTGCCCTAAGTGGTACCCCTCTGGATAATATTTCTCAAAAAGCCTACGCGGTACCGAATTTTTATACCAAGGCAAATCTATTAATTCATTTGCTGCAGAACGCATCAGAGTATCGTAAAGTACTCGTGTTCGTATCGAACAAGCGACGTGCAGATTTGTTGTTTGCCGCTTTGGAAGAATTTTATGGGGAAGAGATGGGAATTATTCATTCGAATAAAACCCAGAACTACCGAATTAGATCCATTAAACAGTTCGATGAGGGGAAGAACAGAATATTGGTCACTACCGATGTGATGGCCCGTGGTTTGGATCTTGAAGAGATTTCCCATGTCATAAATTTTGATACCCCTGCGTATCCTGAGAATTATATGCATCGCATTGGTCGAACCGGTAGGGCCAAAAAAGAAGGAACCGCCCTTTTATTGTTCACAGAAACGGAAAGTGCTTCAAAAGAGGCCATAGAGAAGTTGATGGATTACGAAATCCCTTTGCTTGAGGTTCCAGAACCAGTCGAAATTTCACAGCAGCTTACTTCTGAGGAGCGCCCGAAATTGAACGAACCAAATAACCCGCATAAACCGAAGGGAGAATATGTTCCCGGACCTGGTTTTCATGAAAAATCTGAAAAGAACAGCAAAGAAAACCAAGGCGGTTCCTATAGACGAAAGCTCAAGGCGAAATATAAAAAGCCAAAGAGTAGGGGCGATAAGAATTTTAACAAGCGTAAGAAACGCTAACGCGTTCGTTTGTATACTTTTTGTTAGGGTTCAAAACAAATCTGATAGAGCGCAACCGAAACTTCGGGGGAGACCTACTCAGTATCCCTAGCCTTTCGACTGCGCTCAAGGTGACAGTAGAAAAAAACAAAAGACGTAGGGTGTGACCAATACAAATGTCAGACTCAAATACAATTTATACTGCCTACTGAGAGTTTATTATTGCTTACTGTTTGTCGTTTTGTACCTACCTATTCAGAACCTACATTTTCTAAATCGACGTTCCCATTCTATAGTTTGTTGAGCGTACTAGCAATTAATAGCAATATAAAGGCAATGGTAGATGCAAACGTTCGTACCCAGTTAAGCACGTTCCAAGGACGTTCAAAATGGTTCCGAAGCGCCTCCATGTCTGTCGGTGAGGCTATTTCTAGATTCGTTTGCTCCAAAAGATTGTTTAACGGTATGTTCCCTGCCATCGTCACGACAACCACCCCAAGAACGTAAATGATTACCGCAGCGGTCAATAGCCAAAAAACGGTACCCGATTGTGCCTTATAACTAATGACCGTAGTAAGGAGGGGAATGGCTGCCGCACCCCAAAAAATTACGAAAAAAGTAGGGTTCAAAATACTGCGGTTCATAGCTTGGAACGCCTTTAAATATTCTATATCCACAAGTTTTCCTAAACCTGGTGTCACAGCATTTGTCCACGTGAAGAAAATGCCGGCCATGAGCCCAGTTGATAAAAGGGCTCCTAAAAAAATGATTGTCTGTAATTTCATAAGATTCGAATTAATAGGATAGCCCTGGTGTTTTAAAAAGGTATTCTGTGCTTGCCAGTTGTTTCACAATAAAATCAGCGACATCTGCACGGGAGATTTTCAGTTTTACATCTTTGGTATTGGGGCTAAAACCATGTTGGTAGTTTCGTGTTCTTTCCCCATCGGAAAAAGCACCGGGACGCACGATCGTCCAATCAAGTTCACTTTGTTGAACATGGTATTCTTGTAATTCGTGATCTAGAAATACTTGTTTAAGATACCAACCGAACATAATGTGCTTCCAGAAGAAATTCAGATTTCCTCGGCTTTCTCCGGCGCCCAAGGTAGACTGGCATATTAAACGTTTTACGCCGGTGGCTTTCATTGCGGCAATTACAGTTTGCGTGCCTTGAGATCGAACAGTGCTCTTTCGTTTTTTCCCAGCACCGAGGGCAATGCATACTACATCTTGTCCTGATACAGCTTCTTCCACCTGGTTTTGTACAAGAACGTCTCCTAGGTGAATCGTAAGATTGGGATGTGAAGGGTTTACCAGCTTCGTGGCATCCCTACAAAAGGCCGAAACCTCATGTCCTTGTTCCAATGCCTGTTGAATAAGATGTTGCCCGATGGTTCCAGTTGAACCAAATACTACTACTTTCATATCGTTTGTTTTAAAGGGTTTTTAATTGATAAGGTAAAAGTAGTAGCGGGGGATGACGGGTAATAGAACAAAACCGACAAAATGGATTATGCCGTGGCTTGCTTCAAAAAATCTCTTGGGGTCTGGCCCGTATATTTCTTAAAGCTACGTATGAAGTGCGACTGGTCTGCAAAACCACTATCGAGGCCTACGTCTAAAAGTTGCCCGTAGGTATCCTCGGATAACTGTTTCATAGAACTTTTAAACTGAATGATCTTTGCAAATTGTTTGGGGGTAAGGCCAACTTGGTCAATGAATTTACGTTCCAAGGTGCGTTCAGTGAGATATACTTGTTCGCGCACTTCTGCGATTCGCAATTGTCCTTTTTGTTGGAGAATAAGCGAAATGGCCTTTTGTATTTGGTCATCGGTAGGCACTTTGTGATAGGCTATCAAGTCTTGCATGAGTTTGCAAAGAGGTGCTACCCAAGTATCTACCGAAGGCATGGTTCTTAGTTGGCGCACATAAGAGTTACTATCCACATTTTTAATTTGTAAAAGATCAAAACAATCGTCGTTCAATTCTTTGGGGTTAATACCTAGTAAGTATTTTGAAGCAAAGGGGTACAGCTGAAAAACGATGAATTTAAAGGGGCCTTTGATGTTCAACGAAATGGGTTCGATCGTCTGCCCATATAAGAACAATTCTGAAAGTTTCTTGTTTCTGGGGAATAGATAGCATCCACTTTGTGATTGTTGGTGCATAATGCCCGGATAGCCATCGGCGTAAAATGGTATGTTGGTATGGCCGTCGGGATCCGAACTTTCCATAACCATGATATTTTGTACGTAGGCCCGCAGTGCTTCTGGGACCTTGTATTCCAATTCCCGCATGACTCTAAAGTACGATTAATACAGGGAAATTTATAAAATACCTACGACTAAAAAGCCCAAATAGGTCCCTACGACGTTCCCGAGGGTACCCACTAATATAGCAGGTAGCACCAATTCTTTTCGATGAAATGACTCGGCCAAGGCGATTGCGGTAGTACCACCACCTATGTTGGCCTGACTCACGATCGATATCATTTCCCAATCCCGATACGCCAAGCTGCCTAGAAGGATGGTGATAACACCATGTAAAAAAACGGCCAATGCAGTAAAGGTCAGTAAGGTGAGTCCCACTTCCTTCAATTCAAAAACCGCGCTCAATTCGCAATATGCGCCGATGACCGCTAAAAATAAATAGACCAGATAAAGCCCAAGTGTATGGCTTCCCTTTAGCTTAGATACAAAAGGGAGTTGTGCCAATAAGATTCCCAGGGTCGATAGGGTCAAAATAAAAGGGACTTTTGGAAGCCATTGTTTTACAAGATCAGAAAGGAAGAAACAACCGATTCCCAAAAAAGCCAACCACATTAACGATTGAAGGCCTATCGCATCGTTTTCGTCTGTTTTGGAGCTTACTTTGGTGGCCTTTACCTTTTTGTCTTTCCAAAAAGTTCTAAGCACCGAGGGGATGGCCAGTGTTACAATGATCCATAAGGTAGTGACCACATTGTCTACGGCGATGGTACCGGCATACAGAATGCCTTTTTCCTGAAAACCATACTCCAGGGCGATGGCATTAAAGTTCACACTACCGCCTGTGTAGGTGCCTGTCAACATACCTGCGATAACGATAGCATCTTCTCCCAATACGGTTTGGGGCGTTAATAGAAACCAAGAGATCAAAATACCGAATACGGTCGCAAGAGAACCGAGCAAGAACAGAATGATCATTGGAGCCCCCGCCTTCTTTATCGATTGTAAATTAACCCCTAACAACAAATAAAATATAGAGATAGGGGCGAGGTAGGTGAAAATACCATCGTATAACGAAATACTATTTGAGGCAGACGGAATAAGCTTTAGGTTGGCCAACACAGCTGTGAACAAAATTACCAGCAAAGCGGCCCCTACTTTACTTCCTATTTTTGTTCTGCCAGCGTATACCGAAAGAACAACCATTAGGCAAAGTACTCCTAAGACATACACCGGGTTTTCAAGGAAGGTCATGTAGGTAAAGATATCGATTTAAGAGTGGACATCGATACTTTCTCAGAATCTCCCAAAGGACAAAAGTGGACATTTAGTATGTTTTGAGCATCTTTAGAAAGCCATCTAAGATTTCATCTTGCTCATCCAATAAATGGTCTTTAATTATGATATTGGGCACAACACCTTGTACTTCTTCATTTCCGTTTGGTCGAATCATATACCCTTTGGGCACTTTGACAGTGATAGCGGTGTTGGGTAGAACATACGAGAACTGCGAGGCATAAAGCGTAGACACATCCCCGGTTTCTTCCCCAACGATTGTGGCAAAACCATCATCTTGTAACTGTGCTGCAATAACCGCCGCCATCGAATAGGTTTGTCTATTGACCAATACAGCGACCTTGCCTGTAAATCTTTTTTCCTTTTTAACAGGTGAAACGGGTTCATAAGAGTATTCAAAAACTTCCCCATCTTTCTTGCTTAGAATAGTCCTAAAGTAGGTGTCCGTAGTATCATTGTATTTTTTAATTTGTTCTTTCAAGATAGTACTTGATTTCAATAGAAATTTGGAATGCCATTTAAAGGGTTTAGGGGCAAAGTAGGCTATTAAGTAATCGCTAAAAGAGTTATCTCCGCCGGGATGGTTCCTGAGGTCGATAATAAGTGTTTGCGTCTTTTTTGCCTTCAGGTCAGTAAAGACCGAATCAATAAAAGTTTGATATGCCTTTTCATCACTATTTTCAATTGCACCAAAGCTTCCGGGATGTAAATAAGCGACGTCATTGATGTATTTAAAATATCTATTCGGATCTATGATTTCTCCTTTGCGACTGTTTTCGTATTGCCCCACGGTAATACTGCCCACTTTAAAACTGGAAGTCTTACTGCTGTTTTTTACTTCGATCATAAAGGTTTGTTTTTCTCCGAATACCTGCCAGAATAAACGTGGGAAGGACCAAAACTCAAGTTTGGCGTTTTTAAAGTATGTACGTTCTGCGGAGAGTTGAGGGTAGATTTTTTGTAGTATCGAATTTATGTCTTGACCGTTTATGCGGAGTAGTTGCATTCCTTTCTTTACATTTTCATTGCCGGAAAAATTTTTCCGAACAAAGGCCTTCTCATCTTCTATTGCAATTTCTATTGGAAATAGGGTGCCTCCCTTTTGAGCGTATCCGATATAGGGCTGAATTGGAAAGTCGATTTCTGCATGACCGGTATTCGCTTTTGAAATTATTTTCTGGAATAGTGATTGAATCTGTAAGAGGGATAACGAATCCCCGGCGATTTCATTTTTCACTTGTTCGGTGTTTTTCAAGAATGCCTTCTTGGGGGTATAGGCATATAAATTATAATGGGCCTGTTCTAAAGATGATTTTAAGAAAGTAAGATCCTCAAGGACTTCTTGCTTGCTAAATTGTGGTTGTTCCTGAGGATAGCTTGCTTGCGTACAACAGAAAAAGATAGCAAGCCAAAAAAATATTTTTAATGTGTTCATCGGTAAAATGTAGCTAGTTTACTAGCTAGACGATGGTTTCGATCATTTGTAACAGAACATTCTGATTGGGTGCCATAAATGAATTTTGAGCATCTTTTGAGGTATTAAGTATGAATAATTCAATCGATGGTCATAAGAAACCTCCGATAAAAAACACCTTCTTATCGGTCAACTGTTTTGTGATTGATTTCCACTTGTCGAAGCTTTTTTACACTTTATCCGAACTTTTGTTAAGCACCGAAAAAAAGGGTCGTTCGGCGAATCTAAACCACTGAAGGCTGACATCTGCGGTTATCTTTATATAACCCAAATGTTAGTTATGAAAGCTGTTTTAACCTTGATTTTTATCGTAACCTTCGGAGCTTTCGCTCTTGCAAACACTTCTTCTAATGATAAAGTTGACACTATTGAAATGGGTGTTGTTTTGGATGCTGGCACTTATACTCTTAACAGTGTTGAAGAAATTACGATTGGCGAAACAAGCGTAGCTCGTTTATACCGACGCGAAAATTCACGTGTACTTAAAGCACTTTCTTTTACCACTAAGCGAAATAAGGCTAAAATGGCCTAAGTACTTATTTAATCATTTATTTGAACCTTAATTACATCCCCATGATACTATTTGTTATTTCATTACCGATTGCTCTTGTAGTTACCTACGTTACGGTTTTTCCAAAAACAAAAGGTGTGCTGCAACCTATTAAAGTTGAAGCGGGCAACAAACACCGTCAATAAAATACAAAACCCCGCTCTGATATAGTTGCGGGGTTATTTTTTAGGAATAGTATTAGCGTAAAATTTTAATCTGATTCACTATTCACTCTTTTATCCCAGGTTGTAAAATTTTATAGCCCGCTACCCCTTTTGCATCTTTCACTTGTTGCTTTACATCTTCTAGTAAAGCCTTCGCATCGTATATGATGCCATCTTTTATAGTATATTTTACCCCGCCGGCACGCACTACCTCATTGTCTTCTGTGAGGCGCACGGCTCCTGTGCCATATAGTACCTTTAGGTTTTTAAGGGGGTTTTCTTCAACGACCACAAAATCGGCCAATTTACCGATAGCAACACTTCCTATGCGATCATCCGCTCCCAATGCTTCGGCACCGTTCAAGGTGGCCGATCGAATAATTTCTAGCGGGTGAAAACCTGCTTCTCGTAGCAGTTCCAATTCTCGGATATAGGCAAAACCATACAATTGAAAGATAAAACCTGAGTCAGACCCCGTAGTGACGCGTCCGCCTCTGTTCTTATACTCATTGATAAAGGTCATCCATAATTGGTAATTTTTTTTCCACGCCACTTCCTGCTCCGTACCCCAATCGTGCCAATAGCTACCATGGGATATTTTTGAAGGTTGATAAAATTCCCAAAGCGAAGGCAAGGTATATTCTTCATGCCATTCTGCCCTGCGGGCACGTTGTAAATCTCTACTTGCTTCATAAATATTGAAGGTGGGGTCGAGGGTGAAATCGAGCTCCAGCAATTCGTTCATTACATTTTCCCAATGCTCCGAATAAGGAGCGGCAGCCTGTTCCCATAATTTACCTGCATTCTCAAAGCGGTGTTGTTCGTTTTGATAGTTGTAGTCTAACGGATAGCTTTGTACCGTTTTATCGTCGAAGAGGGCTTCTGGCAAGCCATACCAATGTTCCATGCTTGTGAGTCCTGCCCTTGCCGAATGCAATACATTCCAACGCGCGACGCTTAGTTGCGCGTGATGACAGGCCGATCCTAATCCCAACTTTTTATTCTCGTCTAACGCCGCCGCCATAATTTCGGGTTCGGCCCCAAAGAATTTTATTCCGTCTGCACCTTTCTTTGCATTTGCTCGTACCCATGCACGTGCTTGTTCCGTGGTTGAAATCGGTATATCATTAAGCGGATTAAAGGTTTTGCCGGTTTGACCAAAACCCGTGTATGCATAAATTCGAGGCGCCACGATTTCGTTCTTAGCACTTTTGCGCTTCAGATTCATTGTAAAATCTACCCCGCGACCACTGGGCTCACGAACAGTAGTAACCCCATGGCCCATCCATAGTTTAAATACATAATCGGGTTCAGCTCCCTGGGCCGTTCCCCCGATATGGCCGTGCATATCTATAAAACCAGGTAGTAAATACATACCATTACAATCGAGCTCCTTGCCCCCTGGCTTTAATTGGGGTCGTTTGGCTTCATTAATAACAACTCCCGGGTAGCCTACCACTTTGATATCTTTTATGATATTGTTCTCTACCACGATATCAATTGGTCCCTGTGGCGGTGCGCCATTTCCGTTGATCAGCATTATGCCGCGAATAATAAGTTGGGAGTGTGGCCCATCTCCTTGCGCCGATTGGGCCGTTAAGGCGCCAATTTCGACTAATAGGAAGAACATTGTGTAAAGTAATTTTCTCATTGGTTGGTTTTTATAGGTAAGAGTTCGTTTTTTTAATTCTATGAAGCGTTTCGCTCGTGGTCTTGTGTTTGAATATATTATCTATTAATACTAATCAGTAATCAGCGAAAAAGTTATGAGTTATGAGTTTGTATTTGAATTTGTCGTTTGTATTTGAATTTGTTTTTTCCTCAAACCTAATCTTCTAGGGGGACATTGATTTTATCCCCTAAGAAAATGGCATTTAAGAATAAACGGTTGGTACCGTACCAGCTTCCTCTAAAGTTTGGATTGTCGGCAAACAGTACCACACGGCCACGGCCTACTTTACTTACCAATACAGAGGCAGAGGGCCTTAGGTTTTCATCGGTATTCTTTTTAGTGATAAAACCATCGATAAGCGCATTTTTACTATACTTTGCAACCGTAGCATAGGGGCTTTTACTCGGGCGTAGCCAAACAGTATTGTTCTTGTATACAGGAATGGTCTTGTCATGATAGCCAAATGCCAATGGATGCGTGGTGTCCAAATCTACTTTTAGGATAATGCCACCCACACTTTCTTTACCAATATTCGCACCTGCATCAACATACGGTTTTCGTATTACAGTTTTGACGCTGTCTTTCTTCAAAGTGTCTTTTTTGGCATCGGTTAGTTTTTCCTTGACCAATTTTTTCTCTATCGCCCATTTAGAAGCTGTACCGATTGTAATCAACGTATTGCCTTTGCTGGTCCAATCCTTAATTTTTTTCTGTTGTTTTTCGCTTAATCGATAGCGTCCTCCGACTAGTACCAGAGTGGTATATAGGTCAAAGTTGGTCCTATCGAAATTGCGCATCGGTATTTTAGTAATTGGCATGCCCACCCGGGTATCTAAAAGGTGCCATACTTCTCCGGCCTCATAGGATCGGGTTCCTTCTCCGATAAGCATCATGGCTTTCGGTTTTTTTATAGGGCGCACAAAGCTACTTCCCAAATCCACTCCTTTTAAATTGTAACCAGAATTTACCGCATATATAGGTACTTGATAGGTTTTTTGTGCTTTTTGCAAAAGTTCGAATATGGTAGTGGTATCTTTCTTCTGCAACGATACGGGAAGTACCAGGGTGCCGTAGTTAAAACTATGTGTTCCCGATCCTACTTTTGCCGTAAATGGTTTGAACGCCGATGACAGTACCAAGCCATTTTCTTGAAGATAGTTCAAAACAGCAGGCGCATTGTAATCGTCCCAATCAATTAAATAAGCGTAGCCCGATTTTTGAACCGGCCTTACGGAAATCAATCCATCGGTAGTAGTTATTCGTTCTCCTTGCTTTAAGGAAGTTGTCGGGCGGTATTTCATATTGTAAAAATTGGCCACCGACCAGGCAGAAGCATCATAATATACACTATCCCTATACTTGGTATAGGTTTCGAACATGGTCTGAACCATGCGATATTGCGGCTGTCGAGTAGGTACTACAAATTCATTACCAGAACGGTATACTTCGATTTGATGCAATAAGAGCTTATCAATAAACGCCTTGGTCCGATTCTGATCATGGGAGTCTCCGAAAGAATACCCTTTTATGTTGCTTTTTCCTGCACGAGCCAGCGCGCTTTTAAAAAAACGCTGTTGGTATTGACGCATATATACCTTGTTCTTAACGGCTGTTTTAACGGTGGTAAGGCTCGAAGTATATTGGTTTCGAATAGTAAAGGGGAAGGTGATTTTTCCAAAGGCCGTTTTTTGTTCATGTCCGCGTGAGCTTGCTTGTTCGAACAAGAGACCTAATCCGCCCTGCAGGTCGGGGTAAGAGGATCCATAGCCGGGGTATGTACCGTCAAAAACTTCTTTAGAGAAATAAAACGATCCAATACTGTCGAGGGCTTTGGCAAATTCGGCCCCAAAAAGGTTGTTGAGGTCCTCATAGTTCTGCTTGGGCATAATAGGGTTCAACGATCCATTGGCTTTCATTGGCTCAAAGAAATAGGTGCTTTGGCTCCCCATTTCATGAAAATCGGTCACTACATTTGGGTACCATTGGTGATACCATTTAAGCTTTCCCCTGCTTTCGGGGTTGATACCTAAAAGCCAATCGCGATTCAGATCAAACCAATAATGATTCGTTCGTCCGCCTGGCCAATACTCATTATGTTCAGCATCTTGGGGGTCTGATACGTTCGGTGTGCCCTGGTAGGTGTTGGCCCATTGGGTATGGCGATCACGCCCATCGGGGTTAATGGTAGGGTCGATGAAAATAATCGCATTTTTTACATAATTTTTTACTTCTTGACTCTCTGAAGCGACAAAGGTATAGGCGCTTAAGAGTGCGGCTTCAGAACTAGAAGGTTCATTGCCATGCACATTATATGCGAGGTTGATGAAAATAGGGATATCGTTGTAGTTTGAAACATTTTGGCTAGGGTCCGTAAAGACCAAATGTTGTTTTTGAAGACCTGAAAGGTTTGCTTGATTTTCAGGAGTACTAATGGCCAAAATAACCAACTTACGTCCTTCATGTGTCTTACCATAGTATTGAATACTGGCCCTGTCTGAAAGCTCCGCTAGCTTTTCTAAATAAGCGACGATTTGATCGTGCCGGGTGTGATGTTCCCCAATTCCATACCCTAAGAAGGCTTCTGGTGAGGGGATATCAGCATTGAAGGGTTTGTATTTTTCTAAAAAATAATCTTGCGAAAACGTATAGCTGCTGCAAAAGAGCAGTAGAACGAGTAGGTTTTTGAGCATGTAATAGTTTTTAATTAGCCGACTAAATATAGGTATAAATTGGTAATACTCCGTGGCTAAAAGTGGCCTTAACGCTGTTCTTTAAACGATTTGAGAGAATTTGCCTTGTTATATAGCGGGCAGTATTTTTTTACTCGATAATCGAGATTTATAATGCCACGGCGTCTGAACGACAAGTGTACAGACAGGCCTGCGTCGAAATCAATGTTAAATTTCCTTTGAATGCCTTGTGGGTTTACCCCGAAGCAGTTTACGGTAAGGGTATTTGATTTTTTAGGAATTTTAAATAGCAGTATCAGACGTACCTTTCCTAGCTAACAACAGGGATTTGTTCTCTAATTTCTCGAAAACGGATAATATAATGAGTCCCTTTTTTTGAAACGTCTCGTATCAGAGATCCTTGTAATTGGCGTACGAGGTTATGAATCAATTTAAGGCCTAACGACTTGGATGTTTTATGAGTGATTTCCTTAGAG
Source organism: uncultured Flavobacteriaceae bacterium (assembly GCA_938010765.1). Lineage (GTDB taxonomy): Bacteria > Bacteroidota > Bacteroidia > Flavobacteriales > Flavobacteriaceae > Pelagihabitans. The sequence goes on along the minus strand of CALLVX010000024.1, from coordinate 163,696 downwards.
AAACCAACACCATTATCACCAATATTCAAAATAAAATCGTCTTGTTCACTTTTTCGCATTCGTATGAAAATGGATCCTTTACTGTCATTTAAGATTCCGTATTTAAGGGTATTGGTCACCGCTTCATTTACCAATAAACCAAGTGGGATGGCCGTATCGATATTAAATTTCATATTAGGAATATCGATATCTATGCTAACATTGGCACTGGTACCTTTTACGGATCGTACTAAATATTCGACCAATTCGCGTACATAATTTCCATAGTCTATCTGGGAGTTGTCTTCTCGCAGATACAACATTTCATGAATCATCGCCATGGCGATTACCCGGTTTTGACTGCTGCGTAACATTTTTTTTATAGCATCATCGTCGATGTTGCGAAGTTGAAGACTTAACAAACTTGAAATCGTTTGTAGATTATTTTTTACTCGGTGGTGTACTTCCTTGAGCAAGGTTTCCTTTTCCTGTATTTTGGTTTCAACCTTTCTTTTGGTACGGTTAAGGCGATGATGGGTCTTAAGAAGGTTTTTTCCGAAGATACCGCCTAGCAAATACACTGAAAACAACAAGCTCATAAGGCTAAAAAAGTCTTTTGATTTATCAGGAACCGTATCAACTACCCATGGGGGAGCCACTACTGTTAGCAGAAAAATTAAAACGATTACCGTGATAATGGCAGAGAGGTAGATTCGCCCAAAGACACTTGTAGAAATGTACCCAGCCAGTACTATTAGACCTAAAACAAAAATAAACGGGCTTTGTATCCCCCCGCTATAAAAAGTAATTAGTAGTGTACTTAGTAGCGAAAGTAAGGAGGTAATGATTGCCATTGCCATGAGATTCCCATGTTTATTGAATGCAAATGCATTGATAAAATTTAATACAGAGTATGTGAAAAAGACAATAGGGACTATTCCCGTTATGGAAAGCGCAAAATAGCACACCAACCCAAAAACAAGACTTAATATGGCCGAAACGTAATTAAACTTTAATAACAGCTGTGTCTTGTCATCGACCCTCGACCGTTTTCTTGGGGAGTTTTTCATGGTGCCTATTTACCGCGCAGACATAATTCATCCTAGTTAAGAGGGTAAAATTTTAGAGGCTGGTAGAATCGAGAATGGGTACAACGGCTAAAAAGTCATTCCGGCTTGGTACGCGTAGGTCGATTCTGTCGTAAAGCTAATCATGTTTCTGAATAAAATCAACATGAAAATTAAAAATTCGTTAAAGAAAGGTCTTGAAAAAAGAATTTTTCTTCATTTTAGGCCATTGAGGGAATCTGATCACTAATTTCTCGAAATTTCACAACATAGTGCGTTCCTTTTTTTGAAAGATCTCGGATGATAGATCCGCGCAGTTGGCGGGCCAGATTGTGAATTAATTTTAATCCTAGTGATTTGGTTGTTTTATGGTTGACTTCTTCGGCAAAACCTACGCCGTCATCGCCAATGTTAAGTACATACTCATCTTGATCATCTTTTCTTAGTTTGATGAATATTTCTCCTTTGCTGTCATCTACGATTCCGTATTTCAGGGCATTGGTAACCGCCTCATTAATGAGAAGCCCCAACGGAATAGCAGTATCTATATTCAGTTTTAAATCTGGGATATCGATATCCAGGGTAATATTGCTACTGGTTCCTTTGATAGATCTAATAAGATATTCGGCCAGTTCTTGCACATACGATTTGTACTCAATTTTTCCGATATCTTCTCGCATGTATAGCATTTCATGTACCATGGCCATCGAAATAACCCTATTCTGACTGCTTTTTAGAAGTTCTTTTACTTTTACATCTTGATTGTTGCGCGATTGAAGGCTTAAGAGACTCGATACCGTTTGTAGATTGTTTTTTACACGGTGATGTACTTCTTTTAAAAGGGTTTCTTTTTCCGTAATCTTGGCTTCAAGTTCGTCTTTGGTCTTATAGAGGTTATGATGTGAACTCAATAGATTTTTACCAAATACCCCTCCAAGGAGATAAACAGAAAATAAAACGCTCAATAATGCAAAGAGATTCCTTGATTGTTCAGGCACCACGTTCGAAACGAAACTAAAATCTGCAATACTTTGAGAATAGATAAGCACTATAATCAACAGGTTTAAGTTTAGATACAACGAGCCATACGACTTAGTAGTAATATACCCGGCAACGACGATCAGGGCAAGCACAAAAATAAACGGACTATTGATACCACCGCTGAACAGGGTGATTATAATGGCTCCTGTAAGCGTCATGATAGACACTATATTGTAGGTGAGGGTGAGGTTTTTATGGTATTTGTAAAGGAAGGTATTCATTAGATTAAGAATACCGAACGAAAGAAACACATAAGGAATCACTTCGGTAATATCAAGTAAGAAAAGGCAAAGAACAAAAAATATCAACGAGAATACAGAAGTGAAATAATTTACTTTCAGCACCAAACGTACCTTATCGCGCAGTCGCTGCTCCAATTTAGGATTGGCATCAGCATGGGGAGGATTAGGAATAGATTCCTTGGTAGGGTCGGTTTTCAAAGTATGGTCGCTTTTTATGTAAAGCTAAATATGTTTTGTTAGAAAATCCAATTTATAGCATGCATATTTCTATAGTGCCCTTGAGTGAGATGCATAGAAATACTATAGAAACACTATAGAAAAACAATAGATTGTCTTCCGAAGCCTTGTTTTTAGTAGAAAGGCGAGTTGTAAAAAAAAACAAAAACGGCCGCTTTCAAAAGCGGCCGTTTTCTTCAAAGAAGTTATTTTTAATGTTCGGTCAACACCCATTCCCCTTTCTGAATTAGGGGTTCTGCCTGTTTGTACTTTAGAGTCTTGCTTTCACCAGATAGTATATTTTTAATTGTAACCCGGTCGTTTCGGCCAATTTTTGGTTGTTCTCGAACAATTGTTTCGGTCACCTGAGGTCGTTGCCCTTGGGTTTGTCCGGCTGCCCTATTTCTTGCAGCCAATTCATCGCTATTCGGTATTTCTTCCTTACTGGTCCTTAAATTCTCCTTTGGGCGTGCCACTTCTCGGGCGGCCGATATTTCATTCGGGTTCGATGTAGGTAATTCCCCTTTGAAAAGGAATGAGACCACCTCTTTATTGACTTTGTCTATCATTCCTTTGAACAATTCAAAAGCTTCAAACTTGTAAATCAATAATGGATCTTTTTGTTCGTGAACGGCCAGCTGTACAGATTGCTTCAGCTCATCCATTTTTCGAAGGTGGGTCTTCCATGAGTCATCGATAATGGCCAAAGTGATGTTCTTTTCAAAATCGGTGACCAATTGTTTCCCGTTCGATTCATAGGCCTCCTGCAGATTGGTAACCACGTTTAAGGTTTTGATACCATCTGTAAAGGGGACTACTATGCGCTCGAATTTGTTAGAATTGTCCTCATATACCTGTTTAATGACAGGGAAAGCGGTCTCTGCATTGCGTTCTATTTTAGTTTGATAATGATCAAAAGCAGTCTTGTAAATAACATTGGCCATTTCTTGTACGCCCAAACGTCCAAAATCTTCTTCCGAAATCGGGGATGTAATAGAAAAGTATTTAATCAGCTCAAATTCGAAGTTTTTAAAGTCATTGGCCGCTTTGTTGGTATCGGAAATAACTTCACAGGTATCAAATACCATATTGGCGATATCTACCTTTAGGCGTTCTCCCTGTAGGGCATGGCGTCTTCTTTTGTAGACCACCTCTCTTTGGGCATTCATGACATCGTCATATTCTAACAATCGTTTACGAACCCCAAAGTTGTTTTCCTCGACCTTCTTCTGCGCTCGTTCAATAGATTTGGTCATCATCGAATGTTGAATGACCTCACCTTCCTCCAAGCCCATTTTATCCATCATTTTAGCGACACGGTCCGAACCGAACAACCGCATTAGGTTGTCTTCTAGGGAAACATAGAATTGGGAACTTCCTGGATCCCCTTGTCTTCCCGAACGTCCTCTTAACTGCCTGTCTACCCTTCTTGAATCATGTCGTTCGGTACCTACGATGGCCAGTCCACCTGACGCTTTTACCGCATCTGATAGTTTAATATCGGTACCTCGCCCTGCCATGTTCGTTGCAATGGTTACGATACCGGCGTTTCCTGCCTCGGCTACCACATCGGCTTCTTTTTTATGCAGCTTGGCGTTCAACACATTGTGTTCTACTTTTCGAATACCCAGCATTCGGGACAATAATTCTGAAATCTCTACCGAAGTGGTACCTATCAAGACCGGTCGTCCCTGTTCTGATAATTTGGTTACTTCGTCTATGATCGCATTGTATTTTTCCCGTTTGGTCTTGTAGATCAAATCGTTTCGGTCATCACGGGCGATAGGGCGGTTGGTAGGGATTTCCATCACATCCAACTTATATATTTCCCAAAATTCTCCGGCCTCGGTAATTGCCGTACCGGTCATACCGGAAAGTTTTTTGTACATCCGGAAGTAATTCTGTAAGGTAACGGTAGCAAAAGTCTGCGTAAGAGCTTCGATTTTTACATTCTCCTTGGCTTCGATCGCCTGGTGAAGACCATCTGAATAGCGGCGTCCGTCCATAATACGACCCGTTTGCTCATCTACGATCATCACCTTGTTTTCCATCACAACATACTCCACATCCTTTTCGAATAAGGTGTATGCCTTGAGTAATTGACTCATGGTATGAATACGTTCACTTTTAATGGTGAAGTCTTTAAAAAGCTCTTCTTTTAATTCGGCTTCTTTTTCAATTTCAAGGTTTTGGGCCTCTATTTTCGCGATTTCCCCTCCTATATCAGGCATTACAAAGAAATCTTTGTCCTGCGCCCCGGAAATATATTCGACCCCTTGGTCGGTCAACTCTATTTGATTGTTTTTCTCATCGATTACAAACAATAGGTCTTCATCTACCTTCGGCATTTCGCGATTGTTGTCTTGCATATAGAAATTCTCGGTCTTTTGAAGTAGCTGCTTTACGCCTTCTTCACTTAAGAATTTAATAAATGCTTTGTTTTTTGGGAGTCCTCTATGAACACGAAGCAATAGAAACCCGCCGTCTTTGGTGTTCCCCTCTGCAATCAACTTTTTCGATTCTGCCAAAACACCGGTCAAATGTTGCCGTTGTTTTTGAACGATGTCATTAATTTTGGGCTTTAGTTCATTAAACTCATGCCTGTCTCCTTCGGGTACGGGGCCTGAAATGATCAATGGCGTACGTGCATCATCGACCAATACGGAATCGACTTCATCTACGATTGAATAATGGTGCGGGCGCTGTACCAAGTCTTTTGGCGTATGCGCCATATTATCCCTTAAGTAATCAAAACCGAATTCGTTATTGGTACCATAGGTAATATCTGCATTATAAGCCGCGCGGCGACCTTCAGAATTAGGTCTATGGTAATCGATACAATCAACAGAAAGTCCGTGGAATTCAAAAATAGGGGCCATCCACGCACTATCTCTTTTCGCGAGATAATCGTTTACGGTCACCAGATGCGCTCCTTTGCCTGCAAGGGCATTTAGATATAGGGGTAGCGTGGCCACCAAGGTTTTTCCTTCTCCCGTATGCATTTCGGCGATTTTTCCTTGGTGCAAGGCAATACCTCCTATCAATTGCACATCGTAGTGTACCATATCCCAGGTAACCTGCTTTCCTGCGGCATCCCAAGAATTGCTCCAAATGGCCTTGTCGCCCTCGAGTACTACATACTCTTTAGGACCCGATAGTTGCCGGTCGTATTCAGACGCTGTTACTGTAATGGTTTCATTTTCCTTGAATCGTTTCGCGGTTTCTTTGACCACGGCGAAAGCTTCTGGAAGTATATCGTTCAGGGTATCTTCTGAAATACGATAGGCCTCATCCTTCAATTTATCTATCTCGGCATAGAGATCTTCGTTCTTGTCTATGTCGGTAGAAGCTTTTACCTCTTCTTCTAAAACGGCAATTTTATCGGCAACCTCTTTGCAACCGGCCGCTATCTTATCCTTGAATTCTGCAGTTTTGTTTCGAAGTCCGTCATTATCCAACTGTTCAAGTTGTGCTTCGAACGACTTTACCTTGTCTACCAAGGGCCCAAGTTCTTTGACATCTTTCTTTGATTTGTCTCCGACGAAGGTCTTCAATATCGAATTTAAAAAACTCATAATGTGAATGCTGTTTTATATAGAACACCGGGCTACCGGTATCGAATCGGTTTTAACGTCTAGGACGGTACTGATCTCTACATGTCAAAAGGTATTCCAGTTTTGTGAATTCTATAAAATACCTCCATGAACTGCCAAAATTACAGAAAACGAAAGACAAGCCCATAAAAAAAGCCCCCAATGGAGACTTTTTACAACACTAAGGTGTCGTTATTAATATTCGTCCTCGTTCCAGAGGTAATCTTCCTCTGTGGGATAGTCGGGCCATATTTCTTCGATAGACTCGTAAATTTCCCCACCTTCCTCTTCCATAGACTGAAGGTTTTCTACGACCTCTAAAGGCGCGCCGGTTCTAATAGAGTAATCTATTAATTCGTCTTTGGTGGCCGGCCAGGGCGCATCACTTAAATAGGATGCTAGTTCTAATGTCCAGTACATGCTGATGGTTTGATTTTAATATTTTGCAAAAGTAAATTTTAAAAGGAAATAGCCAAGTTTTTTCTATACTATTTCACGTAATTTATCAACACAATTTTTTATTTAATATTGTGCAAGGCTAAAAAATAGGAGCTTATTAACCGTTTTTTTGGGGAATCCACTTTATTTCGGTTGCCAGTAAATCTTTTGACAACTTTCGTGCCAATACGAACAGATAGTCCGACAAACGGTTGAGATATACCAATACACTGTCTTCAAAAGGTTCATTTTCGTATAACAGGGTGGCCATGCGCTCGGCTCTTCTGCAAACCGTTCGTGCCAAGTGACAGTATGACACGGTGGTATGGCCCCCGGGAAGTATAAAATGCGTCATGGGCGGAAGGTTTTCTTCCATTTGATCCATTTCAGTTTCAAGGAAGAGTATGTCTGCATCACTGATTTTAGGGATGTTCAAACGTTCTTTTCCATTTTTCAGCACTGCTTTTTGAGGTTCTGTGGCCAATATGGCCCCCACGGTAAAAAGTTTGTCCTGGATATTGGTGAGAATCTTTTGGGAATGCGTGTCAATTTGTTGGTCGCGAATAAGTCCAAGCCACGAATTTAATTCATCTATCGTACCGTAGCTATTGATGCGTATATGATGCTTTGGCACCCGAGTGCCTCCGAACAATGCCGTAGAACCTTTATCCCCAGTTTTGGTATATATTTTCATTTTTGAATTTTGATTTAAGTAATGTTTTAGACTTTTTTTGGATTTATAGATAGGGCAGCAAGCCTTTTATGGTGCAACATCTAAAAATCTATAGAAATATGTTTTGTATACCGTTTATGTGTCAAAGATAAGATAGCGTAGGGGATTGTCCCGTTTACGACCAATACGAGGGGGAGTTTTTGTTATTTTGAAAGATGGTTTATACTAATTTTATTTAACTCACTATAGATAATTACCGCCGAAAACTGCATAATTGGGAAGCCGAAAACCCTTTGAGTTACACAGGATATATATGGGGACCATCGCCAAAAAGTTCAAAATATTTGGACTTTGGGATTTTTTTAACATTTCTAGGGTAGGGGGTTTTGACATTTATTTATACATAGATAAAAGAACTTTAAATTTTAATGAGTTTTAAAACAGAATACTATGGCAATGGATAACATTAATTGGAAAGAGTTTTACAATAAAAAAACTGTAAGTGAAAGAAGAAAATATCTCAGAAGTGTTTTGACACAAAATGAGCATCCGTGGCAGAAGCGTTTGGTTAGTTATTTACTTGTTATAAATAAACCTGTAAAATATGATGACAATGATACAAAAATGGATAAGGCGAGAAAGTTTGGGCAACAAACGGTGAACTTTGGAAAAAGTAGCTTAAGACATATCATTCTTCCGTTTCCCATTGTTTGGACGCATAAGAACTCGGTTCGGCTGCAGAAAAAGTCAGTTTACTCTATGGAGCAACTTCTAATGAGTGAAAAGAGAATGAAAGATTTTATCTCAGCTTCTAGAACAGGTGCGCCTCAATATCGTGGAATTTTAATCGGAGCGGCAACTTTGTTTCTTGGTTTAGCAATAGGTGCTGGGCTTAGTGCGCCACCGTTAGGTCTTGCCGCGCTAAGTGTTATGACTGGGTATGCTTTTTATGCTGCATATAGGGCTTCAAGAAAGTCAAAACTTCAGAATCAATTTCTAAAGTCTAAGATGGGATCCGAAATAAGGAAAGATAAAGAAGAAAGCATGTATGTTAGAATGTTTGGCTTGGTCGATAGTCTAGAAATAACTTCACGAAGATTCGGAAAAGAGGACGGGGTAGAAGTTGTTAAAGAAAAAATACAATCTGTGCTAAGAGCCGAATTGAGTCATGAAGCTAAATTTGATTTTGGGCAAACTGAACAAATAGCTGAAATAACAAGGTCGCTTGTAGTTGAATTTAGGTCTGACCTGACAAAAATCGATAACGAAGAGGATCTGGAACTTAGATTGAATCAATTCATTCTAGATTTAGAAAATGTAGATATTCCAGTAGAGTTTAATAGGGTTGAATTCAAGCAAAAAACAGAAAAAACCCTTAGGGCCTTGATAGGCGGAAAAGAAATAGAAAAAGAAACGGCTGAAGTTTTTCAAGAACTTGTTGAGGTAGCAAAAAGCAATGGCTGGACTTTACACGAATTAAAAGATGCAATAAATGAGACCACTCTTGAGCAGAAAGATAAAAATATGATAATACAGGAACTAGGCGGAGACACAATTATCAACTTCGATGATATCACGGCAGGCAGAACCAATGAATCTGAGGGATTAGAGGGATTAGTAAAAGAAGTACCAGAAATGCAATTGTTAACAGAGATTGAATTAGACCAAGTTGTTAGGGGTGTGGAAGGGTTACGAGAGACTGAAGAAGAAGAAGCGGTAGATAAGGATATGGTAGGCCGTTTTGGAATTGCACAGAATATTGATAGATTGCCAACGAGTAGCGAAAATAGGGAAACGACTGATTCTCAGTTAGGAGCTGCTAGGAAATCGTCAAGTAAAATGAGTATTTAAAATAGTGTTTTGTACCCTTTTATCCTTTAATGGGTAAACTTTTTTTAAAACTTAATTTGAACAAACGTTTGTTTAAATTGAGTTTTAAAAAGATTCATCTCAATCATTCTTGTACTGTATGATTCACAGAGGCATTGGCACTTATTTATATGGGCATTGTTAGCAAATAATGCGAGAATGAGTTTAAAATTCAAATAAAACACGTATTTTTGAACAATCGTTTGTTCTGTGCGTACTATGAATTTTGGTTGATCGTTCCAAAAAGGTGCGGACAACAGAGGAAAGGAATACTTAAAAAATAAAGAAATCACTAATGAATAAATCAATAACGGTAATCGGGAGTACCAATACCGACATGGTAATACAAACGCAACAATTTCCGCAGCCAGGAGAAACCGTAATAGGGAAGAACTTTGTTGTATTACAAGGAGGTAAAGGTGCCAACCAAGCAGTTGCCGCTGCAAGACTTGGCGGCAATGTAACTTTCGTAAGTATGTTGGGCAAGGATGATTTTGCAACAATTGCTCGCAAAGGATTCCTTGCAGATGGAATTCAGACCAAGTTCATTTACGAGACCCTTGAAAAGCCCACAGGTGTCGCTTTTATTACTGTGAATCAAGAAGGGCAAAATTCTATAGTCGTATCTCCGGGCGCAAATCAACGTTTGGGCGTAGAGGAGATTAATAAATCTGTTGAAGCATTTAAACAAGCGGCTATTGTGCTTGTGCAACTTGAGATTCCGATTCTAACGGTAGCATACATAATTAGGATGGCCGCTGCACATGGCAAAAATGTAATTCTGAACCCCGCACCAAGCAAATATTTAGATTCGGAGATATATAAAGGGCTTTATCTTATAACCCCAAATGAAACAGAGGCATCCGAATTAACAGGGGTAGAAGTTAATGATCTGAAATCGGCCAGCGCGGCTGCTACTGTTTTTTTGAAAAGAGGTGTTGAGAATGTATTGATTACGTTGGGAGAAAAAGGGGCTTACTTCAAAAATTCGAAAGAATCATTTCTAGTACCTGCCATTAAAGTGAAAACAGTAGATACAACTGCAGCGGGGGATATTTTCAACGGAGCCTTGGCCGTTGCTTTGTCGGAGGAAAACGGTTGGCGAAAATCAATCGAATTTGCCAACAAGGCTGCGTCGATAGGTGTCGGGAAATTGGGGGCCCAGGCCTCTATCCCCTATAGGAACGAGGTAGCTAAACTTGAAAATATAAGAACTTAAAAAAATGAGCATGCAAGGAAAAGTTATAATCGATACCGATACTGCTTCAGATGATGCTGTTGCCTTAATTATGGCCATAAAACAACCTGATATCGAAATCGAGGCGATTACGGTAGTAGCTGGGAACGTTCCTTTGGATCAGGCCGTGCAAAATGCGATGTACACCCTTGGCATGTGCGATGTTGATATACCGGTTTACGCAGGTATGGAGAAACCCTTGGTGCGAGATTTAAAGACCGCCGAACACGTTCATGGTGTTGATGGTATGGGCGATATTGGCTTGCACTTACATGGTTTTACCCCACGGCCAGAGTGTGCGCCAAATGTGTTGATAACACAGATAAACAAATACGAAAGAGAAATTTCCTTAATATGTTTGGCTCCGTTGACCAATATCGCAATGGCCCTGCTTTTAGATAAGACAATCGCCGCTAAAGTTAAAGAATGTATCATCATGGGTGGTATAGGGCAGGGTAGGGGCAATATTACACCTATAGCAGAATATAATATTTGGGCAGATCCAGAGGCCGCAAAGATTGTTTTTGAATCAGGAATGCCTATTACGATGGTGGGCTGGGACATTTCTAGGGAATATGCGGTATTCAATAATCAAGATGTAGAGGATATTAAGGCCTTAGGTACTTCATTGGCCGACTTTTGTATCGATATTCAAAAAACGGTGGCTGAGTTTGGACAAAAAATATCTGGCCTAGGGGGTTTTGACCTACCTGATCCTATCGCAATGGCCATTGCATTAGATAGAACAATAGCGACCGAAGCCAAAGAGGCTCATGTTACTATATTGGTCAACGATGATGATTCTAGAGGGCAAACCGTCATGGATTTTTCCAAATCATCAAATAAAGTACCCAACGCCAAAGTTGTTTTAAAGGCCGACAGGGAAAAGTTTTTGACGATGCTTCGAAAATCGTTGGTTGCATAAATAACGGGTAATTATTAACTTTTAAAACCAACCTATTTTAATGCGCTGGGCGAACGAAGTTGTTAATATCAAAATAACCATTCAATTTAAGAGACTATGAGTGATCAAGAAACATATATGAAAAAAGCCGTAGACGCGGCCTTGAGTGGAATGAGGAACAATGAAGGAGGTCCGTTTGGTTGTGTAATAGTGAAAAACGGTGAAATTGTAGGCAAAGGGAACAACAAAGTCACTTCCACAAATGACCCAACGGCACATGCAGAGGTAACTGCTATTAGGGATGCTTGCAAAACGTTGAACTCTTTTCAACTAGACGGATGTGAAATCTATACTTCTTGTGAGCCGTGCCCCATGTGTCTGGGGGCTATTTATTGGGCAAGACCCGATAAAGTATACTATGGCAGCAATCAACAAGATGCGGCAAAAATTGGTTTTGATGATGAATTTATATACCAGGAAATACCATTGCCATATGCTAACAGAAGTATTCCATTTGAGCAGGTAGGTCGTGAAATTGCCTTGGAGCCTTTTAAGCAATGGGCACTTAAGGAAGATCGCACTGAATATTAATTCATATCAGTTAAATAGTACCGAACGGCTGGGTTAGAATGCTACCTGCTAAGATGTGGCGCAGCTTTGTAATGCATTTGGTAGATTTTCCAAATTAGAATCTTTAAAAAGGCCTAAACCGCCCTATATAAGGTTGCAAATTAAATTTTCTCTGCTTACCACACCAAGCAAAACTACAAACGAAAGTCAAAAAAATCCGCATGGGTATAAAGAGTAGATTGGCAATTTTAAACTTTCTAGAGTTTTTCTCATGGGGTTCCTGGTTGTTATCGGCCGGGGCGTATATGGTAGAGACACTTGGTTTTACAGGTCTTCAAGTTGGGGCGGTTTATGCAACCTTGGGAATGGCATCTACCTTTATGCCTCCTATCCTGGGTATGGTCGCCGACAAATTGGTAAATGCCGAAAAAGTTTTTGGTATTTGTCATTTGTTGTTATCGGGTCTCTTTTGGCTATTGGCAGAAGCATCGGGCTTTACCAATTTCTACTTGGTTATGTTATTGGTCTCCGTTTGTTATATGCCTACCCTGGCATTGAACAATTCCATATCCTACTTCAATTTAGAAAAACATGGCTTGGATCCGATAAGGTCTTTTCCGCCTATAAGGGTCTGGGGCACAATTGGTTTTATTTTGGCCGCTTGGTCGGTAGATGTTCTTGGTTATAAGGTAAGTGCATATCAGTTTTACTTAGGTGCGGCGGCCTCCCTTCTCTTGGGGCTATATTCAATTACATTGCCCAAAGTCCCGATTGATAAGGGTGAATACAAATCATGGGTACAACGTTTTGGTCTCGACGCCTTTCAACTTTTAAAGGAGCGGAATATGGCAATTTTCTTTGTTTTTTCGATGCTTTTAGGGGTGGCGCTTCAAGTAACGAATATTTGGGGTGTTCCTTTTTTAAATGATTTCGAGTTGGGTTATAAGGATTCATTTGCGGTAGAACATTCCGTTTTTTTAGTCTCGCTCTCCCAACTTTCCGAAATCCTTTTTATTCTGGCAATTCCTTTTTTTTTAAAACGGTATGGTATTAAAAAAGTGGTAATGATCAGTATGTTCGCCTGGATATTGCGTTTTGGTTTGTTTGCCTTAGGAAACCCCGAAGGCATCGGCTTGGTAATGTTAATTCTATCGATGCTGGTATACGGTATGGCGTTCGATTTTTATTTTGTTTCGGGATCCTTGTACATCAATAAAGAGACCGATCCTAAGATGCGGTCTAGTGCCCAAGGTTTATTTATGATGATGGTGAACGGAATCGGCGCCACCTTAGGGGCCTACACAAGCGGTTTTGTGGTTGATTACTTTTCTGATACGGGCAGTAAGAACTGGTCATTTATCTGGTCGGTATTCGCTGTTTATGCCATGATTATCGGAATCGCTTTTGCTGTATTATTTAAGTACAGACATAAAAAAGAAGAGTTCAACGAAATTGATTGAAAAAATGAAAATGACAAATTACAGTTTGATAGCATTTCTTGTTTTGGCTTTTTTAAATAAAACATACGCCCAGCAAAACAGTAAACCCAAATTAATTGTCGGTATTGTTGTGGATCAAATGCGGGCAGAGTATCTATACCGCTTTGAGGCTAACTTTACGCAAAAAGGTTTTAATTTCTTACGTAAGAATGGGTTTAATCAAAAGAACACCCATTATAATTATATCCCTACCGAAACTGGTCCGGGACATGCTACTATTTATACTGGAACAACTCCCGCAAATCACGGAATAGTGTCGAATAACTGGTACGAAAGTGAGTCTGGGAACACCCATTATTGTGTTGCTGATAGTTCGGTTTATACCGTAGGAGGAAGCAAAAAATGGTTTGCCGATAACAGGCCTATATCGGCTTCTCCAAGAAAATTGCTCGCCACTACGTTTTCTGATGAACTCAAGCTTTTTAACAATAAGAGGTCTATGGTAATCGGAGTTTCCCTAAAAGATAGGGCAGCAATTCTGCCTGTCGGGCATTTGGCGGATTATGCCTTTTGGTTTAACGAGGATGAGGGAGGTTTTATTTCAAGCACTTACTATTCGGATCAACTACCTTATTATTTAAGAACGTTCAATAAAAAGCGAATGTCAGATTCATTATTAAATAGTGTTTGGAGACCAATATTACCAAATGAAAACTATATTAATAGTAATCCAGATGATTCTGAATATGAGAAAATATACAAGGGAAGAGAGAATGCTGTTTTTCCTTATGATTTAAAACGGTTAAAAGAAGAGAATGGTGGATATAGCCTTTTGATGAAGACTCCGTTCGGAAATACACTATTGACCGAGCTAGCCAAAACCGTTATAAAAGAGGAATCTTTGGGACAAAATGGCAATATCGATTTTATATCGATTAGTTATTCGAGCACAGATAAAATTGGTCATGATTTTGGTATACGCTCCATGGAATTGGAAGATACTTATATTCGTTTAGATAGGGATATAGGGGAATTGATAGGATTTCTTAACGATGAAATAGGTAAGGAAAATTACCTTTTGTTCCTTACCTCGGATCACGCCGCAAGCGACAATCCAAATTTTTTGAAAGAGTCCAAAATTCCCTCAGGCAATTATGATCCGAAGGTTTTGAGTACGGAATTAAATGAGAAATTAAGTACAGAATTTGGTACATACAAGTACATAACTTTTATGGATAATACACAGATTTATATCGATGAGGGCAATGAAGATAAGCAGGTAATATTAAGCAGAATTGAAGAATACCTATATCACTATGAAGGGGTTAAAGAAGTGTATGTCACCAGTAGAATAAGTGAAGAAATAACAAGTCGTGAAAAGGATCTTTTTATAGAGAATAGTTATAACAGAAGGCGATCAGGGGATGTGTATGTTGTTTATAACACTGGTTGGATGCAGAATTGGGGGTATGGAACCACACATGCTACCTTATATAATAATGATACGCATGTTCCCATGCTTTGGTATGGCTGGAACATTAAGATAGGGGAATCAACAGAGGTGTATTCGACTACACAAATTGTACCCACCTTATCTATGTTATTGAATGTACCGTTGCCCGGCATGGCTGAAAAGAAACCAATGGCTGAGTTATTTGATAAATAATCGTGCTAGTATTTTTTTTGTAGCGGATAGCAGGCAATTGTTTTGCCGTATTTTTTCATACGAATACGAAGAACTTTGTAGATGAATTGTAGAAGTTTGCATTTTTTTTAATAAATTGCACAAACGTTTGTTCTTATTTTTTTTAGTAATCTAAACCAGTGCCATATTGCTGGTTAGCAACAGCAAATAGCATGATTGAATTTATATTAAACAATAAACGTATAAAGACCCAATCAAAATCGGGTATGACCTTATTAGATTTTATTCGATATGAGCAGCGATTAACCGGTACAAAAATCGGTTGTCGAGAAGGCGATTGTGGTGCATGCACAACATTGGTAGGCACATTGAATTCTCGGGGAGTGGTTGAATATCATAGTATTACTTCGTGTATTTCTCCTCTAGGAAACGCTCAGGGCAAACATATAGTTACTATTGAAGGAATAAACCTGAACAATGAATTGAACGTGGCACAAGAGGCAATGAAGTTTAACTACGCTACACAATGCGGATTTTGCACCCCAGGTTTTGTGTTGGCACTTACGGGCTTTGCATTTTCAGAAAAGGAAAAGAACTACCAGAATATTTTAGCGGCCATTAGTGGAAATATTTGTCGTTGTACGGGCTATAAATCAATAGAACGGGCTGCAAGTGAGGTAGTTGGTCAATTGGAAGCAATCGAAACAGACAACAAAATTCCGTGGCTTGTTGCGCGCGAATTTATACCAGCATACTTTCTTGGTATTTCTGACCAACTTAAAGGTATAAATCGCAAGGCAAAAAGAAATACAAACGCCTTTTTGGTATCCGGAGGTACTGATATGTATGTACAACGACCACAAAGTTTAGTAGAGACCGAAATTTTTTTAGTCGCTGCCGCACAAAGGTTAAAAGGCATCCAAATACGAAAAACTAAAGTCGTTATTGGGGCTAACACAACGGTGACCGAGTTTTGGGAACATACGGCCATGCAAAGTATGTTCCCAAACCTAAGCCGACATCTGGCCCTGGTTTCTTCAGAGCCTATTCGCAATATGGCATCTCTCGGGGGGAACTTGGTAAACGCTTCCCCAATCGGTGATATGACCATATTCTTTTTGGCGCTTCATAGTAACCTTACTCTTGAAAAAGGGAAAAGCAAAAGACAGATCGCGCTAAAAGATTTTTACCAAGGGTACAAAAAATGTAATTTAGAAGAGGGCGAATTGTTGACTGAAATCAGTTTTGAAACCCTTTCCCCTTATGTTAGGTTCAATTTCGAGAAGGTTTGTAAGCGTACCTACTTGGATATTGCAATCGTAAATACCGCCATTAGCGTCGAGGTAAATGACAAAGATGAAATTGTAAATGCGCATGTTTCTATTGGCGGGGTTGCCCCGATACCATTCTATTTACAGACTACTTCGCGATATCTAAGGGGCAAAACTCTTGATATCCTAACAATTTCCTTGGCTGCTGAAATACTTCAAAAAGAAATTGCCCCTATTTCTGATGTTCGCGGTACAAAAGAATACAAACGATTATTGGCAAGACAGCTTTTTGTTGCCCATTTTACCGAACTATTTCCTAATATTTTTAAACTACAAGATTTTTTAGAAAATGCCGATAGTTAAAACCCAACATTCACCTGAAAGCAAAAGGACAGATCTATCTCTTCAAAATGGTGTGCGAAATATTGATTCATATACACATCTTAGAGGGGAATCTATATATGTAGATGACGTAAATGTACGTGAAGGTACCTTGCACGCAGTAGTTTTTGATGCTACCTGCGCTCATGGGCAAATTAAAAACATCGATTATTCCAAAGCGCTTGAACTAGAGGGGGTGATCTGTATTTTGACCGCTGAAGATATCCCGGGAGAGAATCAAATTGGTGGTATTTTTCCAGATGAGCCCCTGTTTGCTGAAGATGAGGTACACTTTTGGGGCCAGCCAATTGCATTACTAATTGCAGAAACCAAGACCATTGCTAAAAAGGCACGTGCATTAATACGTTCGGAATATGAAAAATTTCAGGTAATAACCACGGCCAAACAAGCCAAGGAAAAAGGAAGTTTTATCAATGCGCCAAGATCTTTTAATTTAGGAAATGTAGAAAACGCATTTGCCGAATGTGCGCATATTTTTAATGGGGAAACATTTTCTAACGGGCAAGAACACCTCTATATCGAAGCACAAGGGGCCTATGCCGAACCGATGGAAAATGGTAATATTCGTATTGTTTCTTCGACTCAAGGCCCCACTTCCGTTCAAAGAACTACGGCACGGGTATTGGGCTTGCCAATGCACAAAATAGAGGTAGATGTTACTCGATTGGGCGGTGGGTTTGGTGGCAAAGAAGATCAAGCCACACCATGGGCGGTAATGGCGGCATTGGCTGCAAACCATTTAAGCCAATCTGTGAAATTGATTTTAGATCGTCATGACGATTTAAGAATGACTGGAAAAAGGCATCCCTATGAGAGTAGCTATAAGATAGGATTGTCCAAAGACCTAAGGATTTTGGCTTATGAGGTAGAATTCCTTCAGAATTCCGGTGCTGCTGCAGATTTATCCCCAGCCATTGCGGAGCGTACCCTTTTTCATGCAACTAATAGCTACTATGTTCCGAACGTAAAATCTACGGTATTTAGTTGTAAGACCAATCTTCCGCCAAATACTGCCTTTCGTGGGTTTGGAGGGCCTCAAGGCATGTTTGTGATTGAATCTGCTATAGCAAAAGCTGCATCCGAATTAGGAGTCCTAACGAGTAAGATTCAGGAGTTGAACCTATTGGAAGAAAACCAAGAATTCTCTTATGGGCAAGTAGCTACGAAGGTCGAAGCAAAAAAATCATGGCGGGTTGCTACAGAAAAATTTCAGCTCGAACAGGCGCGAAAAAATGTAGCTGAATTTAATAAAAATAATGTTTCTGTAAAAAAGGGAATTGCGCTCATGCCTATTGCATTTGGAATTTCATTTACCAATACGCAAATGAATCAAGCCCGTGCCTTGGTGCATATTTATCAAGATGGTAGTATTGGAATCAGTACCGCAGCGGTTGAAATGGGACAGGGTGTCAATACCAAATTATTACAGATTGCCGCCGATATGTTTTCTGTAAGTGGTAATAAGATTAAAATAGAAACCACGAATACGAGTCGTGTTGCCAATACCTCTCCATCAGCGGCGAGTGCTACTGCAGATCTTAATGGAAAGGCACTTGTAATGGCTTGTGAAAACCTTTTAGATCGTCTTAGGGCTATAGTTGCAAATGAATATAACGTGGCTAAAAAAAAGGTGACCCTGCAAAACGAGTGGGTTTATATCGCGGGAGAGAAGACAGCTATAACTTGGGAGAAGCTGATTTTGAAGGCCATGGCACTCCGGGTCGCCTTGACCGAAAATGCCCATTATGCCACACCAATAATAAATTTTGATAAAAGTAAAGATAAGGGGCATCCTTTTGCTTATCATGTTTACGGTACGGCAATCGTTACCGCCACCTTAGATTGTCATCGCGGAACCTATGAATTTGAAAGCGTGAAAATAGTGCATGATTACGGAAAAAGTATGAATCCGGGAATTGATTTGGGTCAGGTAGAAGGGGCACTTATTCAAGGTATCGGATGGATGACATTAGAAGAAATCGTCTATGCAGATAATGGAAGGTTACTATCCAATGCCCTTTCTACTTATAAAATACCCGATATATATTCGGTTCCAAAAGTGGTCGATGTATTTCCCTTAGAGACAGAAGGTAACGATATGGCGATTTTAAAATCGAAAGCGGTTGGTGAGCCTCCACTGATGTACGGTATCGGTGCCTATTTCGCTATTCAAAATGCAATAAAGGCCTTTAACCCCGATTATGAAATGAAGTTTCACGCACCTATGACTCCTGAAAAAGTCTTGCTAGGGCTATATAAACGGTAAGACAATGGCAGTTTTTCTTCTACATAGCAACCGTTGTTTTATTGAAAATAAATTTCAAGAAGCGACTCTTTACATAAAGGGACATAGAATACATCGTATTTTTGATGGAAAAAAACATATCGATGATGTTCCGTTTACCTCCTACGGTGATTTTATAATTATGCCTGGGGTTATTGATGCCCATGTACATATCAATGAACCGGGACGAACCAATTGGGAAGGTTTTGACACTGCTACAAGGGCCGCAGCAACTGGAGGTATTACTACGTTAATTGAAATGCCATTGAATGCGAGTCCGGTAACTACTACTATTGATGCCTTCAAGAAAAAGAAGGAAGCCACAAAAGGAAAACTACATGTTAACTGCGGATTTTACGGCGGAATTGTTCCCCTTAATGTCAATGAAATAGAGCCTCTTATAAAGTTCGGGGCATTCGGCATCAAGGGCTTTTTGTCGCATTCAGGAATAGACGAATTTCCTAAGATTGATGCAGAACATCTTCGCATGGTAGCGCCTATTCTCAAGAAGTATAGTGTTCCCTTATTATTGCATTGCGAATTGGAAGATGATGAGGTACCGAAAATCAAAAATCCGAAGAGTTATCAAGAATATTTGTCTTCGCGACCGCAGCGATGGGAGAACACTGCTATTGATATAGCTCTTGAAATTCAAACAACGTTCGACATCAAAGTTCATATTGTTCACTTATCCTCTTCGGAGGCAATAGAAAAGCTGGCATACCGAAAATCAAAAACCAACAAGTTGACCATAGAGACTTGTCCCCACTACCTTTTCTTTGATGCTGAACAGATTCCCGACGCATCTCCTATTCTTAAATGCGCCCCACCAATTCGCGAAAAGGAAAATAGGGAAGCGCTATGGAAGGCCGTAAAAGAGACTATTATAGACTTTATAGCCTCGGATCATTCACCTGCTCCACCTGAAATAAAACAATTGGATTCAGGTGATTTCTTCAAGGCATGGGGAGGTATTTCTGGATTACAATTCACACTTTCCGTAATGAACACAGAGTTCAAATCGCGAGATATACCCTTAGAAAAACTGATTCCGATGCTGACTCAAAAACCTGCAGAATTTTTAGGTTTGGAGTCTAGAAAAGGATTGCTGAAAAAGGGCTATGATGCCGATATTGTTATTTGGGACGATACGGCCGAAAATGTACTTACCCCAGAGGTAATATGTCATAAGCACAAAGCAACTCCCTATTTGGGACATAAACTCAAGGGTATGGTAACAGATACGTTCGTGAATGGCTTTCACGTAGTCGAATTGTCGCGAATTGTCGATAGAAATAGGGGCGAGCTTTTAGAGCGTAATGGCATAGGCGAAAATGAAAAGGATTACTTAAAAAAAGTAATATGATGGCACTATTGATACTATTTTCTTGGCTTTTCATTTTTGTCATCATAATTCTGGGGACCTATAAAATACGCGAAATTGTCGAGCAGTTTAAGTTGCAGGGCAATGAGGCTAAGGTAGCGTCGCTACAAATCGCCCAAAATTGGTTTTACGCGCTTTTAGTGTGCGCCGTACTTTGCGGTTTGGGTATTGTTTATATTTTTTTAAAGGGAAGTATTTGGGAAGGTCATTTTATGGAATGGCTTAATTTGGTGGTACGTTGGATCCATATCACTTTTGGTATTGCCTGGATCGGAGCTTCTTTCTATTTTGTTTTTCTTGAAAATGCCCTCAACCGATCGGAAAACGTTCGGGATGAATTAGCAGGCAATTTATGGGCGGTACATGGTGGCGGGTTTTATTATTTGGAAAAGTACAAACTGGCTCCCAAAAAAATACCCAAACACTTGCATTGGTTTAAATACGAAGCATACTTTACTTGGTTATCTGGGTTTTGTCTTTTGATAATTGTTTATTATTTCAATGCAAGGTCTATACTTATCGATCCCGTAGTATTTGATATTCTGCCCATGTCTGCAATTATGATCAGTATTTTTTCTTTGGTTTTAGGGTGGGTGTTGTACGATCAGATTTGTAAACGATTTGCTAAAAGTAAGTTGGTATTTACTATAGCCATTACGGTACTTGTGTTCTTCTTTGCATGGTTCTATTGTCAAGTATTTAGTGGTCGTGCGGCCTATATTCACTTTGGGGCATTTTTAGGAACCTTAATGGCTGCAAATGTATTTTTCGTAATCATTCCGGGCCAAAAACGAATGGTGAACGCGGCTAAAAATGGTGAATTGCCAAACCCAAAAGATGGCGAGGCCGCTATGTTGAGGTCATATACCAATAACTACTTTACCCTACCCGTATTGTTCGTGATGATAAGTAACCATTTTCCAAGCACTTTTGGGAACGAATATGAGTGGGCGGTACTTATCGCCATAACCGTTGGAAGCGCTGGTATAAAACACTATCTTAATTTAAGGGAAAAAGGAAAATTATCCGTGTGGATAATGCCCGTTTCCATTATGGTTTTGCTAGGTGTCACCTTTTTCACCGCCCCGGCACCATCTACATTTGAAAACTGTACAAAAGAAATATCATTTATCGAAGTGGCCGACATTATTAAAAATAGGTGTACTGCCTGCCATTCAAAAAAACCGACGGATGCTGTTTGGAAATCAGCTCCAAATGGGATTATGTATGATACTCCCGAACAAATATATAACTTAAGGGATAAAATATACCAGCGAGCGGTGTTAAGTAAAAATATGCCCTTCAATAATAACCAGACAGGAATGCTGCTTGAGGAACGAGATATGATAAACTGCTGGATGAACCAAGGGGCAATAAAATAATAGATATGATGACAACATTAGAGGATTTGAACGAAAATGCAGAGGCGCATGTTGCTTTAGAACTGGCGAAGTGTTGTGTGTCTGCCACGTGGACCGCGAAAATGGCAATGACCAGGCCTTACACTTCCAGTGCAGACCTAATAACCAAAGCAGCATCAGTCTGGTATTCCCAATGTAATGCAGAAGATTACTTGGAGGCATTTAAGGGGCATCCAAAAATAGGTGATATTGATAGCCTTAAAGATAAGTATGCACTAACCAAAGATTGGGCTGGCAAGGAACAAGCCAAAATTACAGATGCCCCTCTTGAAACTTTGCGTTACTTAGCAAAGGCCAACAGTGAATATGAGGCGAAATTCGGCTATATATTTATCGTAAGCGCTAGCGGGAAATCAGCAGAAGAAATGTTGGCGATAGTTCAGAAAAGACTATCAAATTCTGCAAAAGAAGAAATGGGGGTCGCTATGAACGAACAACATAAGATTACGGTAATACGCCTTACCAAATTGATTGAAGAGGTGGCTGCTGACAAGTGGTTAAAAAGTCAAATCACAACTCATGCATTAGATACGGTAAAGGGTATTCCGGCTTCCGGTATGATGGTTTCTTTAAGTGCCATTACGAACAAGGGGAAGAAACTGATGAGTGTTGGTAGTACGAATCTAGATGGCCGGGTTTTCGACTTGCTACCACCGGGAAGGAATTTGGAAAAGGGCGAATACGAAATAGTTTTTGATACGGCAGCTTACCAAACTAGGCAAGGGTATAGCTCATTTTATCCGAAGGCGGCCATCACATTTTTAGTTTCTGATGAAGGCCATTACCATATTCCATTGTTGCTAAGCCCATATGGTTACACCACTTATAAAGGAAGTTAGAATTGCCTGTTTCGTTTAAATTTTAATGAATAGGAAAATGAAAAAGAAGGATTTATACAATGACGTTCGATTGGATTCAAATATTGAATGAATACAAAAAAAAGTATAAGCCGGTAGCGCTTGTAACGGTTACAAAGGTATTGGGGTCGGCACCTTGTATCGTTGGTTCGCGTATGGTAGTTGCCGAACAGAATAAAATACATGGTACGATAGGGGGGGGTAAAATGGAATTTGAAGTTATCGACAAGGCTTTAAAAGCGCTAAAAAAAAATCGTATTACAGAAACCACTTTTACGCTAGGACCCAAATTTGAACAATGCTGCGGGGGAAAGGTGGAAATACTAATAGAACCTATGAACGGATTACCGGAACTTTTTTTATTTGGAGCAGGACATATCGGGGTCGAGATATGCAAAATTTTGAGCGATACCCCTTTCAAGATAAAGCTAATTGATTCAAGAAAAGATTGGTTTAAGGCGATTGAACTTGATTCTGAGATCCAAACCTGTGCGGTAAATGTGGAAGATTTTAAAACTTTTAGAGATGCCGTGCAATGGGGTGAAAATTGTTATGTTTTAATTTTGACCCATGACCACACCATCGATTTTGAAATCACAGCGATGGCCATTGGTGAAAAAACAAAATATGTAGGGTTGATTGGGAGTAAGACCAAATGCATACGGTTTCATAATATGTTGATTAAAGAGATGTCAATCCCCGAAGGTATGAAAAATGTGGTATGCCCCATTGGTTTGAAGACTGGAGGCGATACACCCAAAGAGATAGCCGTAGGTGTGGCCGCGCAGCTTTTACAGGTACATTATGACATAGAGTTTTAAAAGTACCATAAATTCATAGGAAGTGGGTGTAATCTGTTTTACTGAAGTGTTAAATACAAATAAAATAAATAAGAACTATTAAAATCAAAATAAGAGTATGAGTTATACGTTTAATCCGCAGAAAAGATTTTTGATGGGACCTGGCCCTTCAGATGCCCATCCGAGGGTTTTGAAGGCAATGTCTACCCCTTTGATAGGTCACTTGGATCCACAATTTGTTCAAATGATGGACGAGGTAAAAGATATGGTGCAACAAACCTTTTTGACCAAAAACGAACTAACCTTCGTGGTGTCCGCTCCTGGAAGTGCTGGGATGGAAACCTGTCTTGTTAATCTTTTAGAGCCTGGCGATGAATGCATTATCTGTGTGAATGGGGTTTTCGGAGGTCGTATGGTCGATATTGCAGAGCGTTGTGGAGCAACGGTTCATCGTATTGATACCCCTTGGGGGGAAGTAACGGATGTGAACCAGATAAAATCTGTTATAGAAAAGTGCCCCGATCCAAAATTGGTCGCCCTCGTGCATGCAGAGACTTCAACCGGGGCTTTACAACCATTGCAGGAAATTAGCGATCTGGTACATAACGCCGGATCCCTTTTGGTAGTCGATGCGGTTACTTCTTGGTGCGGTGTTCCCTTAAAAGTTGATGAATGGGGAATAGATGCTTTGTACAGTGGTACCCAAAAGAATCTTAGTGCACCTCCCGGACTTTCGCCGGTAAGTTTTTCGCCGCGAGCGGTTGCAGCTTTGGAAAATCGCAAAAGCAAAGTACAAAGTTGGTTTTTAGATTTGAACCTGGTCAAAAATTATTGGTCGGGAGCAAAAAGGGCGTACCATCATACGGCTCCGGTTTCATCGGTTTATGCGATGCATAGTGCTTTGAGTTTGGTTTTGGAAGAAGGCTTGGGCAATAGATGGGAAAGACATCAAAATATACATCAATATTTAAGAAATGAATTGGAAACGTTAGGTTTTTCCTATTTGGTAAAGGCGGAAAATAGGCTGCCCAATTTAAACTCGGTTTATTTGCCGAAAAGTATTAATGACGAAGCCAAAGTAAGAAGTATTCTTTTAAATGATTTCAATATAGAAGTGGGCGGCGGCCTGGGCGATTTTGCCGGTAAGATATGGCGTATTGGTATTATGGGCGAGAGCTGTACCAAAAATCATGTGAACATGCTAATTGGTGCCCTAAAGGAAATACTATAGCAATCAGATGTATTGCTGAATTATACTAGATAAGGAAGGGTAAAAAAGGAAAAGAAGTGTGATATGATTTTATAAGTAATTGAAATAGCATGAGTGCGCTTTCAGTGGCACCTTAGTTATTTTGAGTTGGCTACAATATAAAGACGGTCGATTTGGGTTCCCTATTTCATGTATCGCCTTTGTGAGAACACCAGATTTCATTTGAGGAGATATATTATGCCTTAGTAACCCTTTAGGAGTGATTTATCAATGCCTTCGAACGCCTATTCAAAAGTAATAGGTATTGATATATATATATTGTAAGGACTATCGATAAAGGAAAATATGTATACTCTTATAAAAATTGTATATTCTTAAATGTTCATGGAGATAAAGCATCGATTTTCGGAAGCACGTTTTGTTAACAGGGAAGAAGCCGTTTCACATCCAAATAATTATTATTTGGAATAGGTATATCCCAGTAAAAGTGATGATGATGAAAAAGGCCTTGCTAAAAATAGTACTTCGTATACTTGGCACTTTTAAATAGGAACTCTAAAAATAGAATCGGATTAGAGCGTATGGCCGTAAATATGCAGGGTAGTTGAAGTTGATAAAAAAATTATATTATGAATTCCATTAAACGATTTTTTAAAAAGTACCGTAGAATGTATTTGTTAAAAGCCCTTTTAATAATTCAATTACTTTTAGGTACGAGTTGCAGAGAACAACCCGAAAATGACTTAGCTTCAAGTGGTATAGATCATGCTGGTTCAAAAAAGGAATTATTAGAATTTGACCGCGAAAATGGTTTTGCCCATGACATTCAGTTGACCGAGATAGAGTTAAGAATTGAAAAAGAATTAAGTTCGTTGCGAGCAAATTTTTTGAAGGTTAACGGCGGTCAGGCTTTTTTCAATAAACCCTTTCAAAAAGTAATACAGACGGTTGAGGAGTCAAGGTTGTTCCGATTAATTCAAAATATGCCAAAAGGGGGCCTATTACATTGCCATAGTGGTGGAATTACTGATATTTCCTGGCTGATTACCCAAGCCCGAAATCTACCGGAATGCTTTGTTTTTACATTGAAGGGGCATACAGATTTTGTGTATGGCCAATTGGCCATATTTAATCAGGGGGAACAGCCTAAGGGATTTATCCAATTAGATGAAAAATTCGAAACGGATAAAAATTTCGAAAATGAACTTTTTGGTCTTTTGACTTTACAAGAACCTGCACAAAATACCGATATCGATATTTGGGAAGAATTCGAAAAAAGATTTTTACGAATTTCAAGGTTGGTTGCATACCGGCCATTCTTTAAAGCGTATTATGAACGTGCGTTCTTAGACTTGATAGAAGACAATATTTACCATGTTGAAATTCGTTTTATTCTGGAAGAACTTTACGATTTAGATACCTCTTATCCTATCGAGATCACTTTAAAGGATTTGGAGGAGGTTACAACCAATATTCAAAAAGAATTCCCTGAGTTCTCATTAAGCATTATTTATACCAGTTTCAAGTTTTTTGATGTGAACACTATTGACGAACAACTGAAAACGGCTTATGATTTAAAGAAGAAATACCCGGATCTAATTAGCGGTTTCGATTTGGTAGCGGAAGAAGCCAGAGGGAATAGCATTTCATATTTCGACAAAAGTTGGGCAAAAATGGAAGCTTTTACTGAACAATATGGATTTGAACTTCCACTTTTACTGCATGCAGGTGAAAGCAGATCTACGGGAAATGAGAATTTGTATGATGCAATTTTGTTAAATACCAAAAGAATAGGTCATGGCTTGAACTTAAGTTATTATCCGTCTTTAACAAAAAAAGTGGTACAAGAAAATATATTGGTAGAACTCAGTCCGCTTAGTAATAAAATATTAGGATATGTACCTGACTTGGGCAATCACCCGGCAAGAGTTTTAATGAGTAGAGGTGTACAATGTTCTATCAGCAGTGATGACCCCTCTGTTTTTGGTTATAAGGGATTAAGCTATGACTTTTTTATGGCTTATATAGCCTGGGAGCTTAACTTGAAAGAAATTAAAAAACTAGTTTTTAATTCTATAGAACACGCCAATTTGACCAATAATAGAAAGAAAAGTGCAATGCAGAACCTAACTGAGGCTTGGGATGAATTTGTTAGTGAATTCGCAATCGAATTGGAAGACAAAGATTTTTAAATACGTGACCTTTATTTCCCGGATAAAGATTTTAGTGTGAGGGCCAGTGTATATATTCCTTTTTCAATCTGTTCAGGAGTACTGTATTCATCAGGATGATGGCTAATACCGCTACGGCACGGAATAAAAATCATTGTAGTTGGGCAAATTTGTGCCATAAATAAAGAGTCATGATAGGCTCTACTAATCATTTTTTTATGGGATAACCCCAATTTTTCTGCGGCAATCTGCACAGTATCTACAAGATCCGTTTGGCAAATTGCCGGATTGTCACAATTTAGGAGTTCGACCGAACTTTCGATGTTTCTCTGGTTACAGATGGTGTTGATTTGCTCTTTTAGATCTTCCAAAGCCTTGTTCCGAGTAATTACATCTGTATCTCTTAAGTCAATTTCTAAATAAGCTTCTTTTGGGATGCTGTTAATTGCTCGGGGTTTAATATCTAAAATACCGGTGGTTGCAACGGTATCTGCGCTAGCTGATTCTTGTGCAATACGTTCTACTGCCAAGGTAATTTCGGCCGCGGCACAACCTGCGTCCCTTCTATCATTCATTAACACACATCCGGCATGGCCTCCCTGACCGGTTAGAGAAACGCGTAGGGCACTTGGTGCCGCAATTTTGGTCACAATACCTATATCGATGTTTTCTTTTTCTAAAATCGGTCCTTGTTCAATATGTAGTTCTACAAAGCCATGGTAATATCCTTTTTTAAGTGCAACACTTTCTAATTGACCTTTAAAGTTTGCCCGTTCCAAAAACTCGGTAAGGCAACGATTTTTAGTGTCTCTTAGTTTGCGTGCATTGCTCAAAGACAATTGTCCACTAAGCATACGGCTACCCAGACAGCCAATGCCAAACCTAGTAGGTTCTTCCGATGTAAACAATAACAACTCTAGGGAGCGTTCAGGTGTATAACCCGATTCCATTAAATAACGAATTGCTTCTAACCCGCCAAATACGCCTACCGTTCCGTCGTACATGCCAGATTCAGGTATGGCATCGATATGAGAACCGGTCCCGATTGCTGAAAGCGAAGGGTTTTTTCCTTCCCAGCGTGCAAATGTATTCCCAATGGCATCGACCCTTACTTTAAGACCTATTTCGTAACAGAGAGCTATAAAATAAGCGCGCGCTTCTAAATCTTCTTTGGAATAAACTATTCTAGTGACAGATGGGTTGGGACTGGCAGAAATACTGGCCAGTTTCTCAAGTTCTTGATGTACTCTTTGCATGGCTTCTTAGGGGTGAATTGGAAATCGATTAACATTTTTGTAGTAGATGTAGGTAGTTGGTTCCTTGCCTAATGCCCCAAACCATTGGGGGCAATAGGGAGCCATCCAAATACAATCTCCTTTTTTTACGGGATACCATTTATCGGAAAGCCTATAAATTCCCTGACCTTGAAGGTACATAAGACCATGCTCCATAACATGGGTCTCTACAAATGGAAGATTTGCTCCAGGATGATAGGTGAAAATGTTAATGGCCATGTCGAATGCCTTATTTTCTTGGTCGGGCAGCAGGTTCTGCATCAAAAGATCAGGGTCGCCGCAGTAGATAGTCTTAGCTATCTTTGATTCATGGCCAATAATAGGGGAGGGGATATCATATCCTTCAAGATTTTCAAATTTCTTGTGAAAAGTCAGAATTCTAGTATTTACCTCAAAACGATTTAACAGGTACGATTGCCCAATAGGTACGTAAGCATAAGAGCCTTGTGAAAGTATTTCGTTGTTTTCGTCATTCAAGCTGAGATTCGCCGAACCGGCTACAATGTAAAAGAAAGTTTGTGTCTTTTCTGTAGCCCCTTTTAAGATAGCATTTGGTTCGGGTGTTACCAAAAGTTGACAAAAATTAGCACCCATGGCTTCGTTGATGACCACATTTACCTCGCAATCTGTCCATCCAGGATACACACTGTTAACAAAACCGTCTCCGGTTAAAACGGCATGGTCCCTTTCGAAAACGGTAGTCGAAATTGCCGTTGGTTTTGTATCTTTCATAGTCAAAAATTAACTGTTTTGATGTATAAGTTCATGGACAAAATTGTCACATACCTCTAAGGATTTTTCTATATCCTCAGAGGTAACATATTCTAATGGATTATGGCTGATACCTTCCTGGCAGCGTATAAATAACATGGATACCGGGGCTATTCTAGAAATCATTACAGCATCATGCCCTGCACCGCTGGGAATTTCTAGTGTTTTATGTATTCCAGCTTTTTTCATACCATTTCGTATTAGCTGGTTTAAGCCTTCATCACATTGAACAGAAGGAGTGGAATGCAGTATGTTCCATTCCAAACCAATTTTTCGCTTTTTAGAAATTTCAATCGCCTTGTCCTCAAGTGTCCGGCTTATTTCGACCAGAAAAGAACTATCCTTACTTCGGATGTCCAAGGTGTGTTCTACCTTACCAGGAATTACGTTGGGGGTATTGGGCATAATATTCAGTTTCCCGATGGTAGCGACTAATTTATCGCTATTGTATTTTCCGATTTGTTCTACGGCCAAGGAAAATTCCGAAGCAGCGCAAAATGCGTCATTTCTATGGTTCATAGGATACGTTCCGGCATGGCCGTTAATACCTGTCCAATGCACATCTACCCTTGTCTGCGAGGCAATACCGTTCACAAGACATACCGACAGGTCTTCATTGCACAATACTGGCCCTTGTTCTATGTGTGGTTCAAAATACCCAAGTAGTTGTTCTCTTGCAATAGAATCACTATCGATGTTCACCACCTGGCCCCCATTTGCTTCTAGAACTTCTTTTAGGGAAACACCATGGTCATCGGTTCTGTTTAACCAACAGCGGTCAAAATGACCTGAAATGGTAGAACTCCCCAAATAGGCAGTATTGTATCTGGCGCCTTCTTCATCAGCGAAGGCTATTGTACTTAAATGAAATGGCAGTTGTATGTTGTTTTCTGAAATGTACTGCATTACTTCCAATCCTAATAATATACCAAGAGGCCCATCATATTTACCCGCATTAAATACCGTATCGTAATGTGAGCCTATGATGAAATATTTGGCATTGGGATTCAAAGAAGGAAGAATACACCTAATGTTACCAATAGCATCGCGATAGGTTTGTAAGCTTATATTTTGCATCCACTTTATTAATAAATTACCCGATGCGGTATGTGCCTTGGTACCATAGGCCCTGCTGATACAATTTTTACTATCGCTAATTTCACCCAATGCGTTTAACCTTTCTATAATTCTAGCTGTTCTAAGTTTCATTTTTGAGGATCACTGTAGTGACAAAAAACCACCCATATATTGGGTTCTTTAAGTCTGCAAGATAGCTTAAAATAGGTATTTGAACAAACGATTGTTCTTTTTTGTGCAAAATGATGGGTTCAAGGCGGTACTTCAAAAATTGAATTTTAGGGAAAAAGGGTCCTCATCCTGATTTTAAAAAGAATAGTTACTCAGTGCAAATTAAAATTACAACGCTTTAATAGAATCCCTGAAGTTCAAACGTGTTGGCAATAACATTCCTTCTTGATGTAGCTTTGTTTTAGATTCCATTTGATTTCGCAACAATTGAAATGCTTTGGTACCCATTTCTTCTTTTGGTTGTCCGATGGTAGTAAGTGGTGTGGCAAGAAGCGCCGAATATTCCTGCTCATCAAAGGAAACTATAGAAAAGTCTAGCGGAACTTTTAGGCCGGCTTCTGTAAACGATTTGAGGATGCCCAAGGTAATTATACTACTTAAAGAGAAAATAGCTGTTGGTCTTTTTTTCTTCGGCATGGCAATGATTTGTTGTGCTGCATAGTAGCCATTTTTTTCACTAAAAGAATTGCCCATTAGAAATTTAGAATCAAATGCCAGCCCATTATCCTGAAGTGCATTTTTATAGCCTTTTACCCTCATATTATTTTGGGACGTGTTTTCAACACCCTGGATACAGGCTATTTTGGAATGTCCTTTTGATATTAGATGTTGTACAACTTTGTAAGAATCCAAACCATCATCGGAGGTGACAAAAGGCAAGGGGATTTTTGGAAAATAGCGGTCTACCAGAACCAAAGGGGTTTCTTGATATAGTTTTTGTAAATGCTTTGATTCTAGTCCAATTGGGCATACAATGATGCCATCTACCTTACGTTTTTGTAATAAGTTAATAGATGCCTTTTCTACTTCTGTGCTATTGTCGCTGTCACACAAAAAGACCGCATATTTGTGCAGGCGAGCTTCTCTTTCTATTAAGGAGGCCATTTTAGCAAAGAATGAATTCGAAATATCCGGTACAATAAATCCAACGGTCATTGTCTTCTTTAGCCGAAGACCACGAGCATTCTCATTGAACTTGAAATTGGCTTCGTTGGCCGCATCGATAATTTTTTTTTGGGTCTCTGTACTAATGCGGTATTTGGTGCCGATTCCATTCAACGTCCTTGAAATTGTTGATTCGGTAAATCCGGTAACTTTTGCTAAATCCTTAAGGGTCTTGGCTTCTTTTAGTTTCATATATGCTTGCGAAAATACAAAATCGGATTGATATATGTACTGGATTTCTAAAGAGAGCAGCTGCTTAAAAAAGCGATTTCATTCCAATTTTTAATAGCATAAAATCTAGTAGATGAATGTTAATTTAGTTAGAATATTATTTTTTTTGAACGAACATTTGTTCCACTAATTCCTCATAATACGCCACTTAATCAAAGAGAAGTTCGGTGCAAAGCCATTTTTATTGAATTTGTTTGGACCTGCGTAGTTTTAACCTTAACACACTTATATACGAAAAAACAAATTAAAGGGAGTATGTTGATTTTGCTTTTGGCCTCTTCATGTGCACCATCGGAGTCTTTGCACAAGGTTCAACTACAAGTACCATAAGCGGTTCTGTAAATGATGGTACAGTGCCATTATTGAGAGCTACCATAATAGCGCCCCACTAGGTTCGGAATATGAGACACAATAAATGAATAAGGTTCTTATGGAATTGTAAACATGGAAACTGACGGACTATATAAACTAATTATCCCCTCGTGGGTTTCCGGTCTTATGAAATAATTGGATATACGTGGTTCTCGAAAAAAAGAAGATTGGAAAGATTTGTTGCAACCTAAATAACTTTAGAGGCGCGTAAATGGTTGAGGAAGCGATATAAAAATAAAATGAATGCTTTGAATTTGTCCTATGAAAATGCTCGGCCAATTCTATTTGCTTTTGTTTAGTTTATCAAAATCATCCATCCGTATCTTTTCGCTTATAGTCCTGCATAAACTTCCTTGACTTACGCTGTTTCGATTTACTACGGGTGGTAATGGTAACGATTAAGTAGAGCATAAATACGCCCCCTAAGACGATATAAAGTGTATTATTCATATCATTGATCTTTCAATGTTTAAAATTAGGTGATTAAATTCGAATCTTAAAATGTTCTTTGACCTGTTCCTTTCTAAAAAAAACGACTCCGCAGTAATAAAGGTCAATGGTTACGGTGACCTGGGAAAAAGTCTTTACCAAATGCCATAGCTTTTGATTTCTTGAAGTTTTATGAATACTGTCTATCAAGATCATCGAATCATTATGAAGCGTCTTCCCGTCGGTGATAAGAGTTGTTATTTCCCGCTCGGCACTAGCATTTAAAAGTAAAAGGTCGAACGGCAGTTTCTCAAATTGAATCAAAGAAAATTCATTTCGAATCTCCTCTTTATACTTTTCATAACCTTGGGAAAGGAAAATGCTTTTGCCTTCAAAATAAGAAGTGCTTTTAAAAAGGATATCGATTGTCTTTTGTTTTTTATTTTTCTTGAATTTATATAAGCACTCGGTAACAAAGCTGTATACAAAAGGGGAGTGCACCCCATGATGGTTGGTGGCGGTTAAAAGAAACCCAAGATGTTTGAATATGTTCCCCACTAAAACGTGCTTGTTGGATGCTATTTGTTATCCTTCAATCATTGCCGACAACTCGAACCATCGTTCGGTTTTCGTTTCAATACCATCGGCTATTTCTTTCAAAGCCTTTGAAAGTTCGGCAATATTTTCCGGTGATAGGTCGCCGGTTACAAATTGCTGCTCAATTTCCCCTTTTTTAAATTCTAGCTTTTGAATGTCCTTTTCAAGCTGTTTATGCTCTTTTTGTTCGGCATAGGAAAGCTTGCTTTTTGAAGTATCTTCTTTCCAGCTTTTCTTGGGTGTTTTTGATTCTTGTTGTTTTTCTTTCTCGATTCTACTTTCGATTAGTGTGCTATCCTCGTAGGCCCTAAAATCGGAATAATTACCTGGAAAATCCTCAATAACGGCATTTCCCCTAAATACGAAAAGGTGATCTACGATCTTATCCATAAAATACCGGTCGTGTGAAACAACAATAAGGCAACCCGGAAAATCCAACAAAAAACTCTCCAATACGTTCAGGGTAACAATGTCGAGATCGTTTGTAGGTTCATCGAGAATCAGAAAATTAGGGTTTTGGATCAAGACGGTACACAAATAGAGCCTTTTGCGTTCTCCGCCACTTAACTTGTCTACAAAATCGTATTGTTTTTTTCGATCAAAAAGAAACCGTTCCAATAGCTGCTGGGCAGAGATTTGTCGCCCTTTCATAAGCGGAATGAAATCCCCGAATTCTCGAACAACATCGATTACTTTTTGTCCCTCCTTTATTGTAATACCTTTTTGAGTGTAATAGCCAAATTTAATAGTGTCACCTACAATTACCTTTCCGGTATCCGGGGTGTCGCTACCCGTGAGAATATTTAAAAAAGTAGACTTACCGGTACCATTTTTCCCGATAACTCCCAGACGTTCGCCTTTGTTAAAGGTGTAATCGAACTTATCTAAAATGGGGATGCCGGGAAAGGACTTCACCAACTTGTGAAGCTCCAAAATTTTACTGCCCACGCGGGCCATATTCAGCTCCAACTGTACTTCATGCTCGTTTCTGCGCTTACCGGCCCGATCCTTAATCGTCTGAAAATCGTCGATTCTTGATTTCGATTTGGTCGTTCGTGCCTTTGGCTGTCGCCGCATCCATGCGAGCTCTTTCTTGAATAGCTGCTTCGACTTATGAAGTTCGGTCGCCTCTTGCTCCATTCGGGAGTCTTTCTTTTCAAGATAGTAAGAGTAGTTGCCCTTATAGGGGTATAGGGTTCCATTATCGAGTTCTATAATTTCGTTGCATACGCGTTCTAGGAAGTAGCGGTCGTGGGTAACCATGAACAAGGTCATGTTCTCCTTGGCGAAATAGTGTTCTAACCATTCGATCATTTCCAAGTCTAAATGGTTGGTAGGCTCGTCTAAAATTAATAAATCAGGTCTATTGATCAAGGCATTTGCAAGGGCGATCCGTTTTTTTTGCCCCCCAGAAAGCAAACCTACTTTTACCTTTAAGTCTTCTAATTTCAGTTTTGATAAAATCTGCTTGTACTGTGTTTCAAAATCCCAGGCCCCGAAGCGTTCCATATCTTCAAAAGCGCTTTGGTAGGCGTCGGCATCTTCCGGGTTCTCCAAAGCTGCCTCATAGCGTGTAATGACCCTTAAAACCTCATTGTCAGAGGCGAAAATGGTCTCTTCGATAGTAAGTTTGGGATCTAGATCTGGTTCCTGCTCCAAGAAAGAGGTGCGAATGCCTTTTCGGTAATTTACCTTACCGCTATCAGGAGCGTCCGCGCCAGACAGGATATTCAGTATAGAGGTTTTTCCAGTACCATTTTTGGCAATCAAGGCAATTTTCTGATCCTTGTTAATACCAAAAGAAAGTTGTTCGAACAGGATACGTTCTCCGAACGATTTTGAGATGTTTTCAACGGTGAGTAGGTTCATTTTACAAGTTCATGTTCAAGTTTTTATTCAAACTCGGACTAGTTAGCGCTATCATTTATTCATCTTTCTTGTCCTATATTCAAATGGTATCCTACTTAGGTAAGCTGCCTAAGCCGAGCGAACCGAACTAGAAAGAGATAACGAATCGCCAAAGCTACTAAGATCAAAATAATCAAAGGCGAAAACACTTGTATATTTATGACCCAAAGCAATACGGTCACTATCAAAAGGCTTAGCAAAATGTAGCAATATACCCTAGTCCATGACGGAAGTTGTTTTTTTAGCATAATAAAGGCAAAGATCAAATTGGGGGCAAATGCCCAGAATGCGTTGAAATTGATCTTCGTTGCCAGATGATCGGTAGCGAACCAGAGGAGCACGATTATAAGCCCTGCGGCTCCCGTGATGAAAAACAGACTAAAATCGATCCATCGAGACCTTTTCGAATTTTTAAAATCTGAATAAGTGATACCTAAAACAGACAGCAGTACGATTGACAACCAAAAGAAAGGTGTAAGCAAAAAGTTGGTTTTGCTTTGAGGGCGATGATCTTCCAGTAGCGAAATGTCTTTATATACGATTGGTTCTTTATTAATTTTAGAATGTTCGAGTTGATTATAAACATTTATGGGAAGAAAGGGGGTTCCTTTTTTGTCAATAACAGATCCCAACGCCAAATCGATACCAAAATTTGACCATGAATTGAGTTCTAAATTTTGATGAATCAAATCGCGGTAGCTGGTTTCGTCGCCTACATCGCCGGGGTCTAATGCCAGTTTGGCTCCTAAAACTGTTTTTAACGCCTCGGGCAAGCGAGTGGTGCAATTGTCAAAGAAAAAATCATACTTGTAAAAACGATTTTCGGGCAAATGGTTTTTTTCCAGAAACTGAAACAACGATTGCACTTCTTCTTGGTTCAATTTAAGTATTTGTTCTTTCAACCAACGTTTCTCGATTTCGTACGACCTTAAAAAATAGTCAAACCGCTGTCTTGCCAGGCTATAATCGAGCTTGCCGCGCGTAAATTTCATGTAAAAATTGGGCGTTTCAAAGTCGAACATACCGTAATTGTACACGATGTCGAGGTTGGTTGTGGGATCTTTTATTCGTACTGCGCTATGACCAAATTTGCTATTGAGTTCATCGCCGGGACCTACAGTTAAAATACTGACCCTGGTCAAGGTGGATACTGTGAGTTCTTGAGAAAAACCTGTGTGACCATAGGCCAAAAGAAATAGGAAGAGATAGTTTCGTACGTACATCTGCAAAAACTTCGTTGCTTTTGGGCAAATATCCGAATAAAATAAATGGCTAAAGGCTTACAGCGATTTTTGTGTTATTTTTATAAAATTGATAGACCAACCACGTCAATACGATCAAGGACCTAAAAATACCTAAAATGAAACGTCATATACCCAATCTGATAACACTGCTGAACGTTTTTTGTGGCTGTGTTGCGACCGTATTCGCCGTATTGAACCAGTTAGACCTAGCAGCGCTCTTCGTTTTCATAGGAATTGTATTTGACTGGTTCGATGGTCTAGCGGCCCGCATACTAGATGTACAAAGTGCGCTTGGTCTTCAACTCGATTCTCTGGCGGATATGATTACAAGCGGACTTGTACCGGGTGTTGTAATGTTTCAACTTTTGGGCATGTCGATGAGCGGGGGGTGGAATTTAGAATTTTCAGCGACCGCCTCCGAATCGATGTTATGGATCGGTGGTGAATTTACTCCTTTGCCCTTTTTCGGCTTTTTGATTACGCTTGCCTCTGCTTATAGGTTGGCCAAATTCAATATTGATGAAAATCAGGTTTCATCCTTTATCGGGTTGCCCACTCCGGCAAATGCCCTTTTAATACTTTCCCTGCCTTTGATCCTTATGTATCAACAGAATGATATCCTGAACGATCTAATTTTAAATCAGTGGTTTTTGATCAGTGTTACCTTGGTCAGTGCCTATTTGCTTAATTCAAATATAGCCTTGTTCGCCCTGAAATTTAAGAATTGGAATTTTCAGGATAACGCATTGCGATATACCTTTATCATTGTGAGCCTGGTATTGTTGGTTACGCTGCGGTATTTGGCAATTCCTATTATCATCTTTTTCTATATCGTCACCTCTATCATTAGCAATTTGCAGACCAAATAGGTTCGATTAAAACAGCTATAAATGTAGTTTTTGGAAGCGCTGGTAGTCAGCTAGTACGCTCGGTAAAAAAGCAGCCTAAAAATCCAACTTCTTTTTACGAAGTTCAAAGTTTTGCCCGAGATATACTTTGCGCACCATTTCATCTGCTGCAAGATCTTCGGGATGGCCCGATTTTAAGATGCCACCTTCGAACATTAAATAAGAACGTTCGGTAATTGCTAAAGTTTCTTGAACATTATGGTCTGTTATTAGAATACCTATGTTTTTGTCCTTAAGCTGTGCAACGATTCGTTGAATGTCCTCTACCGCAACAGGGTCGACGCCCGCAAAGGGTTCGTCTAGGAGAATGAATTTTGGGTCGGTTGCCAAGGCACGGGCAATTTCTGTTCGTCGCCGTTCACCACCAGAAAGCAAATCTCCACGGTTCTTTCGAATATGGCCCAGACCAAATTCTTCGATCAACGATTCCATCTTCATCAGTTGCTCTTTCTTACTCAGTTTGGTGAGTTGCAGAACACTCAAGATGTTTTTTTCAATACTCAGCTTTCTAAAAACAGATGCTTCCTGGGCCAAATACCCTATACCATTTTGAGCACGTTTGTACATGGGAAAGTTGGTGATTTCCATATCATCAAGAAAGATTTTTCCACCATTGGGTTTAACCAAGCCTACGATCATATAGAATGAAGTAGTTTTCCCGGCTCCGTTCGGGCCCAACAATCCTATAATCTCACCTTGATTTACTTCCAAGGAAATACCACGGACAACTTGTCGTCCGCTATAGGTTTTCATGATATTTTCGGCCCGTAATTTCATTTTATAGTCTCAAGTTCATTTTGTAACGATATGATTAATGGCGCAAGTTAGGTTATCAAAACTACTGCTTCCGGTATGCTTTGAGAAATTATTACCGTTTTTTTAACCTTCTTGTTGCTCCAAAGCCTCCCAAAACTCATAAGCCCTTCGCAAGTGGGGTACTACAATGGTACCGCCCACGAGGGTAGCAATCCCCATTGTTTCCATTACTTCTTCTTTGGTAGTACCTTCTTTAAAGCAGGTTTCCAAATGGTATTTTATGCAATCATCGCACCGCAATACTGCAGAAGCTACAAGGCCTAATAATTCTTTCGTCTTTACATCGAGGGCACCTGCGGCATAGGCATTGGTATCCAAATTAAAAATACGTTTGACGATTTTGTTATTGTCTGCCAATAACTTCTCGTTCATCTTTTGCCTGTAAGCATTAAACTCTTCAACGGGGTTTGACATCGTTTCCTTCTTTTCTAACTCTTTTAGCCTCTTTTTTGGCCTGATTTTTTAAAACACGACGTGAAATATAGATGCTTACTTGATACAATACCAAAATGGGAACCGCGACCACTACTTGGCTTGCCACATCCGGAGGTGTAATCACAGCAGCCAGGATTAAAACAACTACCAGCGATATTTTACGATATTTTTTAAGAATTTCTGGGGTAACCAAGCCCACTTTGGTTAGGAAATACACAATAATAGGGAGTTCAAATATAAACCCACATGCGATTACCGAAGCCCGAACAGTTGCCACATAGGACCCCAGGTCAAATTCGTTAGTAACCTCTGAGCTTACTTGGTAAGTGCCTAAAAAGTTGATGGATAAAGGGGTCACCACATAGTATCCGAACAATGCCCCGAGAAAGAATAGCAGGGACGCTATCACAATAAAACCCCTGGAATTGTTTCGTTCTTTTTCATACAGCCCCGGACTAATAAATTTCCACATTTCGTACAGTACATACGGAAAGCCTACAATGAAGCCCGCCCAGACTGAAGTCCAGATATGAGCGGAAAACTGCCCAGACATTAATCTACTTTGAATCGTAAAAGGAAGCTCATCGGCACAAAAATCAGATTCAAAGCCAAAATAGGTGGCTATATTACAGAACAGACGATACGTAGGGAAATCCATTTTCTTTGGTCCGAACAGTACTGTGTCAAAGACAAACTCACGCATTAAAAAGGCTACACTGCCAAAGATTACAATAACCGAAACGGATCGTATCAAATGCCATCGCAGTTCTTCCAAATGGTCTAGGAACGACATTTCGTTCGGGTTGGTCGTATTGGTTGTAGCCATTATAAAATGCCTTCGTTAATTAGGTTGTGTAAATGCACCACGCCTTTGTATTGGTTGCCATCAACGACCAAAAGTTGCGAAATGCCCCTTTCGTTCATACGTTCGAGCGCCGTTAACGCTAACACATCGGTTTCAATGGTCTGCGGTGAATGCGTCATAATGTCTTTCGCCATAAGGCCGTTGATCGAATCGTAGTTGTTCAACATCCTTCGAATATCACCATCGGTTACTACTCCAACAACCCGTCCATTTTCGGTAACCGCTGTGGCACCTAACATTTTTTCCGATATTTCTACAATGACATTTTTGATATCACTTTCGCTGGTAACTTCTGGCTTTTGGTTGGTTGCCACGATATCGGCAACTCGCAGGTATAGCCTTTTTCCCAAGGTGCCTCCAGGGTGATATTTGGCAAAATCCTTGCTGCTGAATCCTTTTAGTTCTAACAAGCAGATGGCTACGGCATCGCCCATGACCATTTGCGCGGTGGTACTAGTAGTCGGCGCAAGATTGTTCGGGCAAGCTTCTTTGCCAACAAAGGTGTTCAAAACAAAGTCTGACTGTTGCCCGAGGAAAGAATCTGGGTTGCCGGTCATCCCGATCAAAATATTTTTGCCTCGTTTAATTAAGGGTACCAGCATTTTTATTTCAGGAGTGCTACCGCTTTTGGAGATGCAAATCACCACATCGTTTTCCTGAATGGTACCCAAATCCCCATGAATTGCGTCTCCGGCATGCATGAAAATAGCAGGGGTACCTGTTGAATTCAAGGTTGCCGTAATTTTTGAAGCAATGATAGCGCTTTTGCCTATTCCAGAGATGATCACCCTTCCTTGAGAGTTAAGGATAGTAGTTACGGCCTTGGAAAAATCACCGTCGAGCAAAGTGGTCAGCTGATGAATAGCCTCGCTTTGCATTGTAATGGTTTTCTTCGCTATGTCAAGTATAGCTTTGGGTTTGTTCAAAGTATTACGTAAATTAGATAATCCTAGTCTAAAAGAATGTATTATATTTAAGAGTACAAAATTACACATTCTTAACTTATCGCAATTTTTAAACGGTATAAAATGATTTGGCCCGATTTCTGCATGAAAGAGTTAAGAAATCACTATCTTAAGAAAGTGAAAAAAAAGACGACAGACTAAGTTCTCAAATGAAAAATGATAGTACAGCTTTGAAAGAAACCGATTTACATGCTCCCCTAAAACACTATTTCGGTTTTTCCACTTTTAAAGGCCTTCAGAAAGATGTTGTTCAGAATATCTTAGATCGGAAAAACACTTTTGTAATCATGCCGACCGGCGGTGGCAAATCACTTTGTTACCAACTCCCTGCATTAATGCAGGAAGGCACTGCAATAGTGGTTTCCCCCTTGATTGCCCTAATGAAAAATCAAGTAGACGCCATCCGCGGCATTTCCTCGGAAAATGGGATTGCCCATGTGCTGAACTCTTCTTTGAACAAATCGGAAGTAAAAATGGTAAAAGAAGATATTACCTCCGGGATTACCAAATTACTGTATGTTGCTCCTGAATCATTGACCAAACAAGAATATGTCGATTTCTTGCAAACAGTCAAAATTTCGTTTTTAGCAGTTGACGAAGCACATTGCATCTCTGAATGGGGCCATGATTTTAGACCTGAATATCGAAACCTACGTGCCATTGTAGATCGGTTGGGTAGCGATATTCCGATTATTGCGTTGACGGCGACAGCGACTCCCAAGGTGCAAGAAGATATTATAAAGAATCTAGGTATCGGTGGTGCGAAGCTTTTTAAGGAGTCTTTCAATAGACCTAATCTGTTTTATGAGGTACGGCCCAAAACGGTCAATGTAGATGCAGACATTATTAGGTTCGTTAAAAAAAATGCCGGCAAGTCTGGAATTGTTTATTGTCTAAGTAGAAAAAGAGTAGAAGAACTCTCCCAAGTGCTGCAGGTAAATGGGGTAAGTGCGGTGCCATATCATGCAGGTTTTGATGCGAAGACCCGTTCCAAATATCAAGATATGTTTCTTATGCAAGATGTAGATGTGGTCGTCGCGACCATTGCCTTCGGAATGGGAATCGATAAGCCCGACGTACGTTTCGTAATTCATCACGACATTCCTAAGAGTATCGAAAGTTATTACCAAGAAACCGGCCGTGCCGGCCGTGATGGCGGAGAAGGGCATTGTTTGGCCTTCTATGCGTACAAAGATATCGAGAAGCTTGAAAAATTTATGTCGGGTAAGCCCGTCGCCGAGCAAGAGATCGGAAATGCATTGTTACAAGAGGTAGTTGGGTATGCCGAAACTTCTATGTCACGTAGAAAGTTTATACTGCACTATTTTGGAGAGGAATTTGATGAAATAAACGGCGCCGGTGCCGATATGGATGATAATAAAAGAAACCCCAAAGCAAAGGAAGAGGCACAGGAAAACGTTGAAAAACTCCTTAAGGTGGTTCAGGCTACCAGTGAGAAATTTAAATCGAAGGAGATCGTTAAAACACTGACCGGAAAGGTAAATGCAATGATGACCTCCTATAAAACCAATGAAAAACCAGTTTTCGGCATTGGGGCCGATAGGGATAAGAGCTATTGGATGGCTTTGATACGGCAGGTTTTGGTTGCTGGGCTTTTGCACAAAGAAATTGAGCGTTATGGCGTTTTGAATGTTACCGAAAAGGGTAAGGAATACATGAAAGCCCCCGTTTCTTTTCTAATGACGAAAGACCATGTCTATAGTGCTTCTAAAAATGATGCCATTGTTAGCGCCGCCAAGAACGGAGGTGTCAGTGATGCGCGTTTATTGAAACAATTAAAAGATTTACGAAAGGCGCAGGCCGATAAGTTAGGCGTTCCGCCATTTGTAGTATTTCAAGACCCTTCCTTAAATGATATGGCGCTAAAATATCCCATATCACAGATTGAATTACAGAATATTTACGGAGTAGGGGAAGGAAAAGCTAAAAAGTACGGGAAGCCCTTCCTGGAGTTTATCGAAAAATATGTTGAGGAGAATGAGATTATTCGACCCGATGATTTGGTTGTAAAAACAACGGGAGCTAATTCTGCACTAAAGCTCTACATTATTCAAAATGTGGATAGGAAGTTGCCTTTAGACGACATTGCCTCTGCAAAAGGAATTAAGTTAGGTGAATTGATCAAAGAAATGGAACAAATCGTCTTCAGCGGCACCAAACTAGATATTGGCTATTGGATCGACGAGCTTTTTGATGAAGATCAACAAGAAGAAATACACGACTACTTTCTCGAATCCGAGACCGACGATATTGAAGCTGCAATGGTCGAATTTGATGGGGACTATGATGACGAAGAGCTTCGCTTGTACCGATTGAAATTCACCAGTGAAGTGGCGAATTGAGTGATTGTAGGTCTACCTAAAACAGGTTGACGTTTTTTAAAGAATTATAAAATCCCCTGACGTTAGTAGTCAGGGGATTTTTTTTAAAAGTTATACCTCCTTGGCTTCCATAGACATTTCGCATCCATATGTATCCATAAAGAAATTGTCCAAATCATCGGCTTTTAAGGCCAAATTCTTGAT
The DNA here is from genome assembly GCA_938010765.1 of uncultured Flavobacteriaceae bacterium. Lineage (GTDB taxonomy): Bacteria > Bacteroidota > Bacteroidia > Flavobacteriales > Flavobacteriaceae > Pelagihabitans. The sequence continues at coordinate 121,348 of CALLVX010000024.1, read as the reverse complement.
ATTCTCTTTGATGGTCTTCGCGTGGTCGGTGAAGATGTCTGAGAGGTGTGTTCGGTACGAAAGGAATATTTTGTTTTCATGTACACCCAACGTATAGGGACTCACATGGTCTTGCAATAGATATTCCATAAGTTCTTTGAGACCGGTTTTGGGCAAGTTGTTCATTGGGGAGGTCGCTACCAAATAGTCGCGTTTGAAAACGAAAATTCGAATCAGGGCACTACCTTGATGAAATTCCCAAAAGTCTTTTCCCGCTCTTCCGATAACAGGGTTCATACCGAGTTCGCTCAAAGCCTCTTCTACAAAATTGGCAAAATGACTTTTTTCAAATTCTTCCCAAATGGAAATATCCATATTGTTACCACAATTGTTGCAGAATTCGGTTTCCTCTATGGTATAGGTGTCACACGAATTACACTTCACATGATAGGTATCGTCTGAATGGTGAAAATCTGTAATCTCCTTGATAAGGTCAACATGCTTTATACCAAAGCCCACATTGTCGGCATTCATAAATTTAGAAGTGGTAACCCCGATAAGGTTGCCCGCTTCGTTCAGCATAGGGCCACCAGAATTACCGGGATTTACCGCGGCATCGGTCTGAATGTAGTGTCGCTGTCCCATTGGTTGGTGAACCGAGGAAACAATACCCTCTGTAATGGTATATGGCATTCCGAAAGGATACCCATTGATATAGACCTTTTGGGTATTGGCCACCTGTACAGCAGGGTCAAGAGTGATGCCGGTTTCGGCATTTTCAAAACCTTCAATATGCAGAAAGGCTAAATCTACTTCTGGGTTTGCCATGACCACCTTGGCTACATAACGGTCTTTTTTATGGTCTTCGACCGCTACGGTCTTTTCACCTTTGATTACATGGTAATTGGTAATCACGTGGTTTTTTCCACTAACAACGAATCCACTCCCGGTTCCGGAGGCGGTAATTATTTTAAAAACGGATCTATTTATATGTTCCATATGGTTATAGTATTGTTGATTATCCAAAGAGTTTTGCGAAAAACCCTTTTCCTTTAGCATTCGCAACAGCCATATTGTCCTTGCCATCTAAAAAAGCGTGATACACTTTTAAGAGTTTGGGACCGGCCGTATTGGGTTCGAGACCACTTACCTCTTCCAGTACGTTATAAATTGCAATTTTCTGATGCTCCTCTACATTAAAATTATAGAGCATATAGAGAAAATTAAACTGCAGATAATAACAGAGTGAAAAGTTATCGTTGTTTTTTACATACGAATTAACCGTATTTTCAAAGCGCTTTACTTCATCTTGGAGAATTTGTACCGAACTACGCCATTTCAGCGAAATGAAAGCATCGGCATGGTACATGTCTTTCATGAAGTCTTCCCGAGACTTAGCGCATAGTTCCTGCATGAAATTGGTGCCCTTATCGATGCGATGGTGAAAATCGATATTGTTGTTGAACATATTGTTTACGTACTCCTGTAACTTAGTACGTAGTGTCCCATGGGTATAAGGCATGTTTACTATTTTTAATAAGGATATTACGGTAATATCCCATTGAAAATCATTCCATCTTTTTTCCTTGAAAAATTCAGTGTAATTCTTGTAATCTTCTAAGATGTCCGATAGCTGTTGCCACACTTTCTCAGCTTCATCGCCAGTTAGCGGTTGGGTATTGAGTTCTTTATAGAAATCTGCCTTGTATTTTTCTACAAAATCATCGTCATAATCGTCTGCAAAGACCGAAATTTCGCGAATAACATCATATACCTTATAGGGTTGGCACAATGCTATGGGCGATGAAAACTCAAACCAAAGCTCTTCTCCCCTTAAAAGAATTTGGGAAAGTGTTAAAGGAGCGAAATTGATTTCTGCTACTTTACGATAGAGTGCCACCTTGTTCGTAGCATCGGTGATTTTTAGAAAGGGAGCCTTTACAGAAAAGGTTTCTTGTTCAATACGCACTTGTATTTCTGCCGAACCCTGGTTCTGAACGAAGTTAATATCCCCATTGGTGTCTTTTCCCGAAAGAATGGTGGAATTCATGTAATTGATGGTCTCTAGTAGGGCCATACGAAAGTTATTCGAATCATAGGCATCCATTGCCTTATCCCAATGAGATACCTCTGTTCGCGGTTCGCTAATTCCGTTTAGCGGCCGCTGAAACCTTGGTAATACGTTTTTCATTTGTGGAATTTTAATTGGTTTTTATGCTGGTGTTTAAAATTAAACGACAATACGATCAATTTATTGGTGTTGAATAAAAGTTCGTTGTTAAATACAAAGATTCGAACTTTGACGAATATATGGCACGAAGGTTTCAGTGAAATAGTACCCCCTGAAAACAGGGAAACGTCTTATCTAGAATTGGGTACTGGCAATGCGGAGAGACTTTTTTTACAAAGCTTTGGCAAAAGCAAAATAGGATAAAAAAAGAACTGTGATCCAATTTGAATTCGATCACAGTTCTTTTTTAACGGTAAATAGTACTTAGCGGGCCGAGGTACCTCCCTGATTTTTTGATCTTTTCAATTGGCGTTGTATTTTTTTGATAGCAGATTCGATAGATTTTTCGGGCTCTATGATATTATACTCTCCCCAGAAATCGGGATCGGCAAAACCTACGGCCTCATCATTAAGAATAATTGAGGAACGCATGCGGTCTTTGGATTTTGGTAGTTTGCCTTCGGTGTTTTTCTCCCAGTCGGTGACCGCCATCTCGCAAGTCATACTGTATACGGAGTTAAAAAGCTTTTTTTTCCAGTTCACCTTGAACTCCAAGAGCACATTGCTATAACCGTAATACCATCTTCCATCTCGTTCCCTATAATCTACCCGGTAAGCAACTTCTGTAGGCCAAACCGATGCTTGGACCGGTTTTTTTCTAACGAACAATCGGGCTGCTTTTTCGCGATCCGTAATATTTAAGGTATAAATGGCACTGGTCAAAATTTTATTATCGGCATCTATGTATAATTTGCCTTCGTAAAGCGGCTCGTCGATTCCCCTTTTTTGTTTAAAATCGACAATGTACAACAGTTTATTGTTCACTCGGGTCGATTGCACAAAACTGAAATTATAGTACTCAATGGATTCCTCCGTAAAGATATAGTCAGGATACTTGATAATATCAACAAAGAGTGCATTGAACGGTCCTCCCTGTAGTTTAAGAGCAACGGTATCTAGACGAGAATAATCGGTGCTTTTACGAGCTTTATATAACTGTACCGCATCTTGGCGATCAGAGCTATAGGATGTCTTATAAATATTGACCACTGCTTCGGAGAGCGATACATTCTTTCTGCGTCGTTTGATGGTCTCCCGATAGAAGGCCGTCATTAAGGTAGGATCATCAAAATAATTTTCCCCTTTTTTTCGTAGCGTCTCCTTTACCAAATTTTTGGCGTCTTTTGGAATCGTTAGATTTACTTCGGAAAGTTCCATTATGGACACCTCCATCAGAATACGATTATTATCCGATGAAAATTGCGCTAGGGGTACGGTAACTGTCTTATATCCCAGAAAGGAAACAATCACATTTCCGGTAGTAATATCTTTTGGTATCTTAAGTGCATACTCTCCCTCCGTATTACTAATGGTACTGATGTTGGTGTTTTCTAAAGAAAGGCTGGCAAAAACTAAGGGTTTTTTGTTGTCCTTGTCCATTACTTTACCCTTATACTGGTTAAAGGATGTCTGGGATTTCCCCTCTTGAAAAAAGATCATGGCCTGGGTAGTCGTATGTACCCCCAACAAGCACAGTAGTAGGAGCGCCATGAAGCAGGTTTTTTTTTGGAATAGTCTTAAGTGTTTCATAATCAATTGCTTCTGTTTAAAGAAAATACCTATCTAAAGTACTAAATTTTAAGGTATTTAGGTGTTAATTTTCTGTTCTTAATAGGGTTGTGCAGGGTAAACAGTCTGGGGTAACAAACTGCGTTCATTGGCCAGGGTATTTTTAAAGGTAGTAGGGAACGATTCATAGGGATATATAAACGAACCTTTTTTAGTGACTACAAAATGCAAATGAGGGTATCCTGCCAAGCCTGTATTTCCACTTAGTCCAACTAGATCTCCTTGAGATACAAATTCCCCGACTGTGACTTCGGCACCATCTTTTGTCAGATGCATATACTGTGCGAAAGACCCATCCGAATGTTCAATAATTACAAGATTGTTGGGAAATGAACCGTTCTCCCCCGATTCTTCAATGAACACCACCTGCCCATCCCTAGCAGCGGTTATTTGTGTGCCGATCGGCATTACAAAATCAATCGCATATTGATCAGGCTGGCCTTCGCTATGATAGGATCCGCTACAGTGACTCAGATTTACGGCATACTGTGTGCCCACAGGATAGGGTAGTACATACCGAGAGGTTTCCCAATCGTCGTATTGTGCTTCTCCGCAACTACCAGATGAAGAGGTGTCTACGGTATTTTTTGAGCCTGGCCTTCTAGTATCGCGCGTATCATCTAAGCTGCATTGGGGCAGGAGCAAGAAGATAGTAAAGAACGCTAGTATTTGTGCTGAAACCTTCATGGTGTTGTTTCTTTTTCGTTTGCTATTCGTTTCATGGTAAAACATGTTTTCCATTTCCCTGCCCAATCGGGTTTGCTGCCATCCGGGTAGGTCTCATCGAACATGGTGATCGATAAAGTGTCCATGCGTAACGTATAATCATAAAATTGGCGCCCTCCTTCAAAACCGGGCACTTTGGCAATATGTGCTTCCGTAGTTATCGTGCTATCGGTGCTGGTATAGGAGCCGGCATTGAATACGATTGAGCTGAAACCTGCAATAATTTCTTCCTCGGTAGGCGCGGAGAGGGTTACGAATGGCTTGCGAACTTCTTCGGTAGGTGTCCAAATGGTAGTGTATCGCTCGGGGGTAACCATAAAAATACCCGGTTGGGCCTTCTCAATGGTATATACGGTATCGGCCGATATCCATTCAATCTGCTTCATCTCCCAAGAACCCAACAGGGCATTATCTTTTTTTTGTTCGCTTTTTTTTGAGGTGATTGTACATGACAGAAGCAAGCATAGTATTAAAAAGCTGCCGAGTAATTTATTCATGAATTTCGTTGTTTGTTATTTCATGAAATTAATACGACCTTGAAGACTAGTTGTCTCTTCTTGTAAACCTTTACATTTTTTATGAAGAATCGCCTAGGAAGCACTCGCCTGTTCCCGATATACGGTAGGAGTAGATTCGGTAAATTTTTTGAACGCCTTATAGAACGATGCCCTATTGTTAAAGCCAACGTCATAAGCGATTTGGGTCATAGTAAGGCCATTGACCGCGTTGTTCATTAGAAGGTTCTTGGCCTCTTTTACCCGGTATTTGTTTATAAAATCGAAAAAAGAAAGATTAAAGTGTTCGTTAATAATCTGAGAAGTATGGTTTCTCGATAGATTCATTAGGCGCGAGAGATCGTCTAAACGCAATTCATTATTTAGATAGGGTTGTTCGGATTCCATAATGCGCAGTAACTTTTTCTTCATTTCGAGCGATAGCGCATCCGAAAGTCCGGTTTTTTGATACTTAATGAACGGCAATACTTTCTGGAGCGATTTGCCTTCAAAGACTTCTGGTTGTACAAAACCGAAAAAGGAAAGCATCGCAATAAAAAAAACAATGACAATATCTACAAAGTAGTCATACTTTGGGTTCATAATACCAAACCAGGTCAAGGAAATGTAAAGGGTAAACATAAAGGCAAATCCGAAATAGGCTCCCACGAACCATTTCATCCAACTATTTTCGCGATACCCTACTTTTTTATTGCGCCAGAAACTGAAATAGGTAAAAATAGCATAGAAGAACAGGAGGGCGATAACCATCCAAATACCATAGCTAGGCCATGGGATATAACTGAATTCTAGGCCCTGGTTCACCACCGCTAGCTTTTGTTCTGTGCCCATGACATAAAAGGGGGCAAGGGTAGCAATAATACTAATGGTGGGAATAAGGAACAGCAGGTCTTTCCATTGTAACCCTTTTGTGGTAACGACCCTTCTAACATAAATAAAGAGTAGGGGCCCATAAACTGTCCACAAAGGAAAATGGGCCAAATTAAAATGAACAAACGACGTTTCCTTAATTGCTCCCGACCAACGCAGGGCATTGTTCAATAATTCGGTAGCGAAGAGGAAGGTGTAGACGGCCAATATACGATTGGCGAAACGATCTCCTTTTTTCTTTAGTAAAAATAAGATCGATAGACAAAGCCCCAGAAATACGAAACACAAAAATAACAGGATGATAAAATCCATAAATGTTTTTTTTCAAAGATACTTTTCGAATCAAACGAGTTTGTCTCTTATTGTAGGGAGATGGTCATTGGGCCTTAATCTTCGGTAAATGTGCTCAATTTTTTTGTTCAAGGTACATAAAATGGCTTGTATCATCATCGCCCTGTACCACTTGAGATAGTGGTAGTGGCCCCATTTTGTCCAATTCATTTCGCATTTCGGAAAATAGCGCGAGGGCCTTTTCTTTTTGTGACCTATATAGGTTGTTTTGTTCGCCCAAATCTTTTTTTAGGTTTACGAGCAAAGAATCGTGTGGGGCTACTCTTTTTACCCATTGGTTCCCGTCAAAGCCCTGGTAGGCATTTTTAACCTTCCAATCGCCTTTTCGGTATCCCTGTAGTTCGGCGCCCGAAAAGAATAAAAAAGAGTCGCCTTGTCGTTCTCCGGTCCCTAGAAGAACAGGAGCAATATCGCTGCCGTCTATAGGCCGGTCTTTTGGTATTTCTGTATGGGCTAGCGAAGCAATTGTGGGGAACCAATCCATTTGGGTAGCTAAACTTTCTGTGACAGTTCCTGGAGCAATTTTCCCCTTCCACATCGCCAAAGTGGGTGCCCGTATTCCCCCTTCGAACGTGTATTGTTTCCCTTCGCGTAAAGGACCTGCCGAACCCCCATGATCTTCCATCACCAACCAAGGACCATTATCACTAGAAAAAATGACCAACGTATCTTCCAAAAGGCCAAGGGCCTCCAATTTATTAAGAACTTTCCCAACACTCCAGTCTAGTTCTTGGATCACATCTCCGTATAAACCTCTTTCAGAAGAACCTTTGAACTTTTCCGAAGCATATAAGGGTACGTGGGGCATTGTATGGGCCAAGTACAGGAAAAAAGGTCGTTCCCTGTTCTGGTCTATAAAATGTATCGCCTCTTCCGTATATCTCTTGGTCGTGTACCGTTGGTCTACAACAAAATCTTCTACTTCATTATTTCGCATATAAACGACACTTTCCATATCATTGCTGTAGGGGATACCAAAGTAACTGTCAAAACCTTGTTGTAAAGGAAGAAATTTTTCGCGATGTCCTAAGTGCCATTTACCAACGATCCCTGTTGCGTACGACTGTTGCTTGAGCATTTCGGCTATGGTTATTTCTTCAGGTGGCATCCCAGTAAAACTTTCAGGAAAGAAAACTTGGTTGATTCCCATTCGCTGTGGGTAGCGACCGGTAAGGAGACCTGCACGAGATGGGCTACAGACCGAAGAGGCGGAATAAAAGGAAGTGAACTTCATACCCTCTTTTGCCAACCGATCAATGTTAGGGGTTTTAATATCGGTTGCACCGAAACAACCCAAATCCCCATATCCGAGATCATCTGCGAAAATGTGAATGATATTGGGAAGTTTATCCTTCTTTACCTGCTTTTTCTTGGAAGGGTTTGAAGACATTAATAGAAGCGTACTAAAAAAGAAAAGGACTGATTTTTTCATGGCGGTGAATAGTGGTTACTAAGGTTTTGATCAACAATGGCGAAGCATAAGTTAGTAAAAAACAGCCAGTACCAGTGTGGTCGCCAAGCAATTTTAGACATCATGTGTCTTTGAGGAATCGGCGACCAAACGATTAATTTCTTTTAATTCCATTTCAGTTAAATCTCGCCATTGACCTACTGGTGTATCCAGTTGTACGTTCATGATGCGAACACGTTTAAGGCGGGTTACTCGATACTCTAGGTATTCGCACATTCTTCGAATCTGCCTGTTGAGGCCCTGCGTAAGAATAATTTTGAACTGTCGGGTGTCTAGTTGTTCTACTTCGCACGCACGGGTAACGGTATCCAAGATGGGAACCCCCTTTCGCATTTGCTGTAAAAAAGATTGGGTAATTGGTTTGTTGACCGATACGATATACTCTTTTTCATGATGGTTACGAGCCCTTAGTATTTTGTTGACGATATCACCGTCATTGGTTAAAAATATCAAACCTTCGCTCGGTTTATCCAAACGCCCAATAGGGAATATACGTTTTGGATAGTTGATATAATCGATGATATTGTCTTTTTCAACTCCGGTATCTGTGGTACAAACGATACCGGTCGGCTTGTTAAAAGCAATGTAGACGGACTTTTCATCGGATTCGGAAATTAATTTTCCGTCGACCTGCACTTCATCCCCCGGGACTATTTTTGTTCCCATTTCGGGTACCTTTCCATTAATGGTAACCCGGCCTTGTTCAATAAGCTTGTCGGCCGCCCTGCGAGAGCAGTAACCGACTTCGCTGAGGTATTTATTAATTCTAGTTGGCATTTTTCGCTTTTAGGGTATTTCTACTTCTTTGTATTACCATAACCAAATCAAAATCCATAAAATCAGCAATACCAGTACGACAATTTGATAGAGGTAGTTTTGATACCAAGGTACATCTTCAAAACCGTCGGTAAGTAATTCACGACGGTAGGTAAGCAGTTTTATTTTTTCCGGATCAGGAGCTGGTGTTAGGCTACTCACCACCACAAAGATAACCGTAGAAAATAGAATCATAAGGCCCACGTTTATCGTGTAGTGTAAATGCCATAGGTCAAACTGCTCCAAAACGAATAAGGCAATACCCGCAAGGGTACCCAATACCAAGGTCCAAAAGGCGCCATCGCCGTTTCCGCGTTTATAAAAAACACCCACCAAAAAGATGACGGCGACCGGGGGTACAATTATCGAAAACATTTGTTGCAGATAATCCCATAGTCCGGTGAAATTCTGAATCTGCGGTGCCCAAAGGGCCGCAATTACCATAAAGATCAATGTTGAGATACGGCCGTATTTTACGACTTCTTTTTCTGTAATCTCCTTTTTTCGAGGTTTTATGAAATCAATGACCAAAAGGGTAGAAGAGGAGTTCAGGGCCGAATCGACACTCGACATAATGGCCGAGATTACCCCTGCCAAGACCAAACCTACCAGGCCTACCGGCAGCACTTTGGTCACCAAGGTGGGAAATACCGCATCGCCGTTTGCGATATTGGGGAAGAGGCTAATCGCCATTGCCCCGGGTATTACCATGATGAACAAGGGGATTATTTTTAGAAAACCGGCAAATACAACGCCCCAGCGTGCTTGCTTCATATCACGTGCTCCCAATACCCGTTGAAAAATGTATTGGTTGGTAGACCAATACCAAAAGCCTAAGAAGGGCACGCCCATTAGAAGTCCTGGCCATGGCAAGCCCTCATCATCGATCGGCTGAACCACGGAAAAATGCCCTTCGGGTGCCGAAGCCACTACGCGCGACCAATCATAGTCTAGTTTTCCGAAAAGGATCCACGTAATGATACTACAGCCAATAATTAGGATAACCGCTTGAATGGCATCTGTATAAACAACGGCCTTTAAACCACCTCCGGCCGTATAAATCCCTGCAATAATAGCAAGTACAAGGGAGGTTTGCCACATAACAAGATCCGGAAAAAAGGTTTGCAATACTAAACTACCGGCATAGAGCGCACCTGCCGTTTCTATCATAATGGTACTAAAAATGGTCACAACAGAGAAAAATTTTTGAGACCGCCTATCGAAACGCAACTGTAGAAATTCAGGTATGGTGGTAATTTGGCTGCGCAGGTATAATGGGATAAAGATCAAGGCCGCAATAATGAGCGGCAGGCCCGACATCCATTCATATACCGAGTTTACGATACCGGTGGTATAGGCAGCACCGGCTAGCCCAACGATCGTAGAACCTGAGATATTCGATGCAAAAAGAGAAAGCCCGATAATACCCCACCCGAAGGTACGCCCACCTAAAAATAGATCTTCCCCTGTTTGGGTTTTCCTTGATATCCAAAGCCCAATGAAAAGTACTAAAACAAAATAGCCGATTACAATGCCAATATCGATACTTGAAATGGTACTCTCCATAGTGATGTATTTAGGTTAGGTGAGGTTGATAAAGATATTAAAACTATAAGTCTTAGCAGGTACCATATAATTAGGTAATGGTTTCGATAGCCATGAGTCGATACCACCCAATCCCATGTGTTGGTGGTCTATGCATACATGCACTTGGCCATCTGCCTCTAATTCATGGGCGTACGACTCGTCTCTGGTAAATCTGCTTAACTGCCATGGACTGTACTCCAATGCGCTAAAAGCAAATGCTTCTGGACTGTGGATATGAAGCCCGTTATTTTTATTATCCTGTATTTGCAAACTAGTACATGCTTGCTTGGCGCCGTTTTCTTGGGGAGATATGTAGGGTACGTATTGTTCTTGAACGGTAGATTCATACCAATCGATATGCGCCGCAAATAAACGGTCGGGATAGTTTTCGAACGGACCTCTACCGAACCATTTTAGGTTCGTTACGCTATTCTTTAACTGCATATAAATACCTACTCGCGGAATATTTGGTAGGGGCTTCAGAATGTTTAAAGTAGTAGTAATTTTAAGTGTTCCGTCATGCTTTAAATGATAGTTGAGGTGTACTTCGGCTTCGCCCGCTCCCAATACAAGAATACTGGTAATCTGATCGTCGTTTTTTACTATGGAACGCAGTGTAAATTCTTGACTGGCTTTTTTCCAAAAAGCGCATTCCGCGGGCATTTCCCATCCAAAATCGTTATCGGTAGGTGCGCGCCAGAAAAGAGGGGAAAGAGGCGCTGCCAATTGCTGTAATCCGTTCTTGATCATAGAAACAAGAAGCCCGGAATCAGCAGCTATTTCAACTTCTACCCCTGAATGGGATAGCTTTAGTTCTGCTGTATTGAAAGAAATGGTTTTTTGACTTTCCGGTTCGGTATCAAGCACTTCATTGGGAACTTTGTGGATTAAAAATTGTGCTTTCCCTACGATCGTACCCTTTCGGATTAAATTAATTTCTTCCTGTACGATTCCTGTGATGTTGAGGTATGCATTACTTTTCAAAACTTTGGCCAATGATCGAAACGGAATGGCTAACTCGTGTTCGGAGTTTGCGGGGAGAGTTGCTTTTAAAACACCGCTTTGCAAAGAACCTTGTTTAGAAATGAGGTTCCATTCCAAACGGCAATCCTTCAAATCGGTAAAAAGTAATTCATTTTTGATATGTATCAGTCCTTTACCGGTATCGATCAATTCAAATTGAAGTGGGGCATACAACTTCTTTACCTCTTCAATCGCCGGTTTTGGCTTTCGATCAGGCCATAATATGCCGTTCATACAAAAATTACCGTCACTTGGGGTGCCGATATCTCCGAAAGCACCGCCAAAGGCCCATTCTTCCTTGCCCGTCGCCGTTGTTATAAGGCCTTGATCCATCCAATCCCAAATAAACCCCCCTTGTAGACATTCATGTTTTCGTATTAATTCCCAATATTCTAACAAATTCCCATTACTGTTACCCATGGCATGGGAATACTCACACATGATAAAAGGGCGATCTCCGCGCTTGGTCGCGTAGTCCGATAAATGATCGGGTGTTGGGTACATGGGACACACGATATCGGTATTTGAAGCTTCCATCGCCTGTTCGTATTGAACGGGTCTAGAGCTATCTTCTTCCTTTAGCCACTTATAGGCCATCTCAAAATTAACACCATTGCCTGCCTCGTTGCCTATTGACCAAATAATGACGGAACAGTGGTTTTTACTGCGATGGTACATTCGCTTAACACGATCAAGATGGGCATTTTGCCAGATGGGATCCTTGGCCAAACTGGCTTCTTCAAAGCCCATTCCATGACTTTCAATATTCGCTTCATCTACTACATAGAGCCCGTATTGGTCACAAAGGCGATACCATTCGGGATGGTTGGGATAATGACTATTGCGAACGGCGTTGATATGGTATTCTTTCATCTGAAGAATATCCACGATCATACTTTCTGTAGTGATTACATGGCCCGTATGTGGATCGTGCTCATGACGATTCACCCCCTTAAGGGTCAAAGGCTTGCCATTGATATAAAGTCTTGAGTTCTTGATTTCGATAGTGCGAAAACCTACTTGCGAATTAATATGATCTATGCTGTGTTCCTGTTCAAGCAATTCTATTTGAAATTGATATAAGTGGGGAGTTTCCGCGCTCCACGCGTTTACTTGGTCTATTTTTATAATACATTCGAGGTCTAGGTTTTTACCGACCTCGATTTGATAAGGAATTGATTTTTTACCGAGCGTAGTACCATTCGTATCAGAGAGGCTAAGCCGTAAAATGCCCTTGGCGATTTTTTCCGAACCATTTCTAAGGCTGGTTTTGCCAGTTAATTTTCCATGTTGATAACTCTCGTCCAAAGTGGTGGCGACTTTGTAGTCTACTATATGAACGGGGTTACGGGCAACCAGCATGACCGATCGCTCTATTCCACTGATTCTCCAAAAATCCTGACATTCCAAGTAGCTGCCATCGCACCAACGAAAGGCTTGTATGGTTATTTCTATTTCCGGTGTTATGTACGGTGTTATATTTAGGACCACCGCTGTTTTACTATCTTGGTTGTACCCAATAAAATGACCATTTACCCAGAAATAAGAGGCCGATTTTATAGCACCTACCTCCAATAAAACTTCTTTACCGGCCCATTCGGGAGGAATCGTTACTTTTTTTTTGTAAACCCCAGTGGGATTCTGTTCTGGTACCAGAGGAGGATTTTTTGTAAAAGGATAGCGATCGTTTACGTAAATAGGGGTTCCGTACCCATTAATTTCCCAATTGGCAGGAACTGAAAACGAACCCCACTGTGAATAATCAAAATCGTTTTCTTGAAAACCGAGCGGGAGCTCTTCTTTGGAACCCTTCCATAGAAAAGCCCATTCGCCATCTAAAAGAAGCTGATTCGCTGTGTTCTCCTCAAAAGTGCGAAATGCAGTTGGTGACTCCTGACCTATATTAAATATTTCAGGGTCGGTAAGCCAATCATACGATGGCATCATGTTTGCCTCCTTTTCTTTCATCTAGATTACATATTCGAACCCGGCGAAAGGGTCGTTGCGCAGATTCACTGTCTTTTCATTCAGTACAATGCCATGTTCCAAATAGGCCTTTAAATTTGTAGGCCAAAACGTCCACCCGTTACTGCAGCCATAAAACGCATTATCCATAGTGTCTTTATCTGTAGGAATCTCATCTTGCAGCAGTGTCACAAGAACCGAGTCGCCTTGATCGGCAAGCCGCACAGATACGTTACTGATCGCTCCAAAAGAAAATTTATTAAAATTACGTCCATCGGTTTCCAGTACGGCGCCTTCTTCCCGGTCATCCCAATTATGCCATCGCCGGCAATAGGCGTCGCCCTTTTGTACCCGATCTTCGAGACCTCTTTCGGAGCCATCGTGCGTGGTATAGGTCGCATTGCTAAGAAACCTAGACGTTAAACCTTGGCGTGTGCCCCGGCAACTATAGATTCGGCCAGGCGATGTTTTGGTATGGATTTTCTTTATGAAACAATCGAGGCGAACGTTATTCATAAGGTTATTTTTTTCGATTTAACTCGTAGGCGTACAATTCCCTTCCCAAGGCCGCTAGAAACGGAATTCCTATTTCATCATATTCATAGACATCATCATTGAAAACGCCATTTTTATTGACTAGAATGGTCGCGGTAACCAAGAAATCAACATTGTTTTTGGTGTCGGAAATATAGGCGCAATCGGTAAGGGTGCCATAGGCAAACCCCACTTTATTGTATATTTTTATGTGATCGGGTATGGGGTCTTTCGTATCGCCGTACATGAAAAATTTGCAATAGCCATCATAATACGTTTCGGGGTCGTATCCTGCATTTTTGGGAAGGGTATGCATTGCCGATAACAAGAAATTTCGCTGCGCATCACTTAGATCAAAACGCTTGTCCATCGCAAAATTTTCGGGGAAGATCACTCGTTTTAAAACTTGGTGCTGCGCTTCGATGGGGTAATAATTTTTAAGGCCAAAGTCAAAAGGTTCCGTTATTAATTCATCATCTTCATAAAAACCACTTCCTTTTATGATCGAGTTTAATTTCAAAACTTTCGGTACTGCGTTGATAGTTGGTTTTGTGGTACCTGTAGTGCTATCGTTAAGGTAGATAATCAAGGGCTTGGTCGTCACATCATCGGTATGGTATCCCAAACGATGAGATATACGCATATTCGAAACTCCCTTGTTCTTTAGGCCGTTGTTAATAGCGTTTTGCCCTAAAAATTCTAGCAGTCGGTTGTTGGCTTCATTGTCACTCACCGCGAATATCCTTGTGATATTGTCGGCAAAGGTAGTTTCAACACTATCGCCTTCCACGTAAAATAGTGTTTCTTTTTGCAAAGTATCTGTTTGGTTAAGCCGTTCCAAGGCCAATACTGCGGTTGGGAATTTGACCGTACTTGCAGGATAAAAATAGTTTTGATCGTTTACCTGAAAATCGAAATCGGTAAATACAATGCTATCGTTGCTTCTGTCAATTTGGGTGTAGCGTATTTGAAGTTCATATTGCGCCACGCTGTCTATTACCTTTCGAATGGCTTGGTTTTTCGAGGCGAGAATATGGGCCAAGGGATCGGTTACTTTTTCAGGTTCTCTACATCCATAGAAAAAAAGGGTCGTGATAGCTAGCAGAGAAGCCATCGAGAGGCAGTTTTTGGTTGATATCATCATAGTTCTGCGGTTTCAGTCTTCATACACTTCACCCCTGTGCGGTTTGAGTGCGTCCCGAACGGGAATCATTTGTTGTTCCTCTACCACCATAAATGCGATGCTATGCATATCGTGTAAATCAGCGTGACCGGTAATGTTCAGTGCCAAGGCTTCTAGAGCTATAAATTCTTTTAGATGTTTTTCATGGTGCTCAGCCGTTTTAGCTGCCATGGGACCTTTAAAATCCCAGATTAATTTCAACTTTCGGTTCATATTTTTTTTAGAATTGGTGGGCTAAAAAAGCCTTCTATTACAAGTTACGATAATTAAAAAAAGCACTCGCAGCTACAAACGAATGTACTAAATTATGCTACTTTGTGGCATAAACATGGTAAAAATCTGTTAACGAATGAAGCAACCATTTGGTTAGCATGCGGTAATTACTATTTTTGCAAGATGCAATTTTCAAGGATTCAAAGTACACCCCAGTTGCTCTTGGGGATTTCTCTGCTGATCGGTATGTGTTTTTCATCTTGTGAGGGGATGTTTTCAAAGCAAGATGATCAGGAACCTTTGGCGCGGGTAGGAGAGGTCTATTTGTATAGGTCCGATGTAGCTCCCTTGCTTGCAAAAGGGATATCCAAGGAGGACAGCGTTTCTTTTGTAACGAATCACATCAATAATTGGGCTTCCAAACAGTTATTGCTGATAAAGGCAAAAATCAATTTACCAGAAGATAAACTAAGTGAGTTTGATCAATTGGTAAGTAACTATCGAACCGACTTGTACACCAGGGCATACAAAGAGGCACTTGTAGCGCAAGGGGCCGATTCATTGGTAAACCGATCTCAACTGAAAGAATTTTACAATACCGAAAAACAAAATTTTCGATTAAAGGAAAAAGTATTGCAATTGCGGTATGTGGCCTTGCCAAAACAATTTTTGAACAAAAGTGAAGTCATTCGAAAGCTGAAACGTTTTAATGACGGCGATATTACCTACCTAGACTCGATCGGGGTACAGTTTAACAAACTCCATTTCAACGATTCTATTTGGATTCAGGCGGCCAGAATTATTGAAGAAATACCGCCTTTGACCCGTAAAAACGAGGAGCGTTACTTAAAAAAATCACAATTTTTTGAGATGGAGGATGCAAAGGGGGTATATTTGGCCAAGATTACCAATGTTTTACAAGCCAATGATATAGCGCCACTTTCCTATATTGAACCTACCCTAAAACAAGTGCTTTTAAGTCGCAGAAGATTAGACTATATACGAAAACTAGAAACAGAAATTATAGATGAGGCCATTAAGGATAAAGATTTTGAAGTATATGCCCAGGATGAAGAATAATATTGTTTTTATTTATTTCCTAATCCTATCATTTGCAGTATCTGCGCAAGTGACCGACAGTATTCCTGATGCACCGATAGAATCGCCAGAAATGCTGGTCGAAGCTGACACCAACATTCGAAAAGATACGATAAACACCTTTAAGCGGGTCAAATTAGATGGTATTGCCGCTGTGGTCGGAGACTATGTAATCTTGGAATCCGATATTGAAAAAACCTTGATCGACCTTCGAAGTCAAGGAGCCTCTATTGAGGATATTACCCGTTGCGGCCTTTTGGGGAAATTAATGGAAGACCGCTTGTATGCACACCAGGCGGTGCAGGATAGTATCTTGGTTTCCGACGATGAAGTAAACGCAACGGGGGAACGGCAACTGCAATCACTTGTGCAGCAAATTGGATCAATGCAAAAAGTGCTGCGCTATTACAAAAAGCCCGATGAGATTAGTTTTCGTGAAGAACTTTATAAAATCAATAAGTTACGCATGCTTTCGGAAAAGATGCAACAAGAAATTGTATCCGAAATAGAAATCACTCCCGAGGAAGTGCGGCAGTTTTTCAATAAGATACCTGAAAGTGAACGTCCTGTTTTTGGCGCTGAAATGGAAATCGCGCAGATCGCAAAGCAACCAACAGCAACTAAGGCAGAGATACAGGCCGTTATTGATAAGTTGAATAAGATTCGAGCCGATGTGGTAGATAATGATGCCAGCTTTAGCGTAAAAGCTATTTTGTATTCCCAGGGACCCACAAAATCAAAAGGGGGGCTTATTGAAGGGATTACAAAAAAATCGGGCTATGTGAAAGAATTTAAGGATATTGCTTTTAGCCTTCCTGAAGGGAAAGTATCGGAACCTTTCGAAACCATGTTCGGGTATCATATTATGTATATTGAGAAAATTCGTGGCCAAGAGCGAGACGTAAGACACATACTTATTCAGCCAGAAATTTCAAAGGAAGCCCTTGAAAATGCCAAAACGGAACTCGATAGTATTCGGCAGCAAATCTTAGATGGTAAATACACTTTTGCCGAAGCAGCCCTTAATTTTTCTGATGAAGAAGAAACCAAGTTTGATGGCGGGCAGTTACGTAATCCAATCAATTTTGATTCTCGCTTTGAACTCACAAAAATGGATCCGGCCCTATACAACCAAGTGAGGAATTTGAAAGATGATGAGATCTCCTATCCCACACTAGAACAGGACGAGCGTGGAGGCGGCCCTTCGTATAAATTATTAAAGGTGACCAACCGGTATGACGAGCATGTTGCCGATTTTTCAAAAGATTATATTAAGATCCAACAATTGGCCAAAACCGAAAAGCAGTACAAGGCGATTAAAAAATGGATGGATAAGCATATCGAGGACACTTATATTAGTGTAAACGATTCTCGAAAAGACTGCGAATTCGCTAATAACTGGGTTAAGGAATAATATGTCGGACGTTACTGCAATCAATAATTTAGTACAGAAACACCAAGCATTAAAGCAAGAAATCGCTAAAGTCATTGTTGGCCAGCACGAGGTCATTGACCAAATTTTACTGTCCATTTATACCGGTGGCCATTCTTTATTGATAGGGGTTCCTGGACTTGCAAAAACCTTAATGGTCAATACGATCGCACAAACCCTGGGGCTCGATTTTAAACGAATCCAGTTTACGCCCGATTTAATGCCCAGTGACATTTTAGGTAGTGAAGTCTTGGATCAAACTAGAAATTTTAAGTTTATAAAAGGCCCTATTTTCTCCAATATCATCTTGGCAGATGAGATTAACAGAACACCACCAAAAACGCAGGCTGCCCTGTTGGAGGCCATGCAAGAAAGAGCGGTAACCATTGCAGGAAAGCAACATAAACTTTCCTTACCTTATTTTGTGCTGGCAACACAAAATCCTATTGAACAAGAAGGTACCTATCCCTTACCTGAAGCCCAGTTGGATCGTTTTATGTTTGCAATAGAGTTGAAATACCCATCTATTGAAGAAGAAATTCAGGTGGTTAAATCTACTACAGATGCCAGTGAGCCTACGGTAAATACCTTGTTTAATGCAACTGAAATTTTGGAGGTACAACAACTTGTTAGACGCATACCTGTGCCGGATAACGTGGTTGAATACGCGGTACGCCTTGTAAATTCTACAAGGCCCAACTTAGCGACCTCGACTGATTTTGTCAAGCAATATATCGATTGGGGTGCAGGACCGCGTGCTTCGCAAAATTTGGTTATGGGCGCGAAAGCGCATGCCGCCGTGAACGGCAAGTTTTCGCCCGATATAGAGGATGTACAAGCCGTTGCAATGGGAATCTTACGGCATCGTATTATTAAGAACTACAAGGCGGAAGCAGAAGGTGTTTCGGAAGAACATATCGTTGGTCAATTGCTTTAATTATCGAAGATCATTATGAAAAAAGCGTTGGATAATTTTTCAAAACAAGCCAACGTTTACAAAAAATTTCGACCAACATATCCCCTTGAACTTTACAAGCAACTACTGGCACATGTTCCTGAAACTGGTGCCTGTTGGGATTGTGGAACCGGGAATGGGCAGGTTGCAGTGGTACTTTTCGATTATTTTGACAAGGTTTTTGCTACAGATTTGAGCGAGGCTCAAATAAGTAGGGCTATGAAGGGTTCAAATATTACGTATGCTGTGGAACGAGCGGAGAAGACCCATTTTCAGGGCAACACCTTCGATTTAATAACGGTGGCCCAGGCAGCACATTGGTTTGATTTTGATGCCTTCAATAAGGAGGTGAAACGGGTGGCAAAAAATAACGCTATTGTTGGTATGTGGGGATACGGCCTATTGCGTATCGAACCGGTTATCGATGAACTTATAGATCAATTTTATGTAAATGTGGTAGGGCCCTATTGGGATTCGGAACGAAAGTATATTGATGCTGCTTATGAGACCATTCCCTTTCCTTTCGATTTGATAGAGGCCTCCGAACAACAATCAATGGGTGTCTCTTGGACCGAACAGCATTTGGAAGGTTTCTTAAATTCTTGGTCTGCGGTCCAACACTACCGGAATAAAAACCAAAATAAAAATCCCGTACCTGAATTAATGAAAGCACTTTCAAAAGTTTGGGACGATTGCGCTGAAAAGGAAATCCGGTTCCCAATATTTATGAAGATGGGAAAGGTTTTTAAATAGCCAAGTTTCATTTTTGATTAAACTTATGGCATTCGTATTTTTCACATAGTTTACTTGAGTTTTTTCATACCTTGGGTTAGGCTGGCGGATTATTCGATGAAATAACCGCTTTACACTTCAAAAATTTTATTTACCCTCGGTATTTTCTTAATTTTACAGAATTCAAGTAACTTAAAACAACGTATAGAATGGCATTTGACATCGATATGATCAAAGGGGTATACGCCAAGATGGCTGAAAGGGTTGACAAAGCCCGTGAAATAGTCGGCAGACCACTTACTCTTTCCGAGAAAATTTTGTATTCCCATTTATGGGATGGAAGTCCTACCAATGTTTTTGAAAGAGGAAAGGACTATGTAGATTTTGCTCCGGATCGTATTGCCTGTCAGGATGCAACCGCCCAAATGGCCTTGCTTCAATTTATGCAAGCAGGTAAGCCAAAGGTAGCAGTGCCTACGACAGTGCACTGTGATCACTTGATCCAGGCGAAGAGTGGTGCGGCGGCCGATTTAAAATCTGCCAATAGCACCAGTGCCGAGGTTTTTGACTTTTTAGAGTCGGTTTCCAATAAATACGGCATTGGCTTCTGGAAACCTGGTGCGGGTATTATTCATCAAGTGGTTTTGGAAAATTATGCATTTCCTGGGGGAATGATGATCGGAACCGATTCACATACCGTGAATGCAGGTGGGCTAGGAATGGTCGCAATAGGTGTAGGCGGAGCCGATGCGGTAGATGTGATGGCCGGAATGGCATGGGAATTGAAATTTCCAAAATTGATCGGAGTTAAACTAACTGGTACCATTTCTGGTTGGACCGCCCCAAAAGATGTAATCCTCAAGGTGGCCGAAATATTGACGGTAAAAGGAGGAACCGGAGCCATAGTAGAATATTTTGGATCTGGTGCAAAGGCATTATCTTGTACCGGAAAAGGAACTATTTGTAATATGGGAGCAGAAATAGGTGCCACCACTTCCACCTTTGGCTATGACGAATCTATGGAGCGTTACCTACGCGCCACTGATCGATCCGATGTTGCCGATGCGGCCAACGCCGTAAAGGATCACCTTACCGCAGATGATGCCGTCTACGCGGATCCAGAAACATATTTTGATCAGGTTATCGAAATTAATTTATCTGAATTGGGCCCCTTGTTGAACGGACCCTTTACACCAGACCTTTCTACTGCCGTCGGGAATGCGATGACCGAGAAAGCTACTAAAAACGATTGGCCGATTCAAGTAGAATGGGGTCTTATAGGTTCTTGTACCAATTCGTCCTATGAAGATTTGACCCGTGCTGCCTCTATCGCCCAACAGGCATTGGATAAAGGAATCAAAATGAAAGCGGAACTTGGAATAAATCCTGGTTCTGAGCAAGTGCGCTATACCGCCGAACGTGATGGTATCTTAGATGTTTTTGAAAAATTGGACGCTAAAATATTTACGAATGCCTGTGGCCCATGTATTGGCCAATGGGCCCGGTATAGCGACCCTAAGAATGCCCCTAAGAACAGTATTGTACATTCTTTCAATAGAAACTTTGCAAAACGTGCCGATGGGAACCCCAATACACACGCTTTTGTAGCTTCTCCCGAATTAACAGCTGCAATTGCGGTTGCCGGCCGATTAGACTTTAACCCGCTTACCGATACCTTGATCAATGAGAACGGAGAGGAAGTAAGATTTGATGAGCCAACAGGTTGGGAATTACCACCAAAAGGCTTTGAAGTTGAAGATGCCGGTTTTTTAGCACCAGATGAAGATGGTTCGGGAACGGTTGTCAAAGTAAGCGTAGATTCGGAGCGTTTGCAGCTATTAGAACCGTTCACTCCCATAAAAGATGAGAGTCTTCAAGGGGTGAAATTGTTAATAAAAGCTTTTGGAAAATGTACGACCGACCACATTTCTATGGCCGGACCATGGTTGCGTTTTAGAGGTCATTTAGATAATATATCGAACAATTGTCTTATCGGGGCCGTAAATGCCTTTGGTAAGAAAACCAACTTCATTAAAAACCAGTTAACCGGAGAATTTTCAGGTGTTCCTGATGCGGCCCGGGCCTATAAAGCGGCTGGGGTTAACACTATCGTTGTAGGGGATCATAACTATGGGGAAGGCTCTTCGAGGGAGCATGCAGCCATGGAACCTCGACATTTAGGGGTTGCTGCCGTTTTGGTAAAATCATTTGCCCGTATTCATGAGACCAACTTGAAAAAACAAGGTATGTTAGGGCTTACTTTTGCAAATGAGGGTGATTATGATCTTATTCAGGAAGATGACACCTTCAATTTCGTAGATATTGCAGATTTTGCACCCGGGAAGCCATTGAGCATCGAGGTAATACATAAAGATGGTAGTAAGGATACTGTTTTAGCGAATCATACATACAACGAAGCCCAGATCGGATGGTACCGAGAAGGTTCCGCATTGAATGTTATAAAGAGGGAAAACGGCGCTTAAAAGGCCTTGGAATAGTTTGAAAAAGCTCCCATGATATCATGGGAGTTTTTTAGTTATGACACTATATTATGAAAAAAAGTTCCCTTATCACTTTATCGATTATTGGTGTAGTGCTGGCTTTGTTCCTGACACCCCTAGGATACCATTGCAAGGTTTTGCTCAATCAGATTTTTTCATTTTCTCCCGATATCGTTCATACAGAGAATAGAAAAACACTTGCTAACTATGATTGGGAACTAAAAGATGCCAATTGGAAATTTTTTAGCTTCGAAAAATCAAAAGGAAAAGTTGTTTTCATCAACTTTTGGGCCTCTTGGCGCTTGCCATGTGCCGCAGAATTGAAAGGCATTCAGGCATTGTATAATGATTACGGAGATCAGGTAGATTTCTATTTGATAACCAATGAGGAACGGCTGCCTGTAGAAGATTTTATGCTACAGAAGAAATTTACTTTTCCTGTTACGTATTTAATTATTGGATCGCCTAGCCCAGTAGATACAGAGCCAGTACCTTCTTCCTATATTATTGATAAAAAAGGGAACATTGCGGTGCGCGCAGACGATATATCGGACTGGGATACCAAGGCCATTCGAGAACTTTTGGATGATTTACTTGCACAATGAAAAAGCCAACTACCAAAAAAGTAGTGGGTAACTTATTTTGGATGGTGCTTTTAATGGTCTTTCTTTTTACACCGGCGGGTTTTCATGCCAAAGTGTTTTTTGCCCGCGTTTTTTCTTTTAGTCCTTCCGAACTTGCAATGGACGAACAAAGGCAGCTTTCAGATGATACGTGGAAATTGGCCAACGTAAAAGGGGAAATTGTTGATTTTAATACATTTGAAGGACAAGTGGTGCTAGTAAGTTTTTGGGCTACTTGGTGCCCTCCCTGTATCGCTGAAATACCAAGTTTTGAGAAGCTTTATAAGGATTATTCCGATAAGGTGGCTTTTGTTTTTGTTGCAAATGACGAACCGCTAAAAGTGGCACGTTTTGTAACCAAAAATGAAATCTCTTTACCAATATACTTCGAGGGTAGTAGGCCTCCCGCACAATTGGTTTCAAAATCAATACCCGCTACCTATGTCATAGACAAGACGGGGAAAATTGTCGTCGCGAAAACCGGAGTTGCCGATTGGAATGGTGAAAGTACAAGAGCGCTTTTGGACCGTTTGCTCGAAAATTAGTTATTTGAACTAAAAGCAGCGTGTCTTATAGATCAATTTATCCCGTAACGGTAGCATATTCCCAAAAATTTAGAAAGTAGGGGCTTATTTTGGAAAAGCCTTTATAGATATAGGAATAGGAAGCCAAAAAACACAAATTGAGCCAAGAAGAAATGCAACGAATAGGTTTTGCTACCACTGATTTTTGCGCTGTGCCATAGTGTTTGAAAAATTAGCGCCAATGCGAACCAGGCAATGTAATTATCCAAACCTGCATACCCCCCTTCAAATGTCCAAAAATCTAATAAGGGGGCGCTATATTCCATAAGGTAATCAAGCACTAACATAAGCAAGGCCCCTCCGGGTATTCGAAGCCAAACTACTTTGCTAAAGTAAGGGGTGATTGCCGCGGTAATAAAGGTCAATAGCGCCCAATTAACTCCTATTAGGTATGGTACACCATTTAACTTTGGTCCAAAATTAGAGCCATAGACATAATTTCCGAAAAAGAATCCGTAGGTAACTCCTAGCCATTCTACGAGCATCCCTATTACAAAAATAGCACTAAAAACCAGTATTTTTTTAGAGGAAGTCAGCGGAAATATAAATATAAATAAAGCTGAACAAACCAAGAGGTTAAGAGGGGTTTTAGGTACGAACCAACTCTGATATCCGAGGGAAATACCGATAAGGGCCGATAGATGAAAAAGCCAGACAATACCAATGGCCAAGGGAAGTTTGTACCGACTTATTTTTTTGAACATGTATCTAATTTAGGCACCAAGTCTGCTACAATTTTTGCAGAAAGCAAGCAAAGAGGAATACCGCCGCCAGGGTGCACCGAGCCGCCGCAGAAATATAAGTTCTTGATTTTTCGACTAAAGTTGGGGTGTCGTAGAAAGGCTGCAAATTTATTGTTGCTCGCAGCCCCGTACAAGGCACCGCGGTACGAACTAGTAGCACGTTCTATATCAGTAGGGTCTAGGGAATGTTCTACCGTGATCAAACTGGCAAGGTCGATACCTAGAATACGATTTAATTTAGCGATAATATGTTTGCGGGCTCGGGCTTTAAGCAGAGTCCAATCTTGGGAATAGTTGCCTGGTGCATTGATCATCACGAACCAATTCTCGTGGCCTTCGGGTGCATCGGCCTTTTCTTCCTTGCTGGTGATGTTTACATATACGGTTGGGTCATTCGATAAGGTTTTTTTCTCAAATAGATGGTCGAATTCTTCGGGGTAATTTTCACTATAAAAAATGTTGTGTAAATCTAATTCGGGAAATTCTTTAGCGATGCCCCAGTAAAAAATGAGCGCCGAGCTCGAACGTTCCTGATCGAGTACTTTTTTCGGCTGTTTTTGATTTTTTAGAAGCTTTTTATAGGTCGGGTAGACGTCCATATTCGAAACGACAATGTCCGCTTCATAATGCGCTTTGTCGGTTGTGACGCCGCTGGCTTTTCCTTTCTCAATATTGATATTGGTTGCCTTTTCGCCCATTTTGAAGAGTACGCCTTGTTTTTGTGCCAATCGAAATAGGCTTTGGCTAATTTGGTGCATGCCTCCTCTAGGGTAAAAGGTGCCAAAATGCATTTCTAAGTGGGGAATCATCGACATGATACCCGGTGTTTGATAGGGTGAAGAGCCATTGTAAGTGGCATACCTATTAAATAATTGCACTAATTTGGGATGACTGAAAAAACGTTCATTGGTATGGTTCAATGAGGTGTTTATATCGAGTTTGCCCAGCTGTAAAATGGCTCTGACGGTATCCTTGGAAAGATAGGTATTCAGTTTGTGAAGCGACTTTTCAAGAAACAGACTTGAGGTGAGGTCATATTTCTCCTGATTTCTATCTAGATAGGCTCTTAATTTTTCGGGAGTCGCACCAAAAATTGTGCTTGCTTCCTTAATGAAAATATCTTTTTCAGATTTTGCATTAAAACAGGTGCCGTCTTCCCAAAAGTAATTACAGGTGGTTTCCTTTTGGTGGTATTGAAAGTACGCTTCCGGGTCGAGGTCATATAGCTCAAAAAGTGCTGTTACATACTGTGGCATGGTAAAAAGGGAAGGTCCTAGGTCAAATCGATAGCCGTTCAATTCAATTGCATGCAGTTTGCCACCTGCGTAGTCGTTGGCTTCGAGAACCGTGGTCTGATACCCTTTGTGCATCAAGCGAAGGGCGACGGCTATGCCTCCGATACCGGCACCTACAATTAGGACTTTGGGCATTGCCTATTTTTTGAAGTATTTAAAAGGTACGAAAAGCATTCCAAAGCATTCGCCATCTCCTTTGCCTAAATGTTTGTGATGCATTTTATGCGCCCTGCGAACCCCTTTGGCGTACCAATGTTGAGCATTTCTAAAAAGTTTGAATCGCTGATGAATAAAGATGTCATGAACAATGAAATAGGCTGCGCCATAGGCCATAATACCAAACCCAATAGGCCATCCGTACCAAAAACTGGTTCTTGAAGCCAGTAGAATAAAAGACATACTTACAATGGCATAAAATATGAAAAAAGCATCGTTACGCTCAAACCAAGAGTCGTGATCTTTGTGGTGATGGTCTTTGTGAAGATTCCATAAAAAGCCATGCATGATATATTTATGGGTAAACCAGGCCATAAATTCCATGATTAAAAAAACTCCTAGAAATATCAATATCCAAAGTGCGATCTGCATCTATACCAAATTCAATTTATAATTGACATACGACTTTGCCAAAAGACCGAACTTTTGATAGTTTGGCACCCGTATACGTGCGTTCTTAATTTCAAGAGGAGGCGTGTTCTGAAGCTTTTGAAGCAATTTGCTATAGTATTTATACGCCGTATATACACCGAATTTCGCATCATTTGGTAATTGCTCTATTCCCTGGTACCCCAAGGCGAAATCCGCTTGTATTTCATTTACAATTTTGTTTTTAGATTCTTCATCCAATTCCATAAGATTGGTGTTGGGGAAATAGGTACGATTCAATCCCTCAAAATCTGCTTTCAGATCCCTTAAGAAGTTCACCTTTTGAAAAGCAGACCCTAAAGACATGGCCGATTGCTTGAGCTGTTCATAACGCGCAACATCTCCTTTTACAAACACTTTAAGACACATTAGCCCTACAACATCTGCAGAACCATAAATATATTCCTTGTACTCCTCCTCTGTATGGTAAACGGTTTTGTAAAGGTCCATTTTCATACTTTTAATAAAAGAGTCGATCAAGTGCCTGGGAATATCATATTTGTGAAACGTATGTTGAAAGGAGTTTAAAATAGGGTTAAGACTAATTTTTTGAGCGATAGCATCTTCAAAAGCCTTTTCAAAATTAGCGAACAGCAACTCCTTATCATATTGATGAAAACTATCCACAATTTCATCTGCAAATCTGACAAAACCATAAATGTTATAAATATCCCCTCTTATAGAGCTTCCTAGCATTTTTGTTGCTAAAGCAAACGAAGTACTATAAGACTCGGTAACCAGTCTGCTGCATTGATAGGATACATCATCAAAAATCGCTTTCATAACTTAGGTGTTTTTGCAATTAGTTCGGCCACTAATTTCCCCGAAATTAGTGAGGGCGGCACTCCTGGACCCGGAACGGTAAGTTGTCCCGTAAAGAATAAATTATTCACCTTTTTACTCTTCAAATTTGGTCTCAAGAAAGCGGTTTGGAGCAGGGTATTGGCCATTCCATAGGCATTTCCCTTATAAGAATTGTAATCCTCAACGAAATCGTTGACACAAAACGACTCTTTAAATATAATACTATTTTTCACTTTTTGTCCCGTACGTTGTTCAAATCGAGCCAGAATCAGTTCTAGGTACTGATTTCTTAATTCTGGTGTGTCTTCCAAGCCAGGGGCAATGGGGACTAAGAAAAAGCCTGTTTCACAGCCTTCCGGAGCCATTGATGCATCGGTAACTGACGGGAAATTAACATAAAAAAGTGGATCTGTAGGCCATTGTGGAACATCGTATATTTCCTCTGCATGGCGTTCAAAATTGGTGTCGAAGAAAAGGTTGTGATGTTCAATATTTTGCAATTTATTTTCAAACCCGATATAAAACAGCAATGAAGAGGGCGCGAAGGTTTTTTTCGCCCAGTACGCTTCCGAATATTGTCTGTATTTAGCGTCTAATAAAGTTTCAGAATGGTGATAGTCGGCACCGCTTAACACATAGTCGGCATCAATTTCTTTTCCAGCTACGGTAATACCGGTGGTTTTACCTTGATTTACTAGGATTTTCTCAACCGGACTATCGGTCTTTATCGTTACATTTAGCTCCAAGGCAAGCGCCTGCATCGCTTTTACAATTTCGTACATACCCCCCCGCGGATGCCATGTGCCAAGACCAAAATCGGCATAGTTCATAAAGCTATAAAAAGAAGGTGTTTTGCTAGGTTTGGCCCCAAGAAATAGTACAGGAAATTCTAGCGTAGATACCAATTTAGGATTTTTAAACTTCTTCCTTACCTGGCCACTAATTGTTTTAAAAAACTGATCTACCCTTGTTACCGTCTCAGGTGTCACCAATTCAAAAGGTGAAATACCCGGGCGGAGCACCACTTTATTAATAGCGATATCATAATTTTCCTGCGCCTGCGAAATAAACTTTCTCAGATGCTTGGCGCTCCCTTTTTCTATGCGTTCAAATTCCAAACAAATTTTGTCCATGCTATCACCGACCGTAATAACGTCATCTGAAAAAAATATTTTGTAGGCAGGACTTAGCTTGTCCAACGTGTAATAATCAGCACGTTTCTTCCCGAAATCGGCAAAGAACTTATCAAAAATATCGGGCATCCAATACCAACTTGGCCCTATGTCAAAAGTAAACCCCTCTTTAATAAATTGTCTGCATCTACCACCAAGGGTGCCGTTTTTTTCGTAGATGGTAACCTCGTACCCAGCTTTTGCCAAATAGCATGAGGCGGAAAGGGAAGAGAATCCGGAACCGATAATCGCTACTTTTTTGGTCATTGTAAACGCTTATTGGTAATTAGATTTATAGTTCCTCTACGATTCGTTCAATAGAGTTAAAAGTACGCACGCATTCCGGAAGTTGATCTTGCTCCAGATATTGATTTTGTCTACCCAATATCCATAACTTTGAGGTTAGGTTATTCTCCTGCGCAATTTTACTAAAAGCATGTACATATTTATGTACTTGATCTTTCGCGGGGATTACTGTAAAATATGATATAAAGTGGAGGTTATCGTAATACTTCATTACATCCTTCAGGTTTTCCAACGGAATGGTTTGTCCTAGGTAAATAGATTTATACCCTCTCAGTACAATTTCGTAATTGACGTAGAGAAGGCCAATCTCATGAATTTCGTTTTCGGGCAAAAAGGGAACAAAAACTTTATCGGTCTTTATAGGTTCTATATGTTGAAGTTTTTCGGTATTTGTCTGTATTTTTTGTTTGATCAATCCTGTAACAAAATGCTCGTGGGCCGGGCTTATCGTATCTGTTTGCCATAGTAGCCCCAGTTCGTTTAAAAGCGGAATAAAGACCTCATTGAATATCTCCCGAAAAGACCGTTCTGAAAGTAAGCTGTTATAGGTGTTGATGAAGAGCGTTTGATCAAAATTGATCATGGCCAATTTAAAAGCATTGATTGCGTGATTTTTAACGCTGTTTTTAGCTACAATCTCTTTTACCATATAAGAAATGTCCTGTTCCTTTATACGGGCAATCTTGGATATCTTATAGCCATTGTTGTACAACATTGTAATATTCAATAGTTTTTGCAAACTGGCCAAACTGTAGTTTCGAATATTGGTTTCCGTTCGTTCGGGGGAAAGCAGATCATAACGCTTTTCCCATATCCGAATGGTATGCGCTTTAATACCTGAAAGGTTTTCCAAATCTCTAATACTAAAGAATTTCTTTACGTTGTTCATCTTTTTTGCAAAATGGTTGAACAAATTTACGATAATCCCAAGTGAGTTGTCATTAGGGAACGTTAAAATTTTACAGGATACTTTACAATATCGCCGTGTTTATTGCAAAATTTTAGTGAAAAACTAGTTTTTAGTAACTACTGAACATTGTAATGAGTCAGAAATATATGTTGACTAGTATTGGTCTGTCCCTTATAACTGTGGTCGAACTTTTTAGAATATAGGATGTACGTGTAATATTTCATCAAAAAAAGAGGCCGTTGGTAAGACGGCCTTTTTGTGCGCACGAGAAGACTCGAACTTCCACGGCCTAGTGGCCACTAGCCCCTCAAGCTAGCGCGTCTACCAATTCCGCCACGTGCGCATTTCCCCTAAGGTGGGCAAATATAACACGCTTTTTTGGAAGGGTAAAACTTGTTTTGATTTTGCAAGTAAATTTTATACTTGTAGCCGCAGTTTAAGACAATTCAAGTTTTTTTTGCATTGCGATAAAATTAAAAGAATAGCGGCCGATAGTAAATTCGTGTTTCCCAATTTCTTCAAAATCGTTTTTTTTGTAAAACCCGATGGCCCGTTCGTTCTCTTCTAATACCGATAGCCAGATAGTATCACATTTTTCATCAATCGCTTTCTTAATCAATTTGTTTTGTAATTCGAGCCCTATTTTTTTTTCCAGAAAATCGGTAAGCACATATATTTTTTGAAGTTGCGC
Organism: uncultured Flavobacteriaceae bacterium; assembly: GCA_938010765.1. Taxonomy (GTDB): domain Bacteria; phylum Bacteroidota; class Bacteroidia; order Flavobacteriales; family Flavobacteriaceae; genus Pelagihabitans. The sequence goes on along the minus strand of CALLVX010000024.1, from coordinate 91,765 downwards.
ACTGCTGGTCGAGGGGGCCAGCTTCGAAGCCGAATTTAATTTCAGCTTGGCATACCCAACCGGTAGGTCATTTACAAAAGCGATATAAAAAATATTGTGGGTCTTTTTAAGTCCACCTAAAATCTTCTCGACCGAAAAAGTCTTGTTAAGATAGGTTCTTAGATCTTCTTTCGCCTCGAACAAGTATCCAAAGGTCTCTGTAAAGGTGATGCGGCCCAGCAAGGCAATGGTTTGGGCATCGGCGGGCGTAGCGATTCGAATTTTAGTCATAGCGCACGGTTGTTTTTAGTTGATGTAATCTGTACAAATGAAGACCTACAGCGATGATGCAACCCACAATAATAGGGTTAGAGGCAATTAAAAAGCCATAGCCTAAGTAGATACCGTTTGCAATTGCAGATAATAATCTCAAGCGATATTCCCCTTTTACATACATTGAATATAGGTTAATAAACAAGGCTATATATCCGATGCTGTTGATCCAAATTCCATCCATGCCAATTTATATTTTATACTTACTATACTTTTTACAGTTTAAATATAGATTGTATATATTTGTAATACAATAACTGTCGATCATGACAGCTTAAAGTTTTTTGATATGATTTTAGATGGTACCGAAAAAGTATACCGATTAAATGATACGATATTTCACTGTGGAACCAATGTTACCTTGAGTTATATTGGGGGTAAATGGAAATGCGTAGTACTGTGGTATTTACGACATGGTGCCACTCGATTTTCTGATATAAAGCGATTGATACCGGATATTACCGAAAAGATGCTGAGTATTCAGCTCAAAGCGCTTCAAGCAGACGGATTGATCGCCAGAAAAGTCTTTGGCGATAAACCACCCATTCGCGTAGAATACACCCTTACCACTTTTGGAAAGAGCCTTATTCCGGTCATTGAAGTTATTACGAATTGGGGAATTGCCCTGGCCGAAGAAAAAGGTGAATTGGTAGCCAATGACTAGCGCCTTTAGTTGGCATCTTCCAAGAAAATCTCTAATATTTCTATGGCGGCTTCGCTAATTTTAGTGCCAGGGCCAAATATGGCTACTGCTCCCGCATCAAAAAGAAATTGATAATCTTGCTTGGGTATTACGCCTCCGACGATTACGACAATATCTTCTCGCCCGTGTTTTTTGAGTTCTTCGATTACTCTAGGAACAAGGGTTTTATGACCTGCCGCAAGCGAGGACACTCCTAGCATATGCACATCGTTTTCTACTGCTTGGGTCGCGGCTTCCTCCGGGGTTTGAAACAAGGGGCCAATATCAACATCAAAGCCCAAATCTGCATAGCCCGTTGCAACTACTTTGGCGCCACGGTCATGGCCGTCCTGTCCCATTTTTGCAATCATGATACGCGGTCTACGACCTTCCTGTTCCGCAAATTGGTCGGTCATTACCTGCGCTTTTTTAAAGCTCTTGTCGTCTTTTATTTCTTTTGAATACACCCCTGAAAACGAATTTATTACAGCTTTGTGGCGGCCAAAAACACGCTCCAAGGCACTACTAATTTCGCTCAGAGTGGCCCTTGCCCTTGCTGCTTCTACTGCTAAAGCTAATAAATTATGGGTATCATTTGCTGTTTGTGGCGTACTCATTTTTAGTTGCGCCACATCTGTTAGTTTCTTCAAACACAATTGAACATCTTCCTCGTCACGTTTATCTTTGGTGGTTGCCAAGCGTTCCAGTTGTTGTTTGCGCACTTCTTCGTTATCGACTTCCAATATATGCAGCGCATCTTCTTCTTCTAATTGAAATTTGTTGACCCCTACGATGACATCAGCACTACTATCGATCCGTGCCTGCTTTTTAGCGGCGGCCTCCTCAATACGCATTTTGGGAATACCAGCTTCGATGGCTTTGGTCATCCCTCCTAATTCTTCTACTTCTTCGATCAATTGCCATGCCTTGCGGGCCAACTCATGGGTCAAATACTCTACATAATAGCTGCCTGCCCATGGGTCTACGGTTTTTGTAATATTTGTTTCTTCTTGAAGAAAAAGTTGGGTCTCTCTTGCGATTCTCGCCGAGAAATCGGTCGGGAGGGCAATTGCTTCATCCAAGGCGTTGGTATGCAAGCTTTGGGTGCCCCCTAGAATAGCTGCTGTTGCCTCAATAGTGGTACGGGCCACATTGTTAAACGGATCTTGTTCGGTTAGGCTCCAGCCGCTTGTTTGGCAATGGGTTCGTAATGCCAAAGACTTGGCCGACTCGGGGTCGAATTGTTTTACCAGTTTTGCCCACAGCATGCGTGCGGCACGCATTTTGGCAATTTCCATGAAATGGTTCATTCCAATACCCCAAAAGAATGACAGGCGTGGTGCAAAATCATCGATTTTCAGTCCAGCCTTTAATCCGGTCTTAATATATTCTAGTCCGTCTGCCAAGGTATAGGCCAGTTCAATATCTGCAGAGGCCCCTGCTTCGTGCATATGATACCCAGAAATACTAATACTGTTGAATTTGGGCATAAACTTGCTGGTATACTCAAAAATATCGGCCACCAATTGCATCGAAGGTTTTGGAGGGTAGATATAGGTGTTCCGCACCATAAATTCCTTCAGAATATCGTTTTGGATGGTGCCGGCTAGTTGCTCAAGGGAAACTCCTTGTTCTTCTGCCGCAACAATGTAAAAGGCCATAATCGGCAATACGGCACCGTTCATGGTCATCGATACCGACATTTTATCCAAGGGAATACCGTCGAATAAAATCTTCATATCCTCGACAGAATCAATAGCTACCCCAGCTTTGCCAACATCGCCCACAACACGTTCATGATCACTATCATATCCCCTATGGGTAGGAAGGTCAAATGCGACCGATAGTCCTTTTTGCCCTCCTTTCAAATTTCGTCGGTAGAAAGCATTGCTTTCTTCCGCAGTTGAAAACCCGGCATATTGACGAATGGTCCAAGGCCTGCGCACGTACATGGTAGAGTAGGGCCCGCGAAGATAGGGGGGTATCCCTGCGGCAAAATTCAAATGTTCGGTTTTCAGAATGTTCGACGTATCGTAGACCGACTTTAGTTCAATACCCTCTGCTGTTTTAACTTTTTTTGATGCTAGGTCTGTACCTAAGCTTTCCGTTGTTGAATCGGATGCCTTTTCTAATGAGATGTGTTGTACGTTCTTCCTACTCATCGTTCAACCGGTTTTGTTCAATAGCCTCGGCGAGCCGTTTCTCAAGGATCGGCTGGATCAAGGTTTTTCGAGCTTTCGTTTTTAGGAAGGGATAAATTTCAATGGAATCTTTCATTTTATCAGTACCATTTTGATACTTGTTGGTTCCTACACTAACGATTGTCCCATCATTAAATTTCTCTTGTTCCTTTTTTGCACTTTCCTGTATCTTTTTTTGGATGGTATGGTTTTTCAGTTGGCTTAAGAACCCACCACCACTTTCTACAGATTTAAACAATTGCAAAGCTTTCTCGGCCAATTGTTTTGTAATCGACTCAATATAGTAAGCACCATCGGGAGCATTTGTAACGGTATCAAAATAACTTTCGTTTTTCAAAAGCAGCAGTTGGTTCAAAGCAATACGCTCTCCAAATTCATTGTCTTTGTGGTAGATAACGTCATAAGGCAGGTTGGCAACCATATCAGCTCCTCCTAAAACTGCTGCCATACACTCGGTAGTCGTACGAAGCATATTGGTATTATAATCGTACAAGGTTTTGTTGCGCTTGCTTGGAATTGCAGAAATATGACAATTAATGGCTACGCCATATTCTTTGGCGAGCGCTTCCCAAAGCAATCGTAACGCTCTAATTTTGGCTATCTCGAAAAAATAGTTAGGCCCGACCGCAACTTTAAAATCAATAGTAAACTGATCATTACCCGATTTGGCGAAGGTATTCAGATATTCGTTGGCATGGGCCAAAGCATAGGCCAGCTGTTGTACCATATCGGCTCCTGCATTCTGATAAAGCGAAGCATCTACAGAGAGGACATGGGTGTTTTGTTGTTTCAGTACCGCTTGCTGTACCTCGAAATCGGCCTCCCAATTTTCGAACCAATTACCTGTGCGGGCGAGACGGCCTATAGGGTCTAAATTGAAGTGTATATTTGCAATTGAATCTTCTGCAAAATCAATAATTGATTGGAAGTACTTTTTAGAAAGAAATGTACATTCAAGATAAATACGGGTGGTTTTAAGATCAATGTTTTTGACTAGATCAGCAAAGACGATCTCGGTAGACGGTATCTTAAAATAAAGGCTTTCCACACCTCTTTGAAGCGCGCCCAACACCTTTGTATTTGCAAGTTCTGCCTGGCCCGCATAGATTTGTTGGCCAACGGCCCATGTTGCCTGTTTTCGTACAATTTTAGGGGTGTCTACGGCAGAATCTTTATGATAAAAGGGTTTAACCTTGATTCCTTCTGGTGATTCCCAAACCAAGCTTTCGTTGTAATCGGCACCTTTTAAATCGTACTGTATTCTCATTTTCCATTCCTTTTCAGAAACGGGAGAAAACTCATCAAATAAAGAAATCTTGCTCATTTCTTCAGTTTATAAGGGAATGTTCCCATGCTTTTTCTTTGGCAAGGTAGCTACTTTATTTTGAAGCAATGTGTAGGCCTTGATCAATTTTCTACGGGTGTTTTTGGGATGGATCACTTCATCTATAAAGCCTCTTTCTGCCGCACTATATGGGTTGGCAAACTTTTCGGCGTATTCCGCTTCTTTTTCTGCCAATTTGGCCGTGGGGTCTTTTGCGGCATTTATTTCTTTTCTAAAAATAATCTCACTCGCCCCTTTGGCGCCCATTACGGCAATTTCTGCTCCTGGCCAGGCATAATTAAGGTCGGCCCCAATATGTTTGGAGTTCATTACATCATATGCACCACCATATGCTTTTCGCGTTATGACGGTTACTTTGGGTACGGTCGCTTCACTAAGGGCGTACAATAATTTTGCCCCATTGGTGATGATACCGTTCCATTCTTGATCTGTTCCCGGTAAGAAACCCGGGACATCGACCAATACGAGCAACGGAATATTGAAGCAATCACAAAAGCGTGTAAAACGAGCCGCTTTTTTTGAACTATCAACATCCAATACGCCCGCGAGACTTATGGGTTGATTTGCTACGATACCGATGCTTTTGCCTGCCAATCGTGCAAAGCCTACAACAATGTTTTCTGCATAGTCTTTGTGTATTTCAAAAAAGGTGCCCTCATCGATAATCCCGTTGATTACATGCCGCATATCATAGGGTTGATTTGCGTTTTCGGGAACAATATCCTCTAGGGTATCGCGAACTTCGTCTGAAAGGGAATATGGAAGATCTTTTGGGGTGTTTTCGCAATTCTGTGGTATGTAAGCGATTATTTGCTTTATCTGTCTAATACATTCCATATCATTGGCCGCGGTCAAATGTGTAACACCCGACTTGGTCGCATGGGTAGAGGCCCCTCCTAGTTCTTCGGAGGTGACTTCTTCATTCGTCACCGTTTTCACCACATTGGGTCCGGTCACGAACATATAACTCGAATTCTCTACCATGAGGGTAAAATCGGTCATCGCAGGCGAATAGACGGCCCCTCCAGCACAAGGTCCCATAATGGCAGATATTTGTGGAATTACGCCAGAAGCCATTACGTTTCTATGAAATATGTCTGCATACCCCCCCAAGGAGCGAACGCCCTCTTGAATTCGTGCACCGCCACTATCATTAAGACCTATTACGGGAACTCCGATTTTCATAGCCATGTCCATCACTTTACAAATCTTTTCTGCATGGGTCTCCGACAAAGCTCCGCCAAAAACGGTAAAGTCCTGGGCAAAAACACATACCTGTCTTCCGTTGATCGTACCATAGCCGGTGACTACCCCATCTCCGTAGAAGACCTGTTTATCCATCCCGAAATCATTGGTGCGATGTGTGACCAAAGCGCCCATTTCTTCGAACGAACCTTCATCTAATAAAAAATGAACGCGTTCACGGGCGGTTAATTTCCCTTTGGAATGTTGCTTGTCAATACGCACTTGTCCACCTCCCAAGTAGGCTTCGGAGCGTTTGTCTTCTAATAGTTGCTTGTTATCTTTCATGCTTCCTTTTTGCTAAATTTCCCCCAGATTATATTCTGTTGATTTGCCAGTTCGACTCGGTTGTTTCGGGCTTTTTTATTTTTTCCTTATCCGCTAAATAGAGTTTCAAACCTACCAAAGCTGCAATTTCCTTTTCGGTTTCATATTGGGTCGTTATTTTTTCTGGTGAATAATAGTTTTTAACAAAATGTGTGTCAAAATCGCCTGATCTAAATGCTTCGTGCTCACAAACGAACTTTCCAAATGACAGGGTAGTAGAGACCCCTTCGATTTTATAATCATCGATGGCCTTGATCATTAATTGAATGGCTTCTTCCCTGGTTTTTCCATAGGTAATCAGCTTTGATAACATGGGGTCATAATAGATGGGTACTTCCATGCCCTCTTCGAATCCGTCATCTAATCGTATGCCTTCCCCTTCGGGTTTCGTATAGGTAGACAGTGTTCCTATACTGGGCATAAAGTTTTCCAAAGGGTCTTCTGCATATACGCGAACTTCAAGTGCATGCCCATTAATGATCAGATCGTCTTGGGTAAATTGTAATTTTTCACCCCTGGCGACCTTGATCTGCTGTTCTACCAAATCGACCCCTGAAATGAGTTCCGATACGGGATGTTCTACTTGTAAACGGGTATTCATCTCCAAGAAGTAGAAATTCTTATTTTCATCTAATAAGAACTCAACGGTGCCTGCACCCACATAGTCACATGCTTTGGCCACTTTTACGGCAGCCTCGCCCATTTTTTGTCGTATTTCGGGAGTTAGTACGGCCGATGGCGCTTCCTCGACCACTTTTTGATGCCTGCGCTGCACACTGCACTCACGTTCAAAAAGATGTACGATATTCCCATGTGTATCGGCTAAGACCTGAATTTCGATATGCCTGGGCGAACCAACATATTTTTCTATAAATACCGAACCATCGCCAAAGGCGGCAACAGCTTCGCTAATAGCACGCTCCATTTGTTCGGCCAATTCTTCCTGTTTTTCAACTACCCGCATTCCTTTTCCGCCACCTCCTGCGGCAGCTTTTATGAGGATGGGGAACCCGATTTCGTTCGCTATTTTTTTGGCCAGCACCACATCGGTAATCGCCTCCTCTATACCGGGAACCATAGGAATATCGTAGTCTTTGACCGTTTCTTTTGCTGCTAACTTGTTCCCCATTACTTTGATGGCGTGCGGTTTTGGTCCAATAAAAATCAGTTCGTTGTCAGCAACCATTTGTGCGAAGGTGGCGTTCTCACTTAAGAAGCCATATCCGGGATGAATCCCTTCTGCGCCCGTAGTTTTGGCGGCATCGATTACCTTTTCCATTACCAAATAAGATTCCGAAGAAGGGGCCTTTCCCAAAAGAACAGCTTCGTCGGCATATTTTACATGGGGCGAATGCCGGTCAACGTCAGAGTATACGGCTACGGTTTTTATTCCCATTTTTCGTGCGGTCTTCATGATGCGCAGCGCTATTTCACCGCGATTGGCAATCAGGATTTTTTTCATGTACTTAATTTTACTCGATAATCGATATTTAAAATGCTCCAACGCCTGCACGATAAGTGTTCAGACAGGCCTGCGTCGAAATCAATGTTGAATTTCTTTTTAATGCCTCGGGAACTCGCCCCGAGGTACGTGTTCGTTTCTTAGCTCGATAAGGCGGCCTTATTCCATCTCGATAATTAGTTGTCCCTTTTCAACGGCATCATTTTTCGCTACTTCGATCGATTTTACAATGCCTTCGCCTTGGGAAAGAATAATGTTTTCCATTTTCATGGCTGAAAGCACTAGCAAGGGCGTGCCTTGTGCAATTTCTTGCCCGACGGTTACCATAATATCCAGTATAAGCCCTGGCATAGGTGCCTTAATACTGTTTACTTTCTGAGAGGTATTCGACAGCAACCCCATTTCCTTTACTTGAAGATCATATTCATCCTCAATTTTGACTTCGTATGAATTTCCATTGACTGCAATGGTCATTGTTTTGTTCAGAAAATCGGTATGCGAAACATGAATAGCAAAGGCCTTATTGTTTTTTAATAGATGAAAATTGGTGGCATCTAAAGCAATTAAATCCAAGGTATCAACAGCTGCCTTGGTGGTCGATACTTCTTTTTCATCGGCAGTTATTAGGTATTTCATAGGTCCTTTGAAATTGAGTGACTATTAATTCAGGAAATAAAGGTATTGAAAAATTGGTTAACTATGTTAACTAATTTAAGAACCTTTTTCAAAGCTTCCATTTTCTATGTTTGACTGGAAAGTTACGGAAAGTGTTTAACTAATCTTTACTAACTGCTTTCCTATATTTTTACGTTCAAATAATCGATTTAATGCAACTGGCATGTTTTCAAGACCTTTTAAAACATCTTCTTGAAAACTCAATTTTCCTTCATTGATCCATTGCGCCATTTCCTTTTCTGCCTTTGGAAATTCCTTCTCATAATCGTAAATGAAAAAGCCTTGCATCTTAGCACAGTTTGCACCTATCTTATGCCAGTTCGTCAAATTGTAATCTGAGTTTTGTACATCATTGTATTGCGAAATTCTTCCGCAACATACGACCCTGGCATATCTCCTAAGCTTACTTAACGCAATGTCGAGGATTTTTGCACCTACGTTATCAAAATAAACGTCGATCCCATCAGGGAAATAGTGATCAATACGCTCCGAGACATTCTCCGTCGAATAATTTATTGCTCCGTAATAGCCCAGTGTTTCGGTTAGAAGCCTGCATTTATCATCGGTACTGGCCAAACCGATTGCTCGGGCCCCTTTGATTTTTGCCAAGTTGCCTACATTTGAACCAACACCGCCCGCTGCAGCAGAAACGAGAACCGCGTCTCCTTCTTTTAATTCTCCAACGGAATAGAGTCCGAAATAAGAAGTAAAGCCCGTCATGCCCAAGACGCCCAATGCCGTGGAATAGGACAAGCCCCTTTGGCGTACCTTGTACATCATATAATAAGGACTCCCATCGCATACGACGTATTCTTGCCATCCGCATTTTCCCTGTACGATGTCTCCCACTTCAAAATCTTGATGCTTACTTTCTACCACCTTACCTACACCTCTGCCACCCATTAGATCACCTATTTGAAGCATCTTTTCTATTCCGGCGCCATCTAGCATATAGAATTTCATCACAGGGGCAACTGATAAGTACAAAACCTTAATCAAAAATGTTCCTTCTTTTATATTCGGTATATCTACTGTTTCCATTTTGAAATCGGAAACTTTAATTCGGTTTTCTGGCCGCGCGGCGAGCACAAGACGGTTATTTTTCATAGCGTTTTCTATTTGTTAATTGGCGTTATACCAACGGAAGTCGTTATAATACTAAAAATTGTAACGGATTCTTCCCATATACTTAGTTGAAGATAGGCCCCCGTATTCGTAATTACCGAGTAATTGTCCCGGTCACCAGATGCCTCTAAAATAATAATTAATAATATTAATAGTTAAATAAATTAACTAATAATAAAAATCAAAGCGTGCTTTAATAACTAAGTTTACGAATTGGCAGTATGTAGCATTGGGAACGGGCTTCCTTTTCTGCCAGGGCATCCAACTCTCAATTATTTTTTTGGATGACAATAAAAAATAATCGTTCAACTTTTGCTGAACAGTAATCGGAATTTGGTTCCTATGGCAGATTCGTGTTATTCCAAGAGGATCTTGTGGAAGGATTCCGTAGCACCCTTATCGAACCTGCCGATCAACCGTACCAGGTAGACTCCTTGCTGATTTAAATGGCGAAGGTCAAAAGCGTTGATGTTCTTACTTTCGTCATACTGTTGGTAAATTATTTTACCCCGCATATCATAAACGCTCACGCCAAGTACGTAGTTTTGGGCGGAAGTTTTAATATTTATATGGCCTTTGGAAGGATTGGGAAACAAGCGGGTAGTGCCATCATATTCGGTTGGCTCTTCCGTTTCTTCTTCTTCTGCTTCCTCCTCTTCTTCTGCTTCCTCCTCTTCTTTAGGTCGGTCCTCGATTTGATCTTGACAGGCATTGCCTTCTGGAGCTCCGGCATCGATCCATGCTTGGATGGCGGCGATTTCCAGTGTATCGAGCTGGTTGTCGACGCGGCTATTCATATCAGGGCCGGTAATTGCCTCCCCGCATTCATCGTATCCTTCTGTTTGTATAATCTGCGCCAATGTAGTACCATAGTGAATGTTGGTACTACATTTATTTCCTCCTTTTAGGAAACCCTTATAACTCGTAAGATCAAGTCCACTCTCTGCGCCTTGATTGTGACAACCCGTACAGGAATTGGCTTCGAAAATATTCCCGACTTGTTCCCAGCCTCCCGTATCACAGGTGTCAGTGTTGTTTTCTACATACCCTTGACTTGGCGGTTCACAAGATTGAATAAAGATATTCTGATTGCCCTGGCCATCACCATCGGCATCCAAATAAAAAGTAAGGGTTCCTGGCCCGTTGCATACGCCGCAGGCATCCAGTTGGCCCGCACAGGCATTTTTATCTACTTCGAAGCGTATTTCGGAAAGGGATGCGCATGCATCGCCATGGGTGCTTTCAACGGTAATCAATAGCTTGCTAATAAGACCGTAATTAGACAGGGTAGGCCCCTCAAAGCCTTCGTAATCTGGGGTTTCGGGGGCTTTTTCCCATTCTAGAGGTGTATCACCAAGCTGTTGCCAGTTGGTGCCGTCTACACTTACATCTATGAATACGTTCTTTAATCCAGAGGCGCTTTGATTTACTTTATTGGCATTCCATATATGAGTCTTACCAATTCCTATTGGCTCGGTAAATTCGTATAGAATCCAAAAAGAAGTGCCCCTGCCAGGATTTGGATTGGTCGTTTTTGTGCAAGACCGCCAACTTTCGTCCCAATAGTTCTCATCTGTGGAACACTGAGCGCTAGTAAATGACACTGGTCCAATAAGACATAGAAAAAATAGTGCGATGACCGGTTGTATTCTTTTTCGCATAAGCTTTTATTCTTTTATTTGGGTATGAAAGTGCTCGCTGAGTTCTAAAGGGCTAAAAACCCTAAAGGGTTTGTTCCGGATGCAGGATCCCAGAAATTGTTGATGTTTGGTAAAATGTAATTCAAGTCTGATGATGAGGCACCAAACCAAAGGGCAAGTTCGGCAAAATACTCGTCTGCTGAGGTCGTGGGGATATACCTGCCCCCTCCTGTATCTAGCGGATTACCTAAGTATACTTCTGGATATTCACCATAAATTTTTTGTCCGTTCACCGCGCCTCCCATCACAAGCGTATGTCCTCCCCACGCATGATCGGTACCATCACCATTGGTAATTAGTTTTCTTCCAAAATCGGACATGGTATAAAGAGTTACATTGTTCAACAGGTTCAATTCGGCAAGGGCGGCATAGAATGCGTCCAAAGCGTCATCCAAGGTTTTCATAAGGTTGCCATGTTCTGCTAAATTATTGGCATGGTTGTCGAAACCGCCCAGCGATACAAAAAAGGTTTGATGCTGCATGTTCAAGGTATCTCTTGCCGACATCGTACGGGCTACCATTTTAAGGTTTTCACCTAGGCTGCTCTCGGGGAATACTGTGCTTATGGAAGTTGCTCCCGCCAAGGCCGCGTCAAACTCAAATGAATTGTCTTTTGAACCGGATACGACGTCGGAGTATGCATTTTTTAAGATATTTTGATGTTTTACCTCCAGAATATCATCCAACGAAGCTCGCTTTAATTGTTGGTAAAATCCATTGTTTTGGGCACCATTGATCAACGTACTCCCATTTCCTGAATTTTTGATGGCGTACACCTGAACATTGTTACCTGTTTGAAAGGTATTGGTGCCATCCAAAGAAATGTTCATAGATATGTTTTGATTGCTATTATTCTCTCTTAGTACGTCGGCCAAACGCCCTCCCCAACCAATATTTTGAGCAGCGTCCATAGGTAAGGAGGTTTGCCAACGATCCTTTTGGTGTGAATGCGAAAAAAGACCAATGGGCAGGTTTAAACCACTATCATAATTCTCTAGAGTGGTTGGTTGCTGTAATACGCCACAATTTGCTACAAAGGCGGCATTTCCATTTTCAAAATGCTCCTGCAATTTTGGTAAGTTAGGATGTAGGCCAAATTTTTTACCGTTTGTATTTGTAGGATTGATGGGTAACAGGTTTTGTTTTGCAATGGCCATATTGGTTCGCGATGCTGCATAATCGATGTATGGCTCATCGTCTGTGGGAACCAACATATTATAACTGTCATTGCCACCCGCCAAGTATATACAAACCAGTGCTTTATAATCCATGAAGGAAGGTTTGGGTATAAAGGGCCGATTGGCAGCCGCGGCCGCATTCATTAGCCCCATATTGGTGATGCCCGACAATAAACTAGTGGCACCAAGGTGAGCACATCCCAATCCTAGATTTTCAATAAATGTTCTTCTGTTGAGCTTTTTATGCGACATAATTTTAAAGTTGAATCATATAATCGGGTGATACCATAATATAATAGATGCAATCATGAATGATATCGAGGTCGGTATAGTTATTTACGTTGGCGATATTTTCATTCACTGCGTTGATGATAAGGCTGCGTACTTCAGATGTCAGTTGCCCTCTGCACAGCAATATGTTCAAACGGTCTAACAGTCCGGTAATACCGGCATCTTGGTAAATTTGCAGTTCATCGGAAAAGTCGAGTACCGGTCTATCTTCGTCGTTTATTAATACTTGTTCGCCCCCGCTACCCGTTCTATTGTTAAATGGATAGCGCTTCAATGCATTTTCTAGTTCATTTATATATGCGATGGAAGTGTTTGAATTGAATATTTGGAATTCGGGCGAGACCAAATCGTTCGGTGCCACATTTTTTTCTTCTCGATAGTCAAATTGAAAAAAATTGAAAACACTCGGGGAGGCGTTGAATGCCTGCCGTATTTTGTTGTAATACTGGTTGGTATCGTTAAGAAAGAATTTTCCGGAGGGGGTTGAAACATCGAAGGCTTTAAAGAGTGAAATGAAGCGCTCTATGGGCTGCACTAACTTACCGTTGTCTGCTGCCTCGATAAAATCGCACTCCCGTGCTTCCGGATCGAAAAGTATGGCCCTTGTAACGGCTTTCAAGTCTCCCCTAGTACCATTTCCGTTGTTATTGAACGTCCGTGCCACTCTGGCAACATAGGCGGGAGACGGGTTCGATTTTACCAAATGTTGAATCAGTCTTGTTGAAAGGAAGGGACCGGTATTGGGATGATTGAACAAATAATCGATGGCATCGTTGATATCTTGCATTCCAGATTGTCCGGCCGGGATGCTTTTGGTAATGAAGTTTTTTGGCCCTTCTTCATGAAACTCCTGTACCATCTTCATAGGTTTGGTCCAGTCCGCTTCAAAAAGGGATATCAGGTTCTCTCCATTGGCACTTCCATCTCTTTTTCTGCTGGCCGATAGGCCGGTGAAGACCTTGGCTAGTTCTGCAACATCTTGAATATCATAGGTTTCTATGGGATTTCCTGTATTGGGGTCAATTTTCACGTTCCCATTTATTTCTAATTCATGTACACCAATGCTAAAAAGTTGCATTATTTCCCGAGCAAAATTCTCATCGGGTTCAGAGCCATTTCCCGGGTTGAATTTTCGGTTGTTATAGCTACTTAGATAGAAGCCCATGGGAACGCTCATGGTAATATCATATAGCATATCCCTAAAATTGCCAAAAGCATTTCCGTAAAGCATATCATAATAGTGGGCAAAACCCAATTGTTCATAAATGGTACCTTCAGGAATGGTTACCACAATTATTTGAGACCACGCGAACGCCATTCGTTGGCGAAGTAGATCGTTCTGGTCAAAGGTCATTTGGTAAAAAGCGAAATCAGAGATTTGCCTATCGGGGTTCTCATTGGTTTGAAGGGTAAGCATCTGCTCGTAAATCTCCTCTACCCTAGATTGAAAGGTTTGAGGGATAGGCATATCGATTTGTTCGTCTGTCCATATTTCAAGTCCTTTGATGCGTATATCTTCTATTTGTTCATAAGAGTAGCCTAACGCGGCCTGCGAAAGAAATCGAGAAGCTTCGGATAGTGTGAGTTCGTCAGTTGCTCCACTAACGGAGTTTTTAGGAGCATCGGGGCCGTTGGTATTTGCGGGGCCAGACCCGCTAATATCCATTCCGAGACTGTGGCCTGCACCATAATAATCATCATATACTTGTGCCGTGAGCAGACAACCGCTAAACAGTGCGAATAGAAAACAGATTTTTTTCATAGACAACCAACTATACAATTAAGTCAAACAAAAAATGAGTGTTTTTGTTTCCTATCACTGTGGTTTGGTTGTGGTCTGATTGTTTAAGTCTAGGAAATTTAGGCAAAAAGAAAACCGCAGGAACACGGTATCTTTTAAACTATCCGAACTATACTAATAACACCGCGAAAATAGCATTCCATTATTAAAATAGGTTGAAATGCTAGCAAAAATCGATGAAATACACTCAAACGACCCAAAAAGAAAGAAAATACTTTCAAAATCACCATGTGATAAATACGGAAATGACGATTACATTCCCGTTTAATGCCCCCGTCTTGGAACGTTTTTAAAACACGGGCCGAGTTAGAAAGTACAGTTGACCATCTACGTAGCTGTTACATTTTTGTTTTAATAATTAACAATATTAACGATTAAATAAATTAACTATTTTTAAAAATCCCAGGAACCTTTCACTTAATTTGGCTAGTTTTAGAGGATTACAAGTGGTATAAAATGAAACAGATAGTTAGCTTTTTAACTCTATTGGGCATATTGGTGAATACGTCTTGTAAGCCGGAAAGTGTAATGTTCGAAAAGGCGATTTGTATTGAAGATATTACGATAATCGATCCTATCGATGGTGTGAAAGAACACCAAACCGTGGTCCTAAAGAATGGGAAAATACATAGAATTGCCAATAGGGAGAAGCTTCTTCTATCGCCGGAAAATACACTGGTTGATGGGAAGGGGAAATATCTGATTCCCGGTTTGTGGGATGCACATGTGCATTTTGCCTATATCGAAGAGCTGGCACCGAGAATGTTTGATCTATTCTTGGTACATGGCGTTACAAGTGTGAGGGATACCGGTGGAAAGGTCGATTTTGTAAAAAAGTGGAAAGACCTGGCACTTGCCAACCCTACTGATGCTCCAAGAGTGATGATGGCCGGGCCTTTGTTAGATGGGGAACCCAACGTGTATGATGGGAGCGATGCCCGACACCCGCAATTATCGGTCGGTCTAAGTTCGGTAGATGCCGTTATCGAGAATGTTGAAAAACTCATCTCCAAGGAGGTAGATCTATTGAAGGCGTACGAGATGTTGAGTGAAGCACAGTTTTTGAAAATAATGAAACTAGCAAAGAAAAACGGACTCAAGGTTACTGGCCATGTACCTTTGAGTATGGACGTAATTACCGCCTCCAACGCCGGGATGAACAGTATGGAACATATGCGGAATTTAGAGCTATCCTGCGCCTCAAATTCCGATGAGCTGTTGCAAGAAAGAAAAGAAATGCTCTTGGCGGGAGCCGATGATACAGGAGGCGCCTTGAGAGCTAAAATACACAAAGCGCAACAAGAAACGGCCATTGCCAATTTTGATGAACAAAGAGCAAATATGGTGCTTTCCGTTTTGAAAGAGAATGATACTTGGCAAATACCAACCTTGGCTCTCAATACCTTTTTTTCGGGGAAGCATTATACCCGTGAAACGTTTCAAGAAAGTTATGATTATGTCCCGGACTCTATTGGCCGTTATTGGAAAGAACGTTCCATAGCCTTAACAGAATACCCTATTTCAGATTTTAGAAAGGCCTATGATGAATGGAATTTTAAGATGGTTGGCAAAGTACATGAAAAAGGGATTCCTATCATGGCCGGTACCGACACCCCTATCGCTTTTCTGACTCCGGGATTAAGTCTTCATGAGGAATTGGCTGTGTTGGTCAAAGCGGGTCTTTCCCCCTTCGAGGCATTAAAGGCCGCTACCGTGAACCCTGCTCGCTATTTCGATATGAAGGATGAGTTAGGAGCCATACAGGAGGGCATGTGGGCCGATCTTGTAATTTTAAATGCCGATCCCTTGAAAGACATAAGAAATACCACCCTAATACATTCGGTCATTAAACAAGGGAAATTGTATGATCAAAAGATGCTTTCTGCAAAGCTTGATAAACTTAAAAAAATGAACTAAACCGTTTATTTATGATAAAGTCATCAACTTTTGAGTGGTTTTATAGGGATCGATCAAAAAAATAGTTAACTTTCTTAACTATTAATTAGGTAAACTATTTTTAAAATGAAGACCGAGTCGATTTTCAGCCCTTTAGCTGTAGTTAAACATAGGTTTAAAAATTACAGTAGCAGTTTTGTTGTGCATCTAGTAATTGGCCTTATATGGTGCGTGACTTCCTGCGGAGGTAATGATAAAAAGCAAGAGGACGAGCCTACATCAGAATTCAATATCAAGAAGGTAGCGACGGAGCAAAAGGCCCCGGCAGTTGCTGCGACTATCCCCCAATCTGAAAACAAACTGGGCCGGCGTGTATTCCTATTATGTGCCGCATGTCACAACGTTGTAAAAGGAGAACCCCATAAGGTAGGTCCCAATTTAAATGGGTTTTTAGGGCAAAAAGCAGGCATGAAGACTGATTTTGCGTATTCGGAGGAATTGAAAAACAAAGGGATTGTTTGGAGTGAAGAGACGATACGTGAATGGCTAGAAAACCCTGCAAGCTATGTTCCTGGAACAAAAATGGCCTTTATAGGGGTTAAAAAGAAAGAACAACAAGATGCACTTATAGCATACCTTAAAGAAGTTACAAAAGAATAATGGAAAAAGAATGATGTACTAAGTCTAAGCAGTTTTAATACCCTAAAAACGTGTAGTCATCAAATTGAATTTAGGCATGGAAAAAGAATCAATATATGAAAACGAACAGACGTAAATTTATTCAAGGGCTTGCCGGTGCTTCGGCAGGATTGATACTCCCGATCGGTTGTGCACCCAATACCAAGGATACAGTTCCTGAAAATACGGCCCCGGCTGTACATGTAAAAAACAAGGCTGTTAAATCGAGTCACGACGTGGTGGTGGTAGGTGCGGGACTCTCCGGACTTCATGCGGCCATGCTCTTGGAAGAGTCGGGTTATGACGTGCAGGTTATAGAAGGCAGGCAACGCTTGGGCGGCCGTGTATATACCTTGCAAGATGTACCGGGGAAACCCGAAGCGGCAGGAGAATATATTGGGGCGAACTACGCACGTATGATCAATACGGTAAACAAACTGGGTTTGGAAATGCACAATCCCGACACTGGAGGGGGTGCTAATAGGCCTTGGCTGTACAATATTCAAGGAAATTATATCAATGCGAAAAATTGGGAATCGCACAAATTGAATCCTTTGGAAGGAGAAGACCGAACCTTATTACCACACCGATTTTTATCAACGATTTCGCATCGGGACAATCCGTTACAGGGGAAGCCCCTGAACGCATGGCTCGAACCCGAGTATCATAAATATGATATACCCCACGACCAATACTTGCGATCTAAGGGTGTAAATGAAGAGACCATTAAGTTGATGAACGTTGTAATTCATGCTGGGGGTATGCATAATACCTCTGCTATGAACGAATTGCGACGCTACCACGTAATGAATTTCAGTGACGGAAAACTGTCTTTTCCCGATGGTACCAGCTGGAAAATGATCAAAGGGGGCAACTCCTTGCTGCCGGAAGCCATGGCGGGCAGTATGAAAAACGAAGTGCAACTCGGCCGAACTGTTGTTGGGTTTAAAGAACAGGACGGTATTGTGCAAGTAAGCTGCGCCGACGGTAGCGAATATTTCGCCAAACAGGTGGTCTGTAGTATTCCTATTTCAGTATTGCGAAATGTAACTTTTGAGCCCTATATAACCGGAATAACGAAAGAAGCGATCGATCAAATGGATTATGGCCTTTCAGTGCAAGCGCACTTTTTAATCAAAGAACCCTTCTGGGAACAAGATGGTATGGATGCAAATATGTGGACCGACGGACCCTTGGAGCGTTTTGCAGTGCGCACGAAGCGCAATAAAAACGATCCCGATGCTGGTTTGGCATTTATCAATGGTCCCGAATCGCTCAAATTCAGACTTATGAACGATGATCAGGTGTTCACCTATGTAGAGAACAAATTGGCCGAATTAAGACCTTCAACAAAAGGGAAATTAGAACGGTTAATGATCCAGTCATGCGAACGTGATATTCATGGTGCGGGAGATTGGGTGTATTGGCAACCGGGACAGGTGAAAAAGTTTGCAAACCATATGCGCAACAACCACGGGAATATTCGCTTTTGTGGAGAACACACCGCCATCATGGAGCGTGGAATGGAAGGAGCCTTTGAATCGGGTGAGCGTGCTGCGCTAGATATTATCTTAAATGCCTAAACACTTTTCTTATGACTAAATCGCTTGTAAAAAAAGGTAGTTTCGTTTTGTTACTATTGCTTCCTCTATTATTTATTCTTGCCGCTACGCCTGAAGTATCGGACACATTCGCGGTCGAAGACGCAGATCCCAACATTAGGGATCTACAGGTTTTGGCGAAGTGGTTCGAAGGCGAATATGACAATGATGAGCAACTATGGGTTGAAGCTAGGAAAGATTGGTGGGGCAAGGCCGATGAAAAACACGATCAAATTCACGCCATTCATAAAAGAATCATGGCAGATAGCATTGGGAAATTTGTATTTTATATTGAGGAATATATAAACAACGACCCCACAAATGTCGGCAGACAACGAATTGTTTCGTTCCAAAGTTTAGGGGAAACACCCGGTATACGAATGAAAATTTACTTTTTAAAGGATGCCGAGAAATACCTGCTTGCATCGGAATCACACGAAGAAATGATTAAAAATGTTTCGTTGACGTCGCTTTTTGGACTCGACGGCTGCGATGTTATCTTTCAACGAGTAGGTGATCAATACCACGGAAGTATGGTCGACAAAGCCTGCAAATTCGGGGAAGGGGATAAAAAGCGATACTCAGTACACGATATGATTGTCTCAGAGAAGCAATACTGGCGTGTAGACCGTACATTTTTAATAAGTGATGATTCTTTTTACAAAGGGCACCCTAATAGCGAACCCCACAAAATGCGTAAGGTGAATTTTTACAGTTGTGATGTCTCTTTTTATGAAAAGGCATACTATCTGCCAGGAGCGAAAGATAAGAAATATACAAGCCTTCGTGTACATGACCAGGGCGGTACCGCTTTCGTAGAAAACCCGGTAGATGGCAAAACATACTTTATTCAATTACGTAATAAAGAATACCCGTTCTATGCCTTGGAAGACGCCGATTTCTTTTTCCTTCGACTAAAAGAAAAGGGGCAGCAGGCCTCTGTCGCACTGGGATTTGCCGAACCCAAGGCCAAAACAATCGGTTTTCAAATGAACTGGGCCTCTGCAATTTGCGAATGTGAAAAATGAGTTTAAAAAAACAGTAAGACAATTTTAAAATGAAAAATGACTTCAGCACCTCTAAACACCTATTAACACCTAATTTGTTGATCGTCTTTGTTTTCTTAATTCTTATGGGTTGCTTTGAAGATAAATCTACACGCCCAGCAACGACTAAGGAGGATAGTGCTTCTATAAATGAAACCATCGCGTATGACCTTACCGATCCAAAGGATAAACTGCTGATTTTTGAAAAAATACAGGGAGATCTTTCTGGGAAAATGACGTATTCGTATTCCGAAGGGCGTGTCTTCGGGATACGCCCCGATAAACCCGATAGCCTCAATGTTTTTGGCAAAGAAGTATTTCGTTATTCGGGCTGCGGTATGAAGATTATGCGCTTGTTGGAGAATGGCAATGTAGAAACAAAATCAAAAGGGTGGTTGTTGTACCGAGACCCAAAAACTGAAGATTTTTTAAGTGAAATGACCAATCCGTATACAGGAGAGGAGGTAGGGGTACCGCCTTTTAGAGCAGGTATTCGAGGGGGCATTATGACACCGGAAGGCCCTGAGGTCAAGGCAAGCTTTACGATGGAAAGTACGGCGATCGTAGCTCCGCTCGATTTGGTATTTACCGATATGGGAGATAAAATGCATATTACCCGCCATGCCTTTACCAAATGGTTTGAAAAGAAATCGCAGACCTGGCGCACCGAAATGACCTTGGATACCTATGATGTGGATAAGAAGTACCTGTACGACAAGTCGTATAACCATATTCCGGCCGAATATCATTGGACCAGCCAGACCTCTTGGCTATCCATATTAAAAATGGCAGGTACTCCGGGACATATGATATGGACTTCGAGCGGGAGTACCTTTTTTGACAAAGAAGATTTGCCGGAAGATTTTATAGCGGCGACCGAAGCGAAACAACCCGACGTTTTCGCCGAACCCTTAAAATGGGACGAGGAGTAAGTACATGTTTTATAAAGAATTGCAAATAATTTGGCTGTCCTATCCAACCAAAAGTAGTAACACATGAAGAAGAAGGCAAATCCGCAGCAGTTAGATCGTCGAGAGATGCTCAAAAAAAGTGGCTTATTACTTGCCGCCGCTCCGTTTTATTTCGGTCTTAACTCTTGTGTAAACGCGGGCAAAAATTCGTTCGATGCAGATGTTATTATCTTAGGAGCCGGTCTTTCTGGTCTCAATGCTGCTTTGCTTCTTGAGCAGGCAGGTTTCAAGGTAAAAGTGGTCGAAGCTACCGATCGGTTTGGAGGCAGGGTGCATACCGCCAAAGAAGAAAATGTTCCCGGACATCCCGAATTGGGAGCAAACGGAATAGGAGGCGGGTATGCTCGATTGCTGAATGCCGCCCAGCAATACGGTGTTGAAATTGGAGAATACCGTCCGAGAACGGAACCTAGAAAAGGAGAAATCCTCTATGCCGTAAATAATAATCTTATTCTTCCTGAGCAATGGGAGCGCCACGCAGAGAATCCGCATCCGGAAGGGTTTCGGAAAGGGTCGCCGACCTCTTCCGCCTGGTCTGTTTATAGCAAACTCAATCCCCTACCTAAAAATGACCTAACGGCTTGGCGCACTCCCGAATTTCAAAAATGGGACCGATCGGTATACGATGTGCTTAAAGAAGAGGGTTTTTCTGATGAAGCCATTAAATTGGCCGTTGCGACAAATTCAAGTTATGGAGTGGATGGTAAGAGCATCTCTGTATTAATGTACTTTCAGATTCTTAATTTTATTACCCAACAAGCCGCTTTTAACGGGGAAGGAGGGGCTGCGGTAGGCGGTAATCAACGTATTCCCGAGGCCATGGGAGCTGCTTTGAAACAAGAGGTGCTTTTCGAGTCGCCGGTAAAGGGAATTGTAGGGGAAGTAGATGGGGTAACCATTACCTTGGCGAGCGACAAAAAATTACGGGCTCGTTATGCACTGTGTACCCTGCCCGCATCTGCCTTGCGCAGAATCAAAATGTCACCTAGTCCGGAAAGTATACAAAACAAGGCGTTTCAAGAATTATCCTATACTCCCTGTGTACAGATTCATTTTGTACCTACGCGAAAGTATTGGGAAGAAGATGGGCTCCCACCAAGTATGTGGAGCGACACACTTGCAGGGCGTTTTATGGCCTTGAAAAATGACCCTGTAGATCCGGATAAGGTGACGAGTTGTGTAGCGTATCTCAACAGCAATGTCGCTCTCGAAATCGATAAGATGGACGAAAAAGCGGCAGTTACGACGGTCACAAAAACACTTGAAGCCATGCGACCAAGCTTAAAAGGGGCCTTGAGGTTTACCTATTATTGGACGTGGGTCAACAACCCCTATGCAGGTGGCGCGTATGCCTATTGGAAACCAGGGCAAATAACCGAATTTGCACAGCATATGGCCAAACCCAATGGCAGAATTCATTTTGCAGGAGAACATACCGCCGTCGTTAATCGGGGCATGGAAGGTGCAATGGAATCAGGAGAACGCGCCGCTTTTGAAATGTTGGATCTCCTAGGATAGCCTTAAACTTAATTATAGTATATGACCGAATTTAAACACAATCTTCGTTTTTCATCAGAAGATTCCCCTATAAAAGGTTTTCAAGAAGTTATTTTCAGTGTTTCCAATATGGAGCGTAGCATTGATTTTTTTGAAAAGGTATGCGGTTGGGTAACCGTAAGCAGGGCTAAAAGTGATTCGGTATTAAAAAAGTTATGGCATTTGCCTGAGCAAGTCGAAATTGAAGAGGCACTTTTACAAAATGAAGGCGATCATGAAGGGTTTTTACGGTTGGTGCAATTCAAAAATGTAGCACAACAGCAGATACGTTCAGCTGCTTACATTTGGGATACAGGAGGCATTTTCGATATTAATATCAGAACCCACGATATGAATGAATTATATCGGGAACTACAGGCCGAAGGTTGGAACGGGTTTTCAGATCCTTTGCGCTATACCTTCGGCCCCTACGATGTTTCAGAGGTTTTAATGAAGGGCCCCGATGGCATTGTCATTGCCTTCATGCAACGATATGCACCGCCCTTGGAAGGGTTTGATCATATGAAGAAGACCAGCCGCATTTTTAATTCATCGGTCATCATTCGGGATATGAAAGATTCCTATGATTTTTTCGTAAATAAACTGGGCTTTGAAATGTTCTTTCAAACTCCCGGTCTGGATAGAAAGACTGGGCATAATGTCATCGGAATTCCTCCGAATATGAATCAGGATATTACGGTACCGATCGATATTGTTCGTCCCGACATAAACAATTTCGGCTCCATAGAATATATTAAGACCAATGAGCTAAACGGCAAGGACTGTTCGCGTTTAGCGGTTCCGCCGAACCTTGGTATACTACTGTATCGCTTTCCGGTACGGAATGCCGAAGCATATGCAACAACATTGATAGAAAGGGGAGTTGAGTTAAATTCAGCAATAGAAAAGGTCTATGTGCCTCCCTATGGGAATCTCAAGATTTTTTCCGTACGGTCTCCAGATGGGGTATGGATAGAGTTTATTGAATTTGTAAATGACTACTAACACTAATACGAGTTTTATGTCTGTATTGTATAAAAGAATCACCCTAGTGGTGGCAGATTTGGAAAGATCTTTAAAAGTATATCGCGATATCTTAGGGTTTACCATCAATTATATTGAACCCTCTGCGGAAGATTCGTTCTCCTATCCCGTTTTCAACATTCCAAAAGAGGCGAAACTAAACTTTGCCACCATGGATAGCCCTTCACAAGAACGCACCTTTGCGCTTACAGAGGTTCGTGGGGTATCCTTACCAAAACAAGAAGGGATCAAAATGACGGCGTCGGTCATTAAAGTAAATGATTTGAAAGGCGTAATCGAAAACATAAAGGCGCTCGGACTCGCGACTACCGATATCAAGAAAGACGAAAATGAATATGCTGCATTTATAGAACAGGCTTTTACCGATTTTGATGGGCACTTGGTGGTCCTGTATCAAATGTTGAACAAGTAAGACCGCGCCGATTTTCGGTTACCAAGGTTGCAGGGCGGTAATTTTCATAAATCACTTAAATCAATACAAATGAAACGTTCACTTCTATCGATCCTATTTTTTTTAACGGTACTTCCCATTTGTATGGCACAGTCGACCCAAACAGGGCAAACAGTAGAAAAACACGTAAAAGAGGAACTAGTTCAGCCAAAAGATCTTCCCCTGATATTTCGAAGAACTACTTTGATTGTTCGAGATGTAAAGGAGTCCCTAAAACTATACCGCGATGCCATTGGAATGGAAGTGATTTATGATAACCTGATTAAAAGACCGCACCCCGATGCACCTGAACGTGAGCAGGTATTGCGCCTCGTATTTTTAAAGGCTACTACAAAATTTTCAGGCGTACTTGGCTTATTAGAATATGACTATGAAAGCGAATTTAAGATAGACAAGCCGATTCGAAAAGAGGGTTTTACCCCGCAGAATATCGTTTTGCTGTTTAATAGTAAAAACCAAGCGGAGCAATTTGCAAAGATACGCAAGGTGGCAAATATAGAGATATTGGGAGAACCTACCTTAGTCGAATACCCCTCCTATGATGGCAAAGCACCTACTAGGGTGATGGTCAGTAAATTTTATGATGCAGACGGGTTTATTGTGGAATTCAATAAATTGTTAGACGATTTGTAAAACTGTTGAAAGATGGTCTTATGCTAAGCACAACAAAACTGCCGTATGATTTTTAAGATCCTTGACAAATGAAACCGATTCAAAAGGTACGCGCCTGTATTCATTCATATTATTTTCACCTTGCACCTTATTTTGGCGCTTAATGAACAGGTATATTTAGCAAACATCATTGAGAAATTTTCGAAGAACCTAGTGGTATGCACTTTCCGGCTCCGTTGTTCTTTACCTATTTGGCCTCTTGGAGTATTTTTATCGCCTATGTTCTAGAAACTTTGGGTTGGAAAGTACGACTGGCAGCGATTCCCTTGGTGATTTACTTTTTGGTCGCGGCATTTGTGTATCATGTGCCCGCAGGGCATGGCATCGGTAAAACTATGCCCGCTTCCGTAATGTTGGCAATGAGCCTCTTTCTTCTATTCAATGGGGCAGGGAAACTTTCTATTGATGAGGGTGTTTAGATCACTTTATTAAAAAGCGGGGTTGCTTGCATACATCATGTACTTTTTCGATCGAATAACGATAGAACATAAACACCCGGCATTGAAAAGAGCGTTTCTATGGCATTTTCGGTGTATTGGTAGTTTGTTCCATTTCTAACAGCCAATTCGCCATGGTGTCAATAACGCCATCGCACCGGTCCCATGGTAACTTATCGTCTTGAATCTCATAAAAACCGCCAGTATCGCATTTAAACATATTATGATTGCAATCCGGGAACGATGCGATGGTCAAGGCTGTATTTCGACCAAGTGTGCTCTCATATAAAGTTTTGGTTTTGGTCCAATCTACGTTCATATCCTTCTCTCCGAACAATGCCAAAACGGGACAGTCTACATTCGCTAGGATTTTCTCAAAATCTTTTACATATACGACCAGACCGGAGGCTTTGTCGAGCGTTTCTTTCATAAATGATTTTTGGTACGCATAGTAGCCCTCTTCCGTAATACTTGTCCCATTGTTAAACCGTGTCAAAAAATCATTTTTTCTGATGTTTTTGGTGGCCGCTAGATAGGTTTCGTAGCTTTCACCGGTATGCGTTAGGCGAACCCCCTCTTGCAATTCATCAACTAGTAACTGTACCGTATCCTTGGGATGTCCATTAATTCGTAGGTTTTCGGCAAGTAAGTATTTAAAATTCTCTTTGTCATCAACTCCGCTGACCGATACCCAAAATTTGATTCCATCATATTGGTTAATGATCAATGGGTTGATCCAACCGCCCCTGCTAATGCCCCAAAGTCCAATTTCTTCAGCACCGGGTATTTGTTTTTGTTGTAAAGCTTTGATAGCGGCTATGGCTTCTTGGGCACTGCTTTGTACAGATTGGTTGTAATCGAAAGCACCTCCGCTTTTACCACATCCCATTTTATCCCACATATAAACGGCATATCCCGATTTTACGAATTGTGCCCGTATGTCATAGTGCCATTCTTGGGCGACGGAATTGGTTTGTCCTGAACCATGTACCATAAGCACCAACCCTTTGGGAATCTTATTTTTGGGCGTGTTCAATACGCCATTGAGTACCGTGTTTTCATACTCAAATTCAAAGACTTCTTTATTGATTTGACCGCTTGCAACGATGGTTGTCAAACACAGAAAGTAACGCATTATTAGTTTCTTCATAGGGTGGCCGCTAGTAGTATTCATTTACAATTATGGTTTTTCCATACGATATAACTGAAAATACGCTTTCATTGCAGTATGGTAAGGGAAAGACAATGCGAAATACTAGTTGTTACACTTATTGCGCCCGATTACCGAGTTTTATAATTGACTACCGTCAACCAAGTTGCTCCGAGGCCTATCCGACAATTGTAGGCGGGCCTGCGGCGAAAAGGAAAGTTACTCATTTTCTATGCTTCGCGGTCTCGTGCAGGGCCAATTTGTCTGTATGACGAAAATCGTTTGAATAAAGGTAACTCAATATTGAAACTGCTAAGAAAGCAAATGGGATTTTACAATTGCACTAATTGTAATTGCTATCTTCTCGGTCTTTATCTACCAATTTCTGTTTAAAACGACGGAAAAAGTAGTAGTTATTTCCTCTCCAGAATCGGGTAAACCGCAAGTGGAGTCCGTTCTTATTGCGGATAAAGAGAAGGATTCCCAATATCTTTTTACAAATTCAGATACGTATGCAGCTACAACTATTCAAGTAGAAGATGCTTACGACAGTGATATAAACACCGCGGTAGTTATTTCAGATATTAAAAAAAATAAGGCTGTTGCTGCTGATAGTATATCAAAACTTATAAATGACGATAACGAATCTATACTGCTTTCTGAAACCCAAAAGAAAGTTACTGATAGTATTGTAACTCCTGTAGTAAAAGAAAAAGAGCAAGAACCTTTATTACAACGAGAAGAGAAAACAATACTTGAAACTAGAACAGAGGAACCCGTCGTGGTAACCAAAGTTAAGCAAACAACTCCTAACAAAACTTTGAACTGTGTCATTGTAGTAGGCGTTTTCAAAGATGTTAGCAATAAAATGGCAGTTATTGAGAAACTCGAATCACTTGGGCATAGCTATACAGATGGTATTTTACGAGAAGAATTGAGTTATGTAGGTGTACCCGTAGCCTGTGGTAATAAGCAAGAGAGAGAAAGGCTTTTGAGCGAGCTAAACCAAGCTTTTGCTATAGATTCTTGGGTTAAAATAAGATATTGATAAGGGAAAAATCAAGGATGTCATTTCGTCTTATGAAAATAGCCTTGGAGATTATTTATATAGTATCGAAAAGAAGCCTTCAGCTGAGAAGGTTTATAAAACATAACTAGCAAAGACTTTATGAGAGGTTTAGGTTTTCTTGACCAGGACCACTGCCCTGAAGCTTGGAAACACTTTTTTGTTAAGCAGGTGGCAGCCAGACAACCCAAAGTTACTTCCTTTTTCTACGCAAAAAATTGATTTAAAAACTGCAAACCAACAAGGACAAATGAAAAAGGGAATTATAATTCTTGGGAGCTCTAACAGCAACGGGGATACAAGAAAAATAGTTTCGTTCATCAGTGAAAAAATAAGCTACCCGGTAATCGATTTGAAAACAAAAAATATAGCGGAATTCGATTATGAATTCAAAAACAAGAACGATGATTTTCACCCATTGATCAAGGAAATTGTAAACACTTATGAAATTATACTATTTGCAACACCTGTATATTGGTATTCTATGAGCGGCACCATGAAAACCTTTTTTGACAGAATTTCGGATTGTTTGAAAATAGCAAAGGAAACGGGTAGAAAATTGAGAGGTATAGAAATGGCGGTTATCAGTTGCGGTTCTGATAAAGAACTAAAGAACGGATTTCATATGCCCTTTATTGAAACTGCTAATTACCTGGGAATGAACTATACGTCCGACGTGCATTGTTGGCTTGAAAATGGGACAATACCTATGGAGGTTCAAAAAAACTTAAATACGGTTATAGCATCAATTCACTAGCTTTGATAGACCTGCAAGCATATTTGGATAGAATCGGTTTTCACGATCCACCACGGGTGAACCGGAATACCCTGTTCAAACTTCAAAAGCAACATTTATTAAGTATCCTCTTTGAGAATTTGGACATCCATTATAAGAAGAAAATAAGTCTTTCATTAGATGCCATCTATCAAAAAGTAATTATTGAAAAACGTGGCGGATTTTGCTATGAACTAAATGGATTGTTTCATCAACTGCTTCTGAAAATAGGATTTGATGCACTGTTGATTTCGGCACGAGTTCATACCGAAAATGAAGAATACAGCCCAGAATACGACCATTTGGCGATTGTGGTGCACTTGGAAGCACAAAATTTTTTAGTTGATGTGGGTTTTGGAAAATTTTCACTAGAACCCTTGGCGCTGCAAACGGGCCAAAGGATATTGGATCCTTTTGGTCAATTTCAGTTTGATGCATATGACAGGGGATACTATCGAATAAACGAAGTGGAGAGCAATGATTTACTACCGCAGTATATTTTCAGAATTGAAGAGCGAGAACTTGCTGAATTTAAGGAAAGGTGCGAATTTCACCAGACGAGTAAAGATTCACATTTTACCAAGAATAAACTGATCTCCATCGCAAAGACCAACGGGAGGATGACGCTGACGAATACGCAGTTGAAAATTACCCTGTCTGGAATCGAAAAGGAAGTGAATTTTGAGGAAAGTGAATTTGAAAACAGGTTGAAACAGTACTTTGATATCGACATCTAAAATGCCTACATTAAAAAATGAAACACTCGTGAACCCGATGAAAATAGCTCCTATCTTTATAAGCCTCCTATTGATGACAACCGCCACTTTCTCTCAAGTCCCGAAAAAATCTGAATCAGTTTTGATCAATGGAAAAATGATCTACTATGAAATGCATGGCGACGGAACGCCCTTGTTTCTTTTGCACGGCTACGCGCTTTCCTCCAAATCATGGAAGCCGTACGTTAAAGACTTTGATAAGGAATATGAAGTGTACCTGGTTGATTTGACCGGGCATGGGAAATCGGAAGCCTTTAAGGAAGATCTATCTATAAAATCGGTAGCTGAGGATGTTAATTCCTTAGTGCATTATTTGAAATTGAACAAGATCCAAGCAATCGGTTTTAGTTTTGGAGGAGATATCCTTTACCAGCTTGCTTTGATGAATCCGCTCTTGATAGAATCAATGATCACCATCGGAGCGGTCGGGACCTGGACCGTCAATGATTTTCCAGCATATAAAAAGGCCTTTACGTTTGAAAATAGGGGCAATTTTCCAAGGTTGGCAGCGGATCATGGTACAGATGAAAAGATAAAGGCCTTGATGGATCAATTTCTCAATTACACCGTCCGATTGACCAATGAAGAATTACAGGACATAAAACCCGAAGTATTGATTATATTGGGCGATGATGATGAGGGTATGGATTTTGAAGAGGTCGTTCGGGTGAAGAAAAACCTGCCCAAATCAGATCTTTGCGTATTGCCAGATGTAGCCCACGGTGCTCATGAAGGGAAAACTAAAGATGAATTTATTCTTAAGGCAAAGGCCTTTCTATCCAAAAAATAAACTGCTGACAAATCTTGTAGATAGCAACGTAGGCTATACTGAATATCCATTTTTTAACGCATAAACGGCGAGCCCAACCCTTGATTTAAGGGCTAATTTTTCGAATAGGCTATCTCTATAATTCTCAATGGTGCGGGGACTGCAGAACATTCTTTCGGCAATTTCCTTATAGGTCATTTCGCTAGTTGTGTAGGTGAGAAATTCAAGCTCCCTTTCCGACAATTGTATTTTGGGAGCTGCGTTTATGGTATTTTCGCTAATAGAGGTGACTACTTTTTGAGTGGCCCATTCTGGAAAAAAGGAACCCCGCGTTATTAGTTTGTCCAATCCCATTATTAAATCATTGGGACGGGCATTTTTAAGCATGTATCCTTTGGCGCCATTTTTAATCATTTTAATTAAGCTTTGTTCATCATCTTGCATGCTTAAAACCATAATCAAAACTTCGGGATGCGTTTCTTTTAGCCACTTTGCGGTCTCAAAACCATCCATGATCGGCATGCTGATATCTAATAATACAATATCAGGTAAGGAACTCTGACCAATTTTGTTCTGAAAGTCCAGACCATTTTCGCACACCAGCATTACTTCAAACTTGGCAAATTTTGAAATGATACCTTTTAAAGCATCTGCTATTAAAATATGGTCATCAACTATTGCAATTTTGTAGGCCATTTAGATTGGAATTTTTATAGACAATCTCGTGCCCGATTCTTTACTGCTTTCCAATGTGGAGATTCCTTGAATCATCTCAACCCTTTTTTGTATGTTTTTTAAGCCAATACCGCTGGTGTTCAAATTTTCAACGTCAAAACCAATTCCATCGTCCTTTAGGGTTAGGTGCAATTTATTTTTGTCCTTGCCAAGTAGAACCGCTAGTGCCTTGCATTGCGAATGTTTAATGCTATTTTGAAAAAACTCTTGAACAATCCTCAGCAATACACTCTTTTTCTGGTAGTTGATGGCAGGTAGCTCGGAAGTACGTTTAAAGGTGATTTTATATTTTTTCAGCTCCCGTAGTTTTGCACATTCCATTTCAATCAAATCGTAAACGGAGTTTATTGCAATGTTATCGTCGGTCAGGGATTTGGATAGCTGCCGAAGTTCAGTGAGCGATGCGTTGATGATATCATTGATCTCATTTAAACTATCCATGAGTTTTGAAGGCTTGTTTTCAAATACCAATTGTTGCAAATACATACTCGACAAGGTGAGTTTTTGGCCAACGTTATCGTGTATTTCTCTGCCAATGTGCACCATGGTCTGATTCTGAATCTCTAATTGTGTCTTTAAAAGCTCTTTTTTATGTTGTAAATCAATGGTGCTTAGTTGCTTTTCGTGTGACTTTTTCCTCATGCGATATTCGCGAATGAAAACGATGATCCCCCCGATAAAGGCAACCAGGATCACGTTAAAAATGACCAACATTATTTTAAAGGATGTTTCCCCCATATGAAAGAAGCTGTAAACATAAGATACAAACTATAATTAGAAAGTAAAAAGTACAGATAATACCCATTCCATAACGCAATGTATGGTTCTTGAGAAAGTACGTTTTCGAATGCAAAAAAGGGGTATGTTCCTATATAGAAAAGAATAACCCCTATATTGATATAGAACATTTTGTTCTTTCGAAATTCCAATATATTATCATTTTTAATCTGCTTCAAGAACTCCATTACAACTAGAAAAGCCAATAATATGGTGCCCACAGTTAAATTAATTGAATACACCAAATCTATTTTTCCAAGATATAATTCTGTAGGAATATAAGTTAGCAAATAAATTAAGGCAAAGGAGTAGAATAGTTTTTCATTGTTCAATGATTTGTAGGCATACAACCAGAATAAAAATAAGTATTGAACGGGGATACCAACAAACGCATAATACTCTTCGCTGAAATCACGCATTTCAGAAGGTCTCAAAGTCCAGAATATGTCTTGAGCAAAAATAAATGTCAAGTAGACAGGAAACCATTTCCAATACGAATTTTTAAGCTCTTTAATATAGAACAACCCCACAAGGGCACACAATAGTTGTATGCCCAGTAGAATATGATGCATTTCAGGGTAGTAGTTCAAGTGCTCCTAGTATTTTGTGAAGGCCAAGCCATTCGATTTTTTTGGTGGAAACAAACCTCCGTGGTTTTGAGCATTTTGCTTCTCCGCTTCAGCTAAACCGATACTGATCACTTTGGCGGAAGAACCTTTTTCATATTTATTGCTATTATCTATCAAGAGGCCGTTTAAGAAAGTCTCCTTGTCCAACGGGTTATAATCTGTATTTATATTTTTGAGCTTCATTGTAGGGACCATTACAAGAGTATGTCTTTGCTCATATTCTAAAGGAACAATTGGGCCTGAATTATTCAACAAAGATTTTTGATATTTCGAATTATCCCAATTTCTACGTTGTGGGTATGCCGTGTAATAGACATGAATCCCAAGGTTTTTGGCCGTGATGGACGAATCTCTTTTTTTTGTCTCATATTCAATATGGTAAATAAATTTTTTTAAAGTTTCCAAATCGAACCATATTACCTCTGCATCTTCATATTTCCCTGAATCGTTTAACAGTGCCTCAAAATTCTTTGAAGTATTGATAGCATCCAATTGAAAACTATCATATTTACTTACCATATCGTAAATCAATTCAACAGGTAGTTCACTTGGTGCTTCTTTCGAATAATCCAAGCAAATAGAGTTGTTTGGTATTGACACTGTAGGCTTATTCTCAGATTCGGTACAACCTATAACTACTGAAATTGCGATAGCGAATATTGCTGTTGTTTTAAGTTTCATCATCTTCTGTTTTAAGTATTAATGTGTTTCAAAGGAACGGTCTCTATAAGATTTTCACACCAGTAATTGAACCCTTATCCGTAGGGTTAAACAACCTTTTATTTTAGGTCTATTCAAAGTTTTTTTTGGGTCATCCGATCATTCATTAAAATCAGATAGATGCGGACATTTGGGGGAAGAAATAATGAAATTCTTATGCGCTAAGATGACTGATTTTGAATTTGTTCAGTTGATTCATTACAAATTGAAAGATAATGATTGTTAAACTAAAAATGAAAAAAATGAAGTTACCAAAATCCTTTTTTGATTCAGGAACCCATAAACTTACGGGAGAAGCGAAAAATTATTTAAAAAATTTTATAAAAACACAAGAGCTGACAAGGATCAATGACTTGGTCGGGTATACTCCAGATCCGAATGATCCGTGGCCCTGTCCAATTATAGGTTACCGAGATCATGATTCTAGGTTGGGAAATTGGGGAGGACCACCTTGGTCAGGGCCTGCTATCTATTCGGGAGGAATTAATTTAGGAAGTCGCTGGTATCCTGCACCAGACGATAATGGTCCTTGGCCTTGGCCCTGGGGTCCGCTTATTAGGGACTTGTTAACAGAAAGAATGTTTGAACGAATCAACCTTACACCAATCAGAAATAACTCCTATGATTTTTACGATGTTGTAAAAAGGGAGAACCTTGCCAAGGAAGCCTTACAGGAATTAGATGTGCAGTTTTCAGGCGCTCAGAAGGAAATTGCCATTCGGTTAAAAAAACTTGGTTAGGTTCATTCCAACCTCTTTCTATAACTGGAATTGGAAAAGGGTTGGCATTTTCAAAAACACTCTAGATAGTTGAACTAAATTAAAATTGTAGACATGCCAGTAACATTTATCACAAAGACCGTCAACTTTGGTACAAGAAACCCCAAAGGCAATGAAAATCAAATCGATTTTTTTACAGAGCATACCTTTGGTAGAAGAATTGTTAGAGCTGAAACCGTCCTTAATGGATTCAGACTAAAATTCACCAACGGTGATCATCATTTGGAAACACTGCAGATGGATACGGACGCCATTGTTGATGACCGAGATCGCGGAACGGTTACAGCTAGAATTCAGATTATGCTAGCTGATAAAAATGCCGATGATCCCTTTCGAGGGTGGGCGACCGTGATCATATTTGCAGAGTACGAATAGTGAAAGGAGCGGTTTGGATACCGGTAGAGGTATCATCAGGCTTTACCGTGTCCAAACCACTCCTTTTCATTTAGTGAACATTATATCACAAATATACGTAGCTGATTAGGTAATCTTCCCTACTTCTTGGTTGGGCAAAAAGTGTTTGCGCTATGGTTGTGATACCGGCACTTTGGATTTTTTGGCAAGAATCGGTCGAATAAAAAAGGAAATCACCAATGCGATTCCAAGGAGCCCCACGATGACCCAAAAACTGGTACTATATGAACCTGTTTGATCAGCAATAACCGCTGTAAGCCACATTCCCAGACCGGAGCCGACCCCTTCAAAAAAAGAGATGACCCCACCGATTTTTCCGGCAGATTTTACCCCGAAGGTGGTAATGATGATGTAGTTGAGCAAGGTATAAAGACCTCCCCATCCAAGGCCTATCGCCACAAGGGAGGGCCATATTAAACTTTCTGAGTGCATGGCAAGCCCCACAACTCCCATGGCCATTACGGTAAGCTGTATTCTAAAGAGTTTGTATTGGTTGATAAAGTCGGTTACCACTCCCGAACTTAGTTTGGCAACCAGCATAATGGCAAAGAAGATACTAAAGGCATTTGCCGCTTCTGCATTCGAAAAATTAAGCTCCTTTAAATACAGGAATAGATTGCTGATGATGCCTAAAATACTATAAAAGCAAAAGACCCCTGTAAATGATATGGCCCAAAAAACGGGAGATTTCAAGGCTGCTGAAAAGTTGAGCTCTGTGAGTCCGGTTTCCTCATCTTTTTCTGTGGCTTGTGCCGCTGCTTTTTTCCTATAGACAACTGGTTTTAGAAATATTAATAACGCAACCAAAATAAGTAGTGGTATGAGCGCCTCATATTGAAAAGCGGTACGCCAACCGAACTTTTCCAACAAAGGTCTGCCAATTTGAGGAATGATAATACCGCCTAAAGAAGTGCCCGCCAAAGCAATGCCGATGGCCGTGCCTCTATTTTTAACGACCCGTTGTGATACCATAATTATGGTTGCCAATGTGCCAGCACCAGAAACCGCGAAGGCAAACCCAAGATGAATGGCGTACATCTGCCAGGTGGTTTCGATTTGAGAATAGAGATAATACAAGGCGGAAATCATAAGGAGCCCCATAATCATAAAACGCTTCACTCCATACTTATCGATAATAACCCCAACAAAGGGCATGATCAAGGAAGAAGAAACAAGATTGATAAGATCTCTGAACTTCAATTCTGATTTGGTCCATCCGAAATCTGTGAGGATGGCATCGTCGAATACGGTAATTCCCGAAATGGTCATACCATTGGTTACGATAAGGGTAATGGTACCTAAAATTGCGATACCCAGTAATTTTCCAAAAGTTTGGTCTTTAGCTTCCAATAGCGACTGGTTTATAGTGAATAGGGGTGTCGTAGGGGGTGATTTTCACCCCATCTTTATGAACGAGTTCCATTACTTGGAGCCCTTCCCGATTAAGGGTTTCGATCAATCGAAAGGTGATGCCGTTTCCCATGTCGGCCTCATGATCCACTTTGAAGCACTGTTCGGATTCATACCAGGTATATTCGGCCACGCCAAAATTTCTAAAAGCGAGTTGGTTCCAATCGAATATCAAGGATTCGTTGGCGTTGGTAGCTTCTTCCTTGGTAATGTGTTCTGGTATTTGTACAGATTGTAATAGCGCTTTTGATTCACCATCCGATCGCACATAGAATAACAAGGGCTTTAGTTCCATGGTTTCATTGCCCGGGTGCAGATAATAACTTTCCTCTAAAATATAAATGCCTTCATGATCCTGCGGACGATTCATCACGATGTCATCGCAGATGCCGGTTACGTGCTTGGCATAGGGATGCAATTGTTTCCCGGCTGCCCGTTCCGCATCTACCTGCGTTTGGTTGTCCAAAGTACCACAAAGAATTTCTGTAAAATTTTTTAAAATAGTGTCCATTAGCTTTTTTCAAATAGTTCAACATAAAAGCCGTTCGGTGTTTCGAACAAACACGCTTTTCCTTTTCCTAAAATCGCATCCGAGACTTCCTGTACTTCTGATAAAACGGTAATCCCTTGCTTTCTTGCCTTTTCGATTACTTGGTCGATAGCACTGGTTTGAAAAGTCCACATGCCCAAGCCTTGGTTGGGAACACAACTCTGCACTCCCGTATCGACCATATTACCATCTTGAAAATCAAGAAACAAAAGATGGTTTTGTTTGGCGCCTTCTGCATAGAGTCCGGCAAATCGAAAGGGTGTCCCCGGCAGCACACCCAAGGCGCCATCATCGGCCGCTTCCCAAACAGAATCAAAAACTAAATTTAAGCCCAATACATCTGTATAAAAAGAAATTTCAGCATCAGAATCCCTCGCAACAAAAGCGGAGTACCCAGGGCCTCCGAAACCGTCAGCGGGATCACAAGGCGCCAGTTGCGGGTAATTTACACGTTCGATACCCACACAATGTAAGTAATCGGGACCTTGGTAAATAGTTTCCAAAT
Organism: uncultured Flavobacteriaceae bacterium; assembly: GCA_938010765.1. Taxonomy (GTDB): domain Bacteria; phylum Bacteroidota; class Bacteroidia; order Flavobacteriales; family Flavobacteriaceae; genus Pelagihabitans. The sequence goes on along the minus strand of CALLVX010000024.1, from coordinate 56,037 downwards.
AGTGTCCAGATTTCCCATCGGGACGTACAATATCGCCCAATTGCATGGGGGCCATAGCCTGTACATTGTATGCTTGCATTCGCTTGTCCATTCTCTTTGCGTCGGAGGTAGGGAATCCCAAAGAAAAAGAACCTGTTTCGTAGGAGTTGTAACTCGTATGTATATGTGCGGTGGCCTTTTTTAAATGTAGGATCCGTAAGTGAATTAAACTGGGTACCGTAGCCCGGTAGCAGTGGTACAGATCAAAATCAATGTCCGATGGGATGTTCCAAAAAGTACGACGGGTATTTTTTGCTTCTTCCGATAAGGGAATAGCCTCGATCTGCATTTTCATCACCTCCCCGTAAAAATGATGATAAGTATCTAAATCTGTTGTGCTAAGGGTTGCGGTATGCAGATACCCTACCAGCGCTCCGTTATGAATTCCTGATGGTATTGATAGTTCGCACATTTAAATATATTTTTAATAAAAAAAGATTAACTTTATTAATAGTTAACTAATTTAACTAAAATTAATGAGAACTAGATGATTATTTGAACCGCAGTGCACTAATGGTTCATTTATCATAAAAGTCAACGAATAGTACCGAAAAAAAATCATCCTTTAAAACTAGTAAAATGAATTATTTATTGAAAAGTACCATATACTGCGGATTTTTGTTAATCGCGGTTGCATCCTGTAAGGATACGCCCAAAACTACTGCAGAAAGACCCGATGAACCCCTGATCGAGGAAGACAATAGCGCAGCGGCCCAAATACGGGAAATTATGACCTTTTGGCCGGGAACATACAATAATGATAAGCAAATAGCCAGCGCCAAGGATAATGGGGAAGCGATTTGGTTGTTAGATGATTCGGGCGAAGGGGGTTATTTGCAGGTACAATCACACTATATTAAATTGGATAAACCCGAAATTGGCGAAAACGTGCTCTATGTTGAAGAGTATCGGGACCACGATCCAGCGGCTACCTATCGCCAGCGTATTTATACGCTAGCTGTGGATTCTCTTGGCATGGTTAAGGTGAAAATGTGGCCTTTCAAGGATAAAAAGAAATACATCGGGGCATGGAATAATCCAAGCATATTAGACAGTCTTAAAAAAGACGAGATTAGTGCGTACCCCGATTTCTGTGATATGCATGTTAAAAAAACGGCCGATGGCTACGAAATGTATATGAATGACAAGGATTGTGCCTTTGGAGATAAGTACTTTAGTTATCAAGTGAGGTTAAGTGCTAATCGTTTCAGCTATCGGGATAAGATTACCGTGTTGTCAACCGATTCTTTGCTGACGACAGCTGCCGATTTTAAATACCACGATTTGGATAGAATAACGGAGTAGTAATTTATTTGTCTACTGCGGCCGCGACACGAAAACCCAGCATAAAGCTTTTGTAATCGGCACCGTCTCGCGAGCGAACTGCGGCCCTGCTCCACGCGATGCCACTGATCCAACTGCCGCCTTTGGGAGTTCGCCAGGTACAGGCATCATCGGTATTATCTGTGAATGACGAACCATCGACCGGGGCATTTGTCAAGTCGTTATGAAAGCAATCATTCGTCCATTCCCAAGCATTGCCGATCATATCGTACAAGCCAAATTTATTGGGTTTGAACCTTCCGACCCTTGTGGTAAAGACATAGCCATCGGTACAAGGAAAAGAAGCCCTCGAAGGAAACTTATCGGCAAAAGCCCTGTCGCCTACATTTGCATATTCACAGGCTTCTTCGGGGTTTGTACCCCAAAACCAAGGGCTGCTGCTACCAGCTCTTGAGGCGTATTCAAATTCAACGGTCGAGGGCACGCGGTAGGTTCGTCCGGTCTTCTTGCTCAACCACTGTGCATACGCATCGGCATCGCTCCAACTTACACAAACAACCGGGTCTGTTTCCCGTTGTGGATATCCGGGATTTTTCCAATTATGTTCGGCAACATAACCATAGCTTTTTCCATCAAAAAAATTGCACCCCACCAAAGGTTCTCCTTTATAAAAGGCCTGATTCGACTTATAGTTCGTTTCCTCCATAAAAATACGGTATTGCGCAAGTGTCACCTCATTTTTTGCCATAGCAAAAGGTTTGACAATCGTCGCTTTTACTCGCTTACGTTCTCCTTTCTTTCTTCCGATTTCCTCTTCATGGGAACCTATATAAACCGATCCGGCGGGTATGACCACCATTTCGGGGCAGCCGTCACAATCGTTGAAAGTTTCGGATGGCTCCTGTATATAGGCCCTGCCGGCGAAAAGAAAAGGTGAAATCGCAATTAGAAGTGCTATGAATATTTTCTTCATAAGGGAGTATTTTGAGAAGAACTATCAAATAGCTTCCAAGGTGTTTTTTATGTTTTCAAAACTGGGCAGCGTCTTTCCATCGGTAGTTTCAGCATACCGAACGATTCCCTCGCCATCTATTACAAATGCAGACCGCATTGAAAACCCGGTCATGCCCGCAAAATCTCCTTCGAACAAAACGCCATAGTCCGTACTTACTTTTCTATTGAAATCGGAACCTAAGGGGAAATTCAAACTATTTTCTTTGGAAAACTTATCGAGAACAAATGGAGAGTCAACGGAAACCCCAATGACTTCTGCATTCAAGGAGGCGTAATCGTTCTCTTGTCCGTTTGCGGTACATAGTTGTTCTGTACAAACACTTGTAAATGCCAAAGGAAAGAAATGTAAGATGAGGTTTTTTCCTTTGTAATCGCTTAAATTAATTGGTTGTAAATCGGTACGAACCAATGTAAACTCGGGAGCTTTTTGCCCTACTTCTAGTTGTGCCATAAAATTGCTTTTCGGGTTGCTTATTCTTTTTTACCTTCCTCAGTTTCCGCTTTCTCCGCTAAAAATTTCTTAAAAACCGTCCATGAGGTTTCATTGGGCCTTTTATCATCTCGTGCAGGAGGTGTACTATAAGTTGGGTAGCGTTCATCTAATATCTTTTGAATTCGCGGCCAAACGGCATCCTTCTCTAAAATACTTTCCCCAGTAGCATTTGCGATAATCCAACCTGGTCTGCTGCCCATTTCCATCCATGGTAACCATTGGGAAATCCTGGACCAAGAAATATTCGATTGGCTCAAATCCTTGATGTTCGAATTCGTAAGCTCCTCTGCTTTGTAGTAGGTATTGAAAATTTCCATGGCATGATAGGTACCTCCGACATATTTTTGATAATCGCCTGAGAGTGGGTTGTTGTAGAACAAAGGTATTTCGTACGATGTTACTGCAACATCACCATACTTTCGAAAACTAGTTTTGGCGGTTACTTTACCATCTTCATCTTTTTCATATGCATACGAACGCATGCTAACAGGGTCGTTGGCGACGTGCACCACATCGACCGTTTGACCCGTCCACGGATTCTCCCAGGTATCCATGATCTCATTGGTCTTTGGATCCAAGTACATCATAATTTCGCGCCCAACACTTCGAAAGCCTTTTCCCCTTACGGGGTCTGCGACACAATCGCACTGCCGCACGTTGATGCCTACTACGTTGAAAAGGTGACGATCTTTCTCCCCTTGCACGCGGCTGTAAATTCTTCCTTCCCACATGCCGTACACTGGTTTTCCTTCTTCGAGGGTATTGCAGGTTGTTTTCTGCCTAATTTCTAGGGCCTTTTCCCCTTCAAATTTCATTTCTTGTCCCTGTAAGGTAAAAGTCGAAAGAACCACTACGATGGTAATAAATAATTTCATATACATGTATTTAATTGGTCTCTATTTATTGATTTGATACTACTTCTGTTATGGTAAAATAGGGTTGGAAATTGCTTTTACTACCGTTCCAAAAACTCCCATAAAACGCCATCTGGACTTCTAAGGGCAAAGCAGTTCACCTTGCCATAAGGAGCAATTGTCAACTCTTGAATGGGTTGATGCATGGCTACTCCTTTCTCGATTAAAGCGTCATAATAGGCCCGTACTCCCTTAAGCTCGCAACGATACAACAACAATCCTCGATGTGGGGGTAGCGCCAAATTGGAAAAGTCCTTACCCGAAACGCCTTCGAATTGTACTGTCTGAAATACCACATCCCGGCTGCCGTCCAAGGAAAAGATATTGGCTTTACAAGTTACACCTTCTATCACATTTTGCGGAATGCCGAACATGTTCTCTACAGGGCCATCTTTCTTTACTTCATATTCGTTTAACAGGGAAAAGCCTAACGTATCTTGATAAAAGGCGCGAGATTCTTCCAAATCTTTTACTGTCAAAGAAGAATTGTACACATGGGATGGTATTTTGAAACCATCTTTTAACTCCAAAGGTGGCCGAGTTCTATGGGTAAATGCAATGATAATATCATCGTACCCTTTCATTAGTATATCATATAATTCGAAAGGGCCCATCTTTTGAAATAAGGGATCACTTAAACCATGAAAACCCATGTCTCTTAGCTCATCAAAAGTTTGTGCTACTTCAGGTACTCGCAGGTTGATATCCATAATTCCCCCGATATCCCATGGGTCTTGAGATGATCGAATGTATTTTTGGTCAACGCCATGGTATTTTACAAGACGTATGAGGCCGGTAGGATGGTTATCGAATTGGATCAGCCTCTCTTCTGCTTTTGTCTCGTTGTTTAAGTTCCAAAAATCAAGTACAGATCGATCAGTGGTGTAACTGCCTACTTCGGTTAACCCACCGTAATCGCAGAAAAAGTGTGCCACTTTTTCCATATTACCTACGCTGTAGAGTACTTCAAGAATGGTCTTGAGTTCGAACATTGCTATCGATTATTCGAACAAGATACAAAATTAGTTAATATAGTTAACTATTAATATGATTAATAGTTTGTGTTTTTAGAAAGTTGTCATGCCAGGCATTACCGAATGCATAAAGAGTGATATAAAATCAAGAACCTGGGCGTAGTTCTTTTTGAAGTTTTACATTTCTAGCGGTCCTGAGGTCGCATTGCGCCCGAATCCAACCAGGGTTGAAGCCGATACGGTCCGCACCGGGGTTTCCCCAAGAATAAATGAGGGTCTTTTTCGTATCCTTATCGATGATATAGATAACAAAGGTTTCTCGATGCATCCCAAAAGACCAGGTATTTCGCATCCCAAAAATCATGGTACGCTTATCGGGATACACAAATTCAAAAGTACCCCCTTGATCATAAATATCGATATAGTGCTTGGTAATTGTGGGTCGTCCATTAACATCGTTTGGAAAATCGATCATACACGTAAAACACCGCGCTTTTTCCAATTCGTAGGCGCTGGTCTGCAGGGTATCTGCCAATCGCCTATTTGTTGCGTATAGAATCTCTTGAAAAGTGAAGCCCTCTGCTGAGACGCTGAATTGATAATCAAGGGTTTGTTTATCGTTGTTCGGGTTTTTGATACAATTTTTGTCCAAGGTTTTGGCAAGAAAGCCATTGCCATTTCGCCGTAACATAAGTTCACACCCTTCTTGTAGCTGTTTCGAATTGGGTGTCATGGCCGAAATACCTTCGAATGTTTTTCCGGCCGCTAAAATCGGTTTTTTGTTTTTGAAATGGAAGACCTTGACACGAATGGCCTTTTCGGTATCATCGGGTACCAATTGATAGATACACTGCCGGGCGAGGAGGGTAGGATCATTGTTTCGATATTCCTCTACATACACCGCTCCAACCCCAAAATTAGAATTCTGAAACTGCTGAACCGAAACATGTATACGCTCATGTGCTTTCCCTTTAGCATCTTCTTTGGCTTGTATTTTGTCAAAATCGAGTTGCTCTACATTGTCGTATTCCCCTTCCCAAATATGGCTGAGGTAGTCGAGTTCCCGTTCTGCATATGAAAATTTTCTATCGGGTTCTACAGTGGTAGCAAGCCTTTTGTTGATGGTCTTTGAAGTTTCTCCCATTGCTGGAGAGCTCGCCAAAGGTTTTCCTTTTTCTTGGGCAAAGCTCATTAAAAAACCCATCAAAAAAATCAGGGGTACCACTGTTTCCTTAATGGGTTTCATTATCTAGTGGTTTTGGTTATTTATTTTAGCCAATCGCCCACACCATAGGGGTCTGGATGTGCAGCGGATACATGCTCGTGACGGATTTTCCAATCGCCACCCACTTTCTTCATTACAAATGACGAGCGGAACGTAGTCATGATTTCTTTGTCTCCCATGGAAATATACAAATCGGTTACGCCACCAATCCATCCCATATCACCTACGATTTCTTCATAGGGACCTTCTGTCCAGATGATTTTATCCAAAGAAATGGAAGAGGTGACGAAATCTCCCCATCCCTTCATAATCATAGAGAACCCTTTGGTCGCCAAACGCGGTCCTTCTAAAACAACATAAGTATCCTCATCTGGGCAATAGCCGTTTCTGATTTCATCCATGTCACGTTCCGATATGGCATTCCAAAACTTACGTATACGTTTTTGTAATTCCATTACATCTCGTTGATATCGTCCGCAATCTCTTCAATAGATTTATCCGGGTTTTCGAGCTCCTCTTGTTCTTGCTGTACAATACGCAAAACACGCCCTATATACTCGGCATGCCATGTTTGGCGTTGCTCCTCTTGCTCTTTGGTTTCAGGAACAAAAGTTTCGATTTCTTCCCGGGTAACCGTACCCTTTTTCTCCAACAAGCGTTCAATGCTATCCATACGCTCGCGTATTACGGCCAATTCACCAGCAATGGCCATTGTGATGTTCAACACGCGCTCCACGGCTGGGTCATCATGAAAATAAGGACGTTTTCCCTTAGGCTTGTTCGAAGCTAATTTTATATAATCTATTTTTTCTTCCATTTTATAAGTTCTATTTTCATTTCCGCGAAGGTGGAAATCCACTAGTTTTTAAAAGCGCCAAATACATTCCAAATTGGTGAACGACCGTGGTCTTCTGGCTCATCGGCTTTTTGTGAACCATCATCCAAATCGTTTTCTGCTTTCGCGCCAATTTGCATAAAATCTTCTTCTCTAAATCCGGACGATTTCATTAGATCCAATGGTTCGATATCATGCATTTTTGACCAGTACGGTTCCGAATTGTTCAAAGCATCCCAATCTCGGATGAACTTTTCAAATAAGCTCATATCTTCTGTATATTGAGGCTGTTCAATGTGAAGTGTAAGTCCGTTTGGTTTCAATACACGATACACCTCGTTCATAATGTTGTAAATAGATTTACCGCCGGTTTCATGAAAGAACATGGTAGACTGTACCCAATCAAAAGATTCATCTTCGAAGCTAGTTTTGGCAGCATCCATCTGCATGAATTTGACGTTGGTATAGCCTAAATCCATCGCACGGGCATGTGCATAACGCAACATCGGCGCCCCGGTATCTATTCCGATAACTTCTGCATCTGGGAATGCTTTTGCGATGGGTAAAACGTTGTGCCCCATACCACAACCAATATCTAAAATACGCTTCGGGTTAAAATCAGGATAGGTTTTTTTTACCCAACTCACAATCGCTTTTCCGCCACCATCACTATAACGACCTAAAAGTCCGGCTGTGGTAACAAAAAGTCCGGTGTCATAATTCGCTGCAGGCGTCACATCGTCTTCAATGAGTTCGGTATGATAACTGCCTGGCATAATGTGATTATCACAGGCCAACAAATACGGCGGCACTGCTACTTTATTATCGAGTACCAAAGAATCCTTCCCCTGGTTCAAGGCCCTCACTTTATCACGCAATGCTGCTGCTTGTCGCAATACAAGGGAACGGCCTGCTTGCTGGCGCATTTCCATCGTACTTCTTCTTAGTGACGACCACACTTGATAGTGCGCGTCTTTACTGATGGCCTCTTTTAACTCTTCGGTAGAAGCAATTTTTCTGCCGTGCTCTTTCTCAAATTTTGGTGCGACCCGATTTTCAAAAGCAATCTTGTTACCAGTAGATACGTGTGCCAGATGCTTGTTCAAATTCGCTAGAAAATTATATCTGGCTCTCTCGTCATGATTCATTTCCGGAAAAACAGCATGCTGTGCTATTTTATTATAAACAGGAGGTAAGTTTCGTGCACTCATCGTTTCTTTTTTTAACTAATATATCCTAAAATTCTGTCCTCAGCTATTGCAGCTTTATCGCGATTAGCTGGATTTCCGTAGCCTGCACCTCCGGGAAGGGTAAGGATCAATTCCTCTCCCGGAAATAGTTTATCCAATCCCTTGGACGGGAATTCTCGCTCCGGAACTATTTGTACCGAACCCATTTGTCCGTCACCGCCTTCCAAGATTCCTTTGGCAACTGTTTTCGTCTTTTCCGCGACCATCGATACATTGATCGGCTTTTCGCCTATGTTCTTAAAACTAAAACGCTGTCCGAGTCCGCCTCTGAATTCTCCATCCCCTGCCGAATTCTTTAGTAGGGATTTTTCGGTGACCAATACCGCCACATCGGTTTCCAATACTTCGATCGGCACATTGGCCACATTTGTAGGAAAGCTTAAAACATGTTCTCCGTCCATAGTGGGCCGAGCACCATACCCGCCATTTAAAAAGAAGTATTCTACAAATTCTTTTCCTTTGTGTTCACCATTTAAAACAATACACCAACAGGCACTACCACAATCTGCTTGCACCTGATTTGGAACAGCCTTGGCCAAGGCACCAAATACAACGGAATGTAACATATTTCCGGTCACATTCCTAGCTCCCAACGGGGAAGGTTTCTGCGCATTTACCAAACACCCTTTTGGTGCGGTGACCGTAATCGGGTAGAAAGATCCATCATTGTTGGGTACATCGGGGCTAAAGGCACATTTGATCGGGTAGGCCGTATAGGCAAAGGTATAATTCAACACGGCATTGATACTCATATAGTGCGCCCCGGAAGTACCTGCATAGTCCGCAACAATCTCGTCACCTTTGATGGTGATGGTAATTTCAAAATGACAACCTGCTCCCAGTCCGTCGCCGTCTGTGTCATAGGCATATTGGTAACAGCCATCTGGCGCCGCCAATAAGGCGGCTCGCATTGCTTTTTCGGATGCATTTATCACTGCATCCGACAAATCTTGAAGGTCGATCAGGTCATTTTCGTTCATCAATTTAAGTAAAGACTTGATGCCTTGGTCGTTTGCGGCTACCTGGGCACGAATGTCTCCCACGGTCTGTTCGGCAGCGCGAACATTATGTTCCAATATATTGAATAGTGTTTCATTAGGTTTCCCTTCGGAAATTAACTTGGTCGGTGGCACCATGAGCCCTTCTTCGTATAGATCACGGGTTCCGGCGCCCCAGAGTTGCCCTCCCATATCCGGTGAGTGGGCAATGGTTCCTATGAAGCCAATTAATTTTTCTTGATAAAATATGGGAGAAACAATACCGATATCGGGTTTGTGACCCGCGCACAACCAAGGGTCGTTGGTCATTACGACATCGCCCTCTTTCCATGTTTCCAACGGAAAATAGTCTTTCAACAAGGCTTTCGTAAGGATGGGCAGAACACCTAGGAATGAGGGAACCGAGACACTCGATTGGGCAATCGACCTTCCCTTCCTGTCCATCAAAACAACGGCAAAATCATTGCTCTCGCGCGTTACGGTCGAAAAGGAGGTTCGCTGCAAGGTTGTGCCTGCCTCATCGACAATACTGATCAAGCGAGACCATAGAATACTAAGGGCTATTGGGTCGAAAGTGGTCGCTGTTTCTTGCATGAATTAAAATTAGTTAACTAAGTTAACTAATTTTTGTGTCTAAACGAATTTTCTGTCCAAAAATATTACCTTGGAAGGGTAGTAAGGACCTAAAACTGGTGTAGTTGCACAAAAATTAGTATGATCCGTTTTTTATGATAAGGTGCTGCCCAAAATTCTACCAAAACCCAGCGCGGGCGTAATGGCCATTCCGCTGCAAAAAGAACTGCCACTAGTAGCGCCTAAACCAAGTACTTCCCCTGCAGCATAAATCCCTGGCATGGGTTGCTCGTCTGCATCCAAAACCTGTAGATCGTTGTTTACCTTAATGCCACCGAAGGTCACCAGCACCGAAGCATGCACTTTTAGTGCATAAAAAGGTGCGGTCTTGATAGGGTCTTCCAAATAGGTACGACCGAATTCAGGATCTGATTTGGAAGCGACCATTTGATTGTAATCGGCAATTGTATCGGAGAGGTTTTCTTTGGGAAGTCCTGTCTTGCTTGCTAACTCTTCTATAGAGTCGGCCATGCAGAGCGCATTTCCCTTTTTGGCTTCGGCCTTCATTTCGTCGACCGTACGGCCAATAATAATCGGATTGTGATTCCCATTTTCATCGGGGGAATTCAGCGCGGTTTCGTCAAAAACTACCCAAAAACACCAATCGGGTTGTTGCATGGTGGTCAATTCACGGGTTTCGGGGCTTATTTCATCTTCCTTTATAAAACGTTTGCCCTGTGTGTTCACGTAAATATCCCGAGGTTGCCTGTATACCGATGTCAATACCATTGCCCAGGCCTTGTTGAAATCAACCCGGCCGCTACCTTCGTCTTCTTCTATTCCCCCTAAGCTGGGTAGGTGAAATTCTCCGAAATGAAACTTCGCGCCTTGTTTTTCTAAAATTACGTGTCCGTCGGCAGTTGCAGTGGGGTAACATGAACTTACAAGGGGGATGCCTGGATGTTTTTGTTGAAAATAGGCAGGGTTGCTTCCATACCCTCCCGACGTAATAACAATATTTTTACCGGTATAACGAGCTTCCCCAGCTACCGTATTGCAAACTACCGTATCGAAACAATCGCCTAATTTATCAAGGGCTATAAAGGTATTTTCAAAATAACATTCGATGTTTCCCTTCGCAACTTGTTCTTCCCATAACGGAAGCAAAACCTTATAGATGCTCATCGCCTTTTCGAGACCATAAATGGTGCGTGCGGTATTGTAGGCGACATGGCCATAAATGATCCGCGGACATTCTGGAGCCCATTGCATGCCTATCTCATTTAACCATGCAATTGTTTTGGGGGCCTCGTGGACCGCCTTTTCGATCAGGTTTAAATCTCCCGATTTGTTGTTGATGCGATAAATATCGGCCAAGTGTTTTTCAGGACTATCCTCAATACCCTTTTCTTTTTGCAGATGGGTTCCTCCGGCGCTCATATGCCCGCCCGACCAATGCATGGCCCCACCTGGAATATCCGATTTTTCGACCACCCCGACTTTTAACCCCTTTTGGGCAGCGGTAATCGCACAGCTCATACCGGCCGTTCCGGCTCCTACTATCAGAATATCGTACATCATTTTAATGCTGTAAATCAATTAGGATGTTCTTGTCTTTATCTATTTGAATGGTACTGTTGATACCGATTACCGTGGTACTTTCAGTTTCTTCGATAATGGCCGGGCCATCAAACTGCTCATTCGGCTTTAAGGCGTATCGGTCATATACAGGGCAATCTAAATAACCTGTATCTTCGAAGAATACCTTGCGGGTTCCCTTATAGGCGTCCGCATCACTTACTGTGGTAGAAAACTGTTTTACTTCCATTTCTGGAATGGGACCTTGTACTACCACACGCCATGTAACCATTTCCATGCGCATGCCTTCGATAGAGCGGTTGTATCGAAATTCATATTCTTTGATAAAACGCTTTTCGATTTCGGGAATAGTACGGGCATCCAGAGTGCCTTCGGGAAGATCGATCGTAATCTCATGACCTTGGCCATAATAACGCATTTCTACCACGCGCTGTATGGTCGCGTCTTTTTTATCGATTCCTGATTGGGCTAAAAATTTGTAGCCATCATTTTCCATATCTTTCAAGAAAACGTTGATTTCATCCCAATTCAATGCGTTCAATTCAGCAATATGACTGTGTATCTTTTCACTGGCTACAGGGGAGACCAGAAACCCTAAGGCAGAGGTTACCCCAGCGCCTACTGGAATGATCAAGCGTTTTGTATTCAATAATTTTGCAACTCCAAAGGCGTGTACCGGTCCGGCTCCCCCAAAACCGATCATATTAAAGTGCCGGGGATCCATTCCCTTTTCGAGTACATGTACCCGGGCGGCATTGGCCATATTTTCATTCACGATTTTATGAATACCCATGGCGGCATCTTCAATAGATATGCCTAAGGGTTTTGCCAATTTGGTTTCAATGGCTTTGCGGGCCGCTTCGACATTCAATTGCATTTCACCTCCTAAGAAATAATCTGCATTTAGATAACCTAACACCAGATCGGCATCGGTAACCGTTGGGTCTTCACCACCAAGGTTATAGCAAGCGGGCCCTGGGGTAGAAGATGCGCTATCGGGCCCCACTGTTAGCAAACCAATGGTATTTAACCGTGCGATACTCCCGCCACCTGCTCCGATCTCGATTAGATCGATTACCGGAATACGTACCGGAAGTCCACTCCCTTTTTTAAATCGTTTTACACGACCTGCTTCAAAATGGTTGGTAATTTCGGGTTCACCCTCATAAATAACACAGGCCTTGGCAGTGGTGCCCCCCATATCAAAACACAATAAGTTTTCTTCTTGCAGATGCTTTCCGTAGAAAACACCGGCCATGGCTCCCCCTGCGGGTCCTGATTCCAACAAATGAATAGGGGATTTACGTGCCCCATCAATTGTGGTCAACTTTCCGCTAGAGATTATGATATTGATATTCCCTTCAAAACCTGAAGTACGCAATTGGGTTTCAAAATCTTTCAAATATTTATCGGTGATAGGCTGTACATAGGCATTCATTGCTGTAGCGGAGCTACGCTCGTATTCGCGAATCTCAGGCATAATTTCCGAGGATAGGCTGTAATACATGTTAGGAACATGTTGCGACAAATAATCACCTACCGCTTTCTCGTGTGAGGTGTTCGCAAAAGAGTTTAAAAGGCAAACGCCGACTGCCTCGATTCCGTTTTCCTTGAGGGTAGTCGCCAAAGACTGTAATGCGTCTTCATCTAAAGGGGTAACTACATTGCCTTCGATATCGACCCTTTCCGTAACCCCCATTCGCAGGTTTCTTGGTACTAAAGGCTTGGGCATCGTTAAGAAAATATCGTAGATATCATAGCGCATTTCACGCCCGATCTCAAGCACATCTTCAAAACCCTTGGTGGTAATGAAAGCGGTTTTCGCTCCTTTTCGCTCGATTACGGCATTGGTCACTAAGGTAGTGCCATGAACAATTCCGCTCATATCTTTTACAGGGAAACCAAACTTGTCTTCCAGTTCTTTGACACCATTGAAAATACCCACCGTCGGGTTGGGGTAGGTGGTCAAGGTTTTTGCGAAATACAATTGCTTGCTATTATCATCGAACAATACGAAATCTGTAAATGTTCCACCTATGTCTATTCCTAGTTTCATGAATAAGTTTTTCTTGTCTTTTCCGCGAAGGCGGGAAATTGCAAAATGATATGATGCTTTTAAAGTTCAAGTGTCAAATACAAATTCTATTTTCTCCCAAAAGGAATTTTGAATTTGTTTTTTGAGTTTGTATTTGTGTTTACCTCTTTAATGGTATTCCTCTCCTCCCGATACGTTCATGGCTTCTCCCGTAATATAATCTGCTTGGTCGGATGCTAAGAAGGCGACGGCTTTTGCAATGTCTTCGACCAATCCGGTGCGTTTCAAAGGATTTTTGTCGACAATTGCTTGGAGATAATCATCGTATTCCAACCCGAGTTTGTCACTAAAGAATTTGTTTTGCCAATGCCCCAAACCTGTCGTAATGTGATTGGGACAAACCGCATTTACGCGTATTTTATAGGCTCCCAATTCAACGGCGTTGGACCTGGTAAGACCGATCATACCATGTTTTGAGGCGGTATAGGCCGCGGCAAAAGGAAAACCCGATTTGGCAGCTTGGCTGGCAATATTAATAATAGCACCGCCTTTGCCTTGTTCGATCATTTGAATGGCGGCGTGCTTTGAGCATAAAAAGGCCCCTTTGAGATTCACATCGAGCACGGCATCCCAGCTTTCTTCCTTAAACTCGGTAAAAGGCTCCATTATATAACCTACACCTGCGTTATTCACCATAATGTCTACACTGCCAAAAGCATCCCGGGTTTTTTGAATCAACTTGGCTACTTGGTCTTCAAAACGAATATCACATACGATGGCCGTTGCATTTACCCCTTTGTTCCTGGCTTTTTTGACAATCGTTTCCATATCATCCGTAGTACCAATATGCTCCTGGCTAAAATTTTCGCCTTGCGCAACACCGATGTCCGAAATGACAACATTGCACCCTTGTTCCGCCAGTTTTAAAATAATAGCCTCGCCGATGCCGTCTATTCTTCCCGAACCGGTTACGATGGCTGTTTTTCCTTTTAAATTATACATACTAAGAACTTATTTATGCTATTTGTTCGGAAATGATAAACATCGGGTTATCGGCAAATGTTTGAAATTGCGCAGCTACTTTTTGCATGGCCTCTGAACTGGCTTCTTCGCCAAGCTTATTCATGTCATTTATCTGTAATACCTCACAATACTGGTATGGCGAAGGGTTTTCGGTACCCATTATATTGCCCAGCCTAAAGACTTTAAAGTCGTCTACACAACTCATTTTGGACGCTGTAGGCACGTCAGTGGTTTTGGCCCATTGCTCATATGCCTCTTTGGCACTTTGATCCTTTAAATTAAATAATACGACTAGTGCTGACATAACTTTATTTATTATCCTTTCTGACTCGCATCTCGACTCCGCTCGATGTGACAGAAACTTTATTGAACAATTACTTTCTTGCTTGTAGAAATGCGTTGCCCGAAGTTTTAATTAAGCCCTGAACGGAATTCATGACCATCGAGGCACCTTTTTTAATGAGTGCTTCGGCCCCTGCAGCGTTGCCAGCTACCGTGCCGAACCATTTGCCGGAATCTAAAATTGTGGCAAAAATCTCATCTAATACTTTCTTCACCTCATCGTGTGCAGGGCTGTCATAATACCCCATAGACATTGCCAAGTCCCTAGGGCCAATAATGAAACCGTCAACACCTTCTATCTTGCACAACTCAGGAAGGTTTTTTACACATTCCATAGATTCTATCTGTGGCATCACCAATGTTTGCTCATTGGCAAAGGTCACATATTCTTCTTGATTCATCGGCCCTTGCATATAGTCGGATGCTCTGACCGGACCCAAACCTCTTTTTCCAAAAGGCGGATATTTTATAGCTTCCACCAAGGTTTTTACATCATCGGTAGTATCTATTGTTGGCATCATGACGCCCATGATACCGGCATCCATGTATTGCAGTATAAGTTTTGTATCTACGCTTCTTATTCGCGCCAGGGGAGTAGTATTTCTTAATTCACAGGCGCGCACCATATTGGTGACGTCTGAAGCGGTAATGGCCCCATGCTCTCCATCGATCATATAGAAATCCATTCCCAGAAGTCCTATGTATTCACAAATTGTGGGGTCGATGGTCGGAGAAATTACTCCTAAACCCGCCTTTCCTTCGCTTATTCTTTTCTTTAGTTGGTTTTCTCTCATACGATGTTATGCTAGGTTTGCCTGTAGTACTAAAGCATATCTTTTAAGTAAACCAGGCATATATTTTTGTAGGATTTTCAGATTGAATCCTAATGTGATGCAACAATGTACTAAAAATAGTTAATATAATTAATAATTAATATAGTTAATCATTAAAAATTAGATGAATTGCAAAAAAAAGTCATCCTCTATTCCAAGTAAATTTCGATTAAGATACGCTTTACGCGTAACTATTGTATTCGCGAAATGGATTTAAGCAAACATAGGGTAGGGCATAATAAAAATCAAACAAATTTGATGTAACGGGCTATTCGATTAGCTCTCCTTTGGCAATTTTTTTACGTACATAATTCATTAGCCCGCCAGCTTCGCCCACTTCCGCCACGAACGGAGCGGCAGGTACCGACTGAAATTCAGTCTTTTTGGTGAGGTTGCGAATGATACCGCTTTTAGGGTCGTATTCCAGTTCATCGCCCGTTTCACAGCCTTTGCCGATTCCATCACAGGTAACAAATGGAAGCCCGTAATTGATGGCATTGCGAAACTGTAATCTTGCGAAACTTGTTGCGAAAACAGCCTTAATACCAGCACCCATTAGGCCCGCAATTACGTGTTCAATAGATTTTCCACCACCGGCAAAATTATGATTTGCCACAATGAATGTGAACCCTTTATCTTTAAAAGCGTTCTCTTTATTGAATTCTTCTTTAACGCCTGCCATTACCCATTTGCTGTTCTCGGTAGCATCAATGGCCGAGGTCCAATATTCTTGAATGATAATATCATAGGCCATTACATAGTCTTCGGCGGCCCAACATGTTCCTTTTATCATGGTATAAATGTTTATTTCATTAATTCGTTAAAAACCCGTTTGGCAGATTCTGCGGCTCCTTCCATACCACGCGATTTGTGTGCGGTATGTTCACCCGCAAAATGGATATTCCCAGCCGGTTTGATCATATCTAAAAACCAAGCCGCCTGTCCCGGGCCAAATTCTACATAGGCACCTTTGTTATATTTATATTGCCCCCAATTTTGAACGCCCAGATATGCTATTTTACCTTCGGAGGCCGGTCGTATTTCGTTGATTTTTTTAATGGTATACGATGCAATTTCAGCTTCGTTCATATCGTCAAAAAAAGCGGTCCCCGTCCCATTTACCCAACACGCCAACTGTTTTTCGGTCGGGGAGGAGCTCATGTTCATGATCCGTTCTAAGGGCGTATCCGTCCACATATCCGCCGGGAGTCTGTCTTCTTCCCAAAAAGCCTCCGTATGTTCTAAGTGTATTTGGGTAATGTTGGTATATGCTAGCTGTTGAATGGCCTTCTCTTGGTTGGTATTAAAAGAGGTATTCATATGCACGTCGCGCAGGGTCGAGAATGGTAGAGTAGCGACTACTTTCTTACCGCTATAGCGAGTACCATCTTTACAATGTACTGTTGCCTTTTCGTTTTGGTCATCTATTTTGGTAACCATCTTGTTCGTTAAGACCTGTTTTTTAAGACTTCCGGCAATGGCGTTTATAAAATTTGCCGTTCCTCCTTTGAAATTTAAGATTCGCTCCGAACCATTGAATTTTCGAAAGGCGGCACTATGGTAGGCATTGATAGCCGAGGTTTCTCTAATGTCGTTGTAATTGGCACTGATGTTCGCCAGATCGATCTGTTCCTCTGTGAGCCCGTTTCTTGTCAAGAGTTCACTATAGACTTCGTCTAATGCTGGTTTTTGATACCATTGGTCAAGCGCTGTTAATTGCGTTGATTTTCCGAAAGCGGAAAACTGTAAGTAGCTAGGATTGGTGGAAGGATCTGGCCATTGGTCGTATATCTGCCCATCGAGGTAGATAGCAGTTGGGGAACGCATATAGTCGGTAATGTCGATCATCTCGGTATTAAACTCCTCGATCAATTTCATTACCTCGGTATATTTATCACCAATGCCTCTTCCCCCCACATCACGATGAATGTCTTTTCTTGTGAACATTCGGCCACCCAAGCGATCACTTCCTTCCAAAAGGATGTAATCTTTCCCGGCTTTTTCAAGCAAAAAGGCGAGGTATAATCCCGAAAGACCACCACCTAAAATCAATATTTCAGTATCGAGCGAAGGGGTCGCGCACGCAACAGGGGTAAGGCCTAAGGCCAACCCTGCCGCCGTCGTGCTACGGATGAATGTTCTTCTTTTCATCTACTAAATATCGAATGTTCTAGGGTCTGTAATTTCTCCTGCAACGGCAGATGCGGCAACTACGGAAGGCGATGTTAAATAAATCTGGGCTTTCTTACTACCCATACGACCTGTCATATTTCGGTTACCCGCACTTAAAACAATGTCACCATCACCAGCAACACCTGTATGGATTCCTGCACAAGCAGCACAACTAGGTGTATCTATGGCAACACCGGCCTTGATCAAAGTCTCTAGATGACCCGCTTGAAGCGCTTCAAGGTATACGGTTTGACTCGCGGGTACTAAAATCATATTCACATCTCTATGCACCTGCTTATCCTTGAGGATTTTTGCCATCGTGGCAATGTCTTCAAGTCTTCCATTCGTGCAGGTGCCCACGAATGCCTTGTTGAATTTTGTGCCGATCAATTTGTCAACGGTAACGGTATCATCTAATTTTCCTGGCAAAGCAATGGTAGGCGCCAAGTCAGAAATATCAATATCATAGACCATATCATATAGAGCATCATCATCACTTGCAACGAAATCCCATTTCTCATTCGTGCGATTGCGAAGATATCTTTCGGTAATTTTATCTGGAGCCACAATTCCGTTTTTGGCACCAAGATCAACCGTCATATTACAAAGTGTCATTCTACCTGCCATACTCAAACTCTCAATTGCCGGACCTGTGAATTCCAAGGATTTGTATAATAAATGACCGTTCCAATGCATCATCCCCATTATATGAAGACTTAAATCTTTCGCCATTACCCAGGGTTGCCATTTGCCGGTAATATTAAACTTAACCGATTGTGGAATGCGAAACCAAGCTTTTCCTGTCGCCATAGCAACAGCTGCATCGGTAACACCAATGGCATTTCCCATAGCGCCGACCGCCCCGTAGGTATTCGCATGGGAATCGGTTCCTATGCTAATCGTTCCGGGTAATACATGGCCTTGTTCCACCATAATCTGATGTGCAATACCTTGCCTTCCTAAATCATAAAAATTGGTAATGTCATGTTGTTTTACAACCTCGCGCCATTCATTCAGCATATTGGCAAACTTCTGATTTGGCGGCGGAACCAAGTGGTCAGAAACACAAATAACTCGATTTTTATCAAAAACTTCTGTTTTACCGAGGGACCTAAATTTATCAAAGCAAGTTTTCCCTAGATAATCCATAGTCATTACAGATTGTATATCGGTCCAGACTAATTCACCTGGTATTACTTTATCTCTGCCGCTACTGCGGGCCATAATCTTTTCGGTAATGGTCATTCCCATAATGAGAGGTGTTTTTTAAATTCGTGTAGGTTGGCTGGCATCATTAGCTATCAGATCTTGATGCCTGACCATTGGTTCTGTTCTTTGGAAGGTCGATCCAAAATTGGGGGTCTATCCCTTCTTTACCACAGACCTTGCGTTCTTCGATCATCGTAATTCCATTGAAAGTGTCTCCTTCAGACCATTTCCAGACCCGAATGCGATGGTCATCATTACCTATAAGGTCAATTTGTTCGAATAGCATCATACCGGGGCGATGTTTGTATTCCCAAATAAGGACAACACTACGCCCGGTTTCCCAAGCTTTACCGCTCAATCTAGGATTTTCAAAAATCAATTCGTTCTTTTCATTGAAAGGGCACACACCAAAGTCGAGACATTCTTTAAAACCATCGTCCCAGATATATTCATTCACTTGGTGGTATTTGTTATCGGGAAGCAAAATACAGGTTAGGCGACTTTTCCATTGATCGATCAGTTTGCCATCTGCTCCTATTCTTTTATATGTTCCTTCCCAAATACCTTCATGTTTCGGAAATAATTTTAACTCGGGCCTACTCATGTTTCTTGACTAAAAATGGTTACTTTTCTATTTTGATGTTTAAAAATAGTTAATTTAATTAACTATTAATGTGATTAATCATTAAATTTATGAATAATTTCAGGTCATATCCTACTAAAATCAATAGTTTTAAAAGGATTTTTTCAATTTTTATTTGTTCAAAAATGCGCTAAAATCCTGTATTTGAGCGTGTTTTTAAAGGAAATTCCCAACCAAACAAACAATACATACTATGAATTTTTCAAATCTAAGCGAATTTAAACATGGCTGGAGGGTGGTACTTTCTTCGGCATTTGGCATCGGATTGGGAATGTCCCCATTGCCTTTTTATACGATCGGGGTTTTTGCCATTCCCTTGACGAAACAATTCGGTTGGGGTATGGATGATGTGATGCTCGGATTACCAATTTTTACAATCGCTGCGATTGTAATGAGTCCCTTGATCGGTTTGGTTGCGGATAAATACGGGGTGCGCAAAACGGTACTGGCCGCTGTACTCTTGTTTGGTCTGACTTTTATAGCATTTGCCTTAAACACTGGTAACAAGGTTCTTTACCTTACACTTTGGGCCTTGCTTTCTATAACAGGTGCGGGAACGTTGCCCATGACATGGACAAGAGCTGTTAATAATTGGTTTCATAAAAACCGAGGTTTGGCCTTAGGTGTTACACTTATGGGAACCGGCCTTTTTGGTGCTGCCGCTAAACTATACGCTTCTTATTTGATAGAAAACTACGGCTGGAAGATGGCCTATCTCGGTATGGGCGCTTTGCCTTTGTTGATAGCACTGCCCATTGCATTTGTTTGGTTTCGAGATATAAATGATAAGCGAGTATCAAAAAGAGCTGCCGCCTTAAAGGCAGAGTTCCCCGAACTGGTCACCACTGAAGTATATGGTATGAGCCTTGGGGAAGCCTTTAGAGACAAGAAGTTTTGGTTGTTGGCATTGGCCTTTATCCCGATTTCTTTTGCAATAGGAGGCCCTATCCCCAATCTGGAAAAAATGTTGAGCTCCAAAGGTTTTGACTTCAATCAAGCTGTGATCCTTGCTAGTTTCTTGGGGTATTCCGTGTTATTGGGTCGCGTAATTGGGGGGTATTTGATCGATCGTTTTTGGGCGCCCTTAATTTCTTTTATATTGTTATGCGCACCCGCCATTTCTTGCTACCTACTCTTTCAGCCGGAGGTAAGTTACTCCATGGCACTTGTTGCTATTTGCATTCTAGGATTCGCTGCAGGGGTCGAATATGATATCCTTGGGTTTTTGGTTTCCAAATATTTTGGGATGAAGTATTATTCTACTATCTATGGTATGCTCTACAGTTTCTTTGCCCTTGGGGCCGGTTTTGGCCCCTATATATTTAGTAGGTCTTATACGAGTACCGGAAGTTATGATCAAATTTTATTATACGCTGCCTTTGCATTTGTGCTAGGATCTATACCGTTGCTCTTTTTAGGAAAGTACCGCCATTTTGGGCCCGAAGCTACTATCACCGAAGGCGCGTAGCAGATGCGCAAGAGTAAAAATATTCGTTGGGGGATTGCCGGCACAATTTTTTTGGCTACCACGATCAACTATATTGACCGGCAAGCGCTTTCGGTAGCCGCTCCTGTGATTCGAGAAGATTTAGGATTGTCCAACGAGCAATATGGTTGGATCGTTAGTGCCTTTCTCCTCGCTTATGCCATTATGCAAATGGTCTCTGGGCGATTAATAGATTCACTTGGCACTAAAAAAGGATTCTCGATTGCCGTGATTTGGTGGTCTATTGCGAACATGCTTCATGTCTTTGGGAAAGGAATAATGAGTTTGGGGGCATTTCGTTTTCTGTTGGGAATAGGCGAAGCAGGAAACTATCCCGCTGCTATGAAAGCCATATCTGAATGGTTTCCTAAAGAAGAACGTACCAAAGCAGTTGGGATCTTAAATATGGGACCTGGCATGGGGGCTATTATTGCTCCTCCCTTAATGGCTTGGCTTATTACCGATTTTGGTTGGAGGCTTGCCTTTGTCATTACGGGTGCCATTGGTTTTTTTTGGTTAGTACTTTGGCGGTGGATCTATTATGAGCCAGCGAAACACCCAAGAATATCAATCGAAGAATTGGCGCATATTCAAGGGGAGCGAAAAACTGAAGAACCACAAGAAAAAATGCCATGGTTGCACTACTTCAAATACAAAGAGGTTTGGGGGCTTGCCCTTTCACGGTTTGTATCGGATGGCGCGTTTTATTTTTTTGTATTCTGGCTGCCTTCATGGCTGGCCGATGTTAAAGGATTTAGTCTGATGGAAATAGGCATGTTCGCATGGATTCCTTTTCTACTGTCAGATATTGGAAGTTTTGTTGGTGGGTGGACAGGGGGGCTGCTGATGAAAAAAGGAATGTCATTAGACGCATCACGAAAATGGGTTATCTGGTTAGGAGCCATTTTGGTGGTTCCTGTTTTAGGCTGTCTTTATATTGAATCGCCCTATTGGGCCATTGCTTTGATCGGCTTTTCGCTTTTTGCGACCCAGTTTAAACAAGCCTCTTTGTTTACGTTGCCCATCGATCTTTTTGGTAAAAAAGATGCTGCATCGGTTTGGGGCATATCCGGTTCAGCGGGTAGCTTTGGTGCCATGTTGTTTACACCGGTGATCGGTTGGTTGGTAGATACCATTTCTTACTCCCCCGTATTCGTTATCGTCGCATTTTTACATATCATCTCTTCCATAGTGGTGATGGTATTCATTCCTAAAATAAAATATATAACTGCTAGAAATCAAAAATAATCATCATGAATAAGATCAATCCTTTTTATGTTTTAGTTGCGCCAGTTTTGATGGGCTTCTTTATTTCGGGCCTTTCTCCAATCGGTGAAACGAAGATGCATCATTTGGATCAGAATACGTTTCATAGCAAAGCTTCTGATTCCCTTGAGAATGATTTAAAAACACTTTTGGAATGGTTTCCTGGTGAATATGACAACCATCAACAAATATATAAGGAAGCTGTAAACAAATTACCCGCCGAAAAGCGGCATCGACAAACCCATCATATATTCCACGAAGTATGGCTCGAGTTCATTCCTGGACGCACTTTATATGCCCAGCAATCCCAACATTATGATTTGGATGATTTGTATCGTCAAAGAATTTATTCTTTTGAAATCGACGAAATTGAACATGCAATTCGGTTGCGGATTTATACGCCCAAAGACCCAAGCAAACTTAAAAATGGGCACCTAAGCCCTGATGTGTTCGTTAAACTTAAAACGGAGGATTTTTTTCTAAAACCAGGCTGTGATGTTTTTTGGAAACGCGAAGGCGCTATTTTTAAGGGGTATCTTAAAGAAAATGATTGTAATTACTACTCAGATAGATTTGAAACTCAAGTGTATCTAAATGAAACCCTGATACTGCGCCAAGATGCTTTGTTATTAGATGATAAAGCTACCGATGGTAATGGCAAAGCCGTTTTTGGAGTGCATGATAAAGGCCCCACCATTAATCTTAAAGAGATACCCTGTAAATAAAGCTGCCCAAGTCAAAAACTATAAAAAATGAAACAAGTTACCTTGGTAATGACATTCTTCATACTCTTTCTTATTAGTTGCAAGGAAAAGCGCACAAAAGCGGCAGTAAGTGAGCGGTTGACAGCTACTCAAATCATGAAAAAAGCACATGAAAAAGCGGGAGGCGAGTTTTGGCAAAAACCCAAAAGTCTTATGATGAAAGGGCATGCTATTTTTTATAGGGACGGGAAAGTAAGCAAACATGAAACGCATACTATGTGGCGCGTATATGAGAACACCAAAGAAGCTGCCCACAAAGCCAATGGCAAAGTCCGGATCGAATCTTTTAAAGATTCGACGCCCGTTTTTATGGTAAGTTTTGATGGTAAAAACACCTATGACCTTAGGGGGAAGCAAGACCCGTCGGAGGCAGATGCGCGTTGGGCCTCAAATTTCGGATATGGAGCCATTCGTCATGCCTTGGATGATGGCTACACTTTGAAATTGGTAGAAGACGACACGGTCAAAGCAAGACCTACTTACACCATAAAAGTAAGAGACCCGAAGCAAGGAGAGACTTTTTTCGGTATTGACAAAGAAGATTTTAAAATTGTAAAAGTCGCTTTTCAAACTCCAAAAGGTTGGCATCATCGTGTATACTCCGAATTCTTTTCAAAAGAGGAATATTCTTGGTTGCAATCGGGGCGCGTAGAATTGTTCTACGACGGTGAAATCTCTAACGAGGTCTTTTGGACCGATTTTGAAGTGAATGAGAAGTTACCTGATAGTCTTTTTGTATTGAACTAACACAAAAACTTAAATGTTCCTTCCCTAGAAAGGGGGAAGGGAGCATCTAGGATAGTGATGATAGCGGATAGGGGGTAGATGGCGAATCAAATCTATTAAGTTAAAAACTTAAAACAAAAATCCTTTTCAACATTTAAAAATGGAACCAGTAACAACCTAATAACCCCTTCCGACCTTTTGATTTCCCTATTGGTCGATCAAAAGTCCACCTTCCCCTTTCTGGGGAAGGAACATAAAAAGTATCTCAATGAAGAATAAACAGCTTGTAATTACGCATTTTGCAGAAACACTTCAAGACGCAGCCCGCATAGTTGAAATTGATTTACCAAGACTAAGGAGTTCGCAACTTTTGATCAAAAACACCTATGTGGGTATTAATGCCTTGTACGACCGGGAACTATACAGGGGGCGGGTACCTTATATCAATGTGCAGTTTCCGTATGTTTTTGGGGTGGAAGCGGTAGGGGAGGTAGTTGCTATTGGAGACTCGGTCAATGACGTGCAAATCGGTCAGGCGGTTTCGACGGTCAAAGTAGGTACGGCCTATCAAGAATATCAAATCATCGAAGCGGTTGACATCATAAAAATCCCAGAGGCGACCGCAGCATACCTGACCTTGAATCCGACCGGCGTTTCGGGTTATTTGGCATTAAAGAACACGGCAGAGCCAAAGGAAGGGGAAACCATAGTTGTTTCTGCGGCGGCAGGTGGTTTGGGGCACATCGTCGTGCAATTGGCGAAACAAAAAAAATGCCATGTTGTTGCCATTTGTGGTACACCGGAAAAAGTACGGCTGTTACAAAGTTTAGAGGCTTGTGACCGTATTATCAATTACCGTGAAGAGGATATTGCCGAGGTCTTAAACAACGAATATACCAACAAAATAGACGTAGGTTTTGACTCGGTAGGTAGTTATATGTTCGATGCGTTCTTAGCAAATTTGGCACCGTTGGGTCGGCTCGTGGTGAGCGGACTGGCTACCGAACTCACAGCACCTCAATTTGAACAGGTCACTGGGGCACGAGTGTACGAAAGCATTTATTGGAAAGGGGCCTCTGTGCGTTGTTTCATGAACCATCTTTTTAGGGAACAACAGCCTGAAGCTCGTTCATATCTTTTTGACCAATATCAAAAGGGTGAATTGCAAGTAAAAGTAGACACTACCACTTATGAGGGTATCGAGGCCATTGTTGACGCGTCTCACTATTTGTTGGCTGGAAAAAGTTGTGGTAAGGTGGTGGTAAAGTTGTAGCTAAAATTTTCAATACAACTTAAACGACTTCATATCCGTTTCAATCAAGCGATTGATCAACTCTTTTTTATTTTGCAGCACAATAAAACGGGCGGAAGCCTTTATAACACCAATGTCTCTGGCATGCTGATGGGTGTAGATCGAATGTGCTTCTGAACCTTTTCCAAAATCCCAATTGGTGTGTCAAACTGAAAGGCCGACGCTTTTCTAAAACTTTCTGGGGTAACCGATACATCTTTCACCGCTGCCAATTTTTGTTCTATTTTAAACTGCCCTTTGATTTCTCGCCCATCGGTATTGTAGCATGTGAACCCACGTATTTCATTAATGGAAAAATTGTTCGAAAATTCCGAAGGAAACTATAAAATTGGCGTGTCGAACAAAACATAGCTTTCATTCCCTGCAAATTCTTGCCCTACATAGTAGATTTCACTTTTATTTATTTGTAACAATTTGGCAGCCTTGGTCGTACCAAAAAGCTTTAACGACTTGGCATCTTAAATAGGTCTTACAAATTTCCCTTCAAAGTATTCGTAGAAATTTGTTGGGTCCGCTTCGATTTTTGAAATGTAATCACCTTCCTTCCAATTTTCCGGAGCGGTATAACGCCATTCATTTTGGTATGCCAGCGGATAATAATCGGCGATGCTAAAGGTTGCCTGTCCGTAGCTTGCAATTACGAATAAAAGGGACGATAGTAAAAAGATTCGTTTCATGTATTTAGTAGTTTACAAATTCCACATAAACCAGTCCTCTAACAAGGTTTTGATGTGTTTTAGAAAACGGGCGGCATCGGCACCATTAATGACACGATGATCGAAACCAATGGTCAATGGCATTAGTAGCCTGGGTTGAAATTGACCAGCTACATATACCGCTTCCGTTTGGCTTCCAGCAACACCTAAAATAGCAACTTGAGGAAAGCTTACCAATGGAAATATGGCACTGGTACCAATACCGCCTAAATTAGATATGGTAAACGTTGCCCCATCCAAATCATCCATGGCAATTTTCTTTCGCCTGACCTTCTCGGCCAAAGTTCCCAATTCAAAAGAAATATCTGTAATAGTCTTTTGGTCGGCATTTTTTAGAACAGGTACCATCAACCCTCGATCACTGTCGACCGCAACACCAATGTTTATATAATCTTTATAAACGATAGCCGAATTCAAAGTATCGATACTGGCATTGAAAATAGGAAAATCTTCAAGCGCTTTTGCCGCCACTTTTACCAGAATTCCGGTAATAGTCAACGAACTGCCTTTTGCTTTAAAAGTAGCTTTATGTGCTTGGCGTTTTTGCTCTAAATAGGTGATATCGACCTTTTCTTGTAACCAAGCATGGGGAATTTGACTCCAAGAAGTGGTCATGTTTTTGCTCGTCGCCTGCATAATCCCTGTCATGGCTTCACTGCGAATGTTACCCCATTTACTTAAATCTGGCAAGCTGGCCATTGCCATGGATGTGCTGCCGCTAGCGCTATTTTGATTCAGGGTTTTCGCATAATTTTTGACATCTTTCACAGAAATGCGATTACTACCGGAGGTAAGCGGCATGGTCGCAATATCAATGCCGATTTCACGTGCTATTTTCTTTGCTAGGGGCGACGCTCTAAATACTCCTTTTCGAGCAGTTTTTGTAGTTGCCTCAACTTTGACCGTTGGCGTTGCGATGGATGCAGTTTCTTTGATGTCGCCTGGGGTTTCAATAGGCTGCGTTTCGCGAGATTCTTCGGTCGGGGCATTACTGCTCTTTATTGAAATAATCGGGGTTCCTTCACTAATCTCATCGCCAATGTTCACTAATATTTTGGTGATTTCTCCCCCGAAATCTGCGGGAACTTCCACTACAACCTTATCGGTCTCTACCTCGATCAAGGTTTGCTCGGCGATAATAGAATCCCCTTTGGCAACATGAATCGCAATGATGGTGCCTTTTTCAATGCCCTCGCCTAAGGATGGCAGTTTTATGTCGGAAACCTTGGGATTCGCCATCATGGGTTTTTTGACTATTTCCGTTTTTACTTCAGGTTCTTTTATCAAAGCCATAGTAACTGGTTCAACAGCGAAAACTTCTTTTACCCGAGACGCAACTTTGTCTTGATTTTCCATACTTACCAAACGAATAATAGGCGTGCCTTGCGAAACTTGGTCGCCGGTGTTCACCAAAACCTCTGCAACGACCCCATTGGCATCACAGGGTACCTCGATCACTACCTTATCCGTTTCTACCTCTATCAAAGACTGTTCTACCGCTACGGTATCGCCAACCTTCACCATAATAGTGATCACCGTGCCACTTTCGATGCCTTCTCCCAATTCGGGTAATTTCAATTCGGTCATTTTCTTCGGATTAAAATAGTTAGCTATTAGTTCGCAGGATTGACTTTAGTTTGGTCTATTTTATGCTTTTTAATAAAGTCGGTCACCTCTTTTACAGTGGCGGCCCCTTCTTCCCGCAACAATTGCAATGCTGCCAAGGCTATGTACTTCGGACTAATCTCAAAGTGGTCTCTCAGGTCATTGCGCGCCTCGCTCAATCCATAGCCATCGGTACCTAGAACATGATATGCTTTTGGCATCCATTTAGAAATACCATTTGCCCATTGCTTTACGTAATCGGAAACAGAAACGAATACCCCTATTTCTTTTTCCAGTAACTTTTCTACATAAGCCTTTGGGCGTTCCCCATCCGTAGTGAGCAATTGTTCGCGCTCTGCATTTTGAGCATCACGTTGAAGCTCTGTATAACTGGTAACACTCCAGATATCGGTAGCGATACCCATTTCTTCCAATAGTTTCTTGGCTTCGATTACCTGCATCATAATGGAACCACTGCCCATTAAGTGCGTCTTTCTTTTGTTCGTTACTTTTTTGGTAGATTTCTCGTAACGGTACATCCCTTTAATAACCCCTTCTTCAATTCCCTCGGGCATTATCGGCATCGAGTAATTCTCATTCGTTACCGTAATATAATAGAAGATTTTCTCTTGTAACTCGTACATTTTATAGATACCGTCCTTGACAATCAATGCCAATTCATAGGCAAAAGAAGGATCATAACTTTTCATATTCGGAACAATACTCGATAAGATATGTGAGTGCCCATCTTGGTGCTGTACCCCTTCTCCATTTAAAGTAGTTCTACCCGAGGTTCCACCAATAAGGAAGCCTTTACACATCATATCGCCACACGCCCAAATCATATCACCTACACGTTGGAAACCAAAAATGGAATAGAATACATAAAAGGGTATCATGGGCAAACCGTGCAGTGAATACGCTGAACCCGCCGCCATAAAGGAAGCGATAGCGCCCGCTTCACAAATACCTTCCTGAAGAATTTGCCCGTCGGCACTTTCTCTATAGTACGATATACTATCGGCATCAACAGGTTTGTACAACTGTCCTTTAGGTTGATAAATTCCCGCGTAGCGGAAAAGGCCGTCCAAACCAAAGGTCCTCGCTTCATCTGGAATGATCGGAACAACATATTCCTTGATTCCCTCTTGCCGCAAGAGTTTGGTAACGATACGAACCAATACCATGGTAGTTGAAACCGAACGCTCTTCGGTGCCGGTATAAAATTCTCCCCAAAGTTCATCTCCCGGGGTTGTGAGTACCGGACTCTCATCTTTTCTTTCTGGCAAATACCCGCCAAGCGCCAGCCTTCGTTCTTGCATATATTTTATCTCGGGACTATCGGATGCCGGCACATAGAACTTTGCTTTTGCAGCATCTTCTTCGCTCATGGGAATGCCAAAACGTTTGGCGGCCGCAATACGCTCGTCGGCATTCATATTTTTCTTTTGATGGGTAGTGTTCTTGCCTTCTCCCGAATCACCCATGCCATACCCTTTTAGGGTTTTCATCAGAATAACACTCGGTTTTCCGTTCGGTTTTGCAGCCTTATTGAAGGCGGCATATATTTTTTTGTAGTCATGTCCCCCTCGTTTGATGGTTCTAACCTCCTCATCGGAAAGCGAGTGCATCAGTTTCTCCAATTCGGGATTGTCTTTGATCCAATGCTTTCTTACCTCATCTCCCGGGAGTACGGAATATAGTTGATAATCACCATCAAGAGCCCTGTTCATTCTATCTACTAAAATGCCTTTCTGGTCGCGTTCCAAAAGAGCATCCCATTCGCTGCCCCAGATTACCTTGGTAACATTCCACCCGGCACCCAAGAAACTACGTTCAAGCTCTTGGATCACTTTTCCGTTACCGCGCACTGGCCCGTCTAGGCGTTGTAAGTTGCAATTCACTACCAATACCAAATTATCGAGTTCCTCGCGAACGGCGATGTTTAATGTCCCTAATGTTTCAGGTTCATCCATTTCACCATCCCCTACGAACGCCCAGATCTTCCCTCCTTTTTTTTCTTTTAGGCCTCTGTTCTCGAGATATTTTTTAAAACGCGCTTGATAGATTGCACTAACGCCGATCAATCCCATAGATGCTGAAGGAATTTCCCAAAATTCGGGCAATCGCCGCGGATGGGGATAGGAGGGAAGGCCACCTTCGGGTTGTAATTCCCTTCTAAAATTTTTCAAGTTGGCTTCCGTCAACCTTCCTTCTAGCAAAGCCCGTGCATACACTCCCGGGGCCGCGTGCGGCTGCAAGGAAACTAGGTCACCTCCATAATCATCGGATTTTTTTCTAAAGAAATGATTGAAACCTACTTCATACATACTCGCGGCAGAAGCGTAGGTGGCGATATGTCCCCCAACCCCTTCACCGCTATCGTAGCCTTGCAAAACCATCGCCATTGCATTCCAACGATTTACATTTTCGATTTTGGTTTCCAATACGGTATTGCCCGGATAGGGAGGTTGGCGCTTGGCATTGATCGTATTGATGTAGGGAGAGTTGAGCGCCTCACCACCTAGCATAACGCCTTTTCGTATTGCCAATGCCCGTAATTCTCGAATTAAATCGGCAGCGCGCTTATCACCTTGGTCATGAATTACCTCTTCCATTGAGGCCAACCATTCGTTCAGTTCAAGTTTCCAATCTTGTCCGGTTTGAGTAACTATATCATTCATAGTAGCGTAGTTGTGTTCTGTTAAGACCGTACTAATGTAATTAAAATTAGTTAATTTAATTAATGATTAATAGTATTAACTAAATTTGTTTCATTAAAAGTTATTTTTGAAAGTGTATTTTGTCACTAAATTGTTTCGAGCATATCTTAGAATTTTAAAATCTGATAAGGAAAACATAGGCGTTATGGAAAAGATAACATTGTTTTGCACTAGCTGCCATGAGGTCTTAAAAAAGGGCTATGTTGATACGGGACAGTAAACGGTGAGTGCTTCTTGAAGTTTGTGCTTGAACATATTTGGACAAAAGGATCTTAGATTGCCAGACAGAAGGACGTAGGACGGTTTTTAATGAGCAATGAAGGGTAATGAGTAAGCAGTGAACAGTATTAAGTAGTCAGTATTTGTACAAACGAGTCGGTTTTGTATTTGAGTTGATGTTTGTATTTGAATTTCCATTAATCCTGTACTCATAACTCCGAACTCATAACTTATTTTGATTCTTGCACTTTAGCTACTACCGTCCCCAACCATCACTAGCTTCCCCTTTCTGAAGCGCTCGAACCTCGGCGATATCTTTGGGCGGGTTCAACCATTTGGGCTTATTCTCTTTTGCCCAAGCCAACAGTTTTTCAGGAAATTCATCAAGACTTTCTACCCGCCAAGAGTGTAGTTGAATTATTGATTTGGTATCGGGCATACCTGCCCACGGGGGTAATGCTCCATAACGTTGCCATCCCATTTGGTGCGGTTCATCGACACTCCCCTCAGGTTGAATAAAGAAGTCATAGTTTTCCCAAGCCTGGTATTGCTTTCCTGTAGGCAAGGGAAAATCAAGGAATACCGAGGCATTAAAAATATAACCACTTCCCATTTGGCGATACGGAATCCCATCTTTTGATTTGATTTCCTGTACGCGTTCCCCAACACCCTGTTCAACGTCTCCATAAATACGGTCATTTTCAAGTCGATATGTAATCATTTGGTACGGATAAGCAATTGGTGCAACGGCTTGGCCGTTATACTCGCTCAACACTTCACCCGTTTCGGCATCGGTATAGGCAAAAGTCTTTCTTGTTAAGTGAATGATCTTTCCATCGGCTTCATCGGGCCATATGATGGTAGAACTATCAAAACCGATCATTCCAAAGAGTTTTTTTCCCGACGGATATTCGTAAACAGCACCATCGGCTACCCAATGTACTGTAGCACCAGTACCTGCGCGTGCATCGACCCATGTTTTTAGAACTTGCGGCGCGTTTTTATAGGAAGCTTTTTCGGCCCAAGGGTGGTCGGCCAGTTCCTGCGTAGTTTCTACTTGTTCTGTGCTATCGGTTTTGGTGTTTTGTCCGCAAGCTAATAATAGTGCAACACATGCGATACTCATAAATTGTTTCATTGTAATGGTTTAATAGTTCTTATCCTTAAAGATACATTAAAAAGTTAATTTGATTAATCATTAATATAATTAACTAAATTTAAGGCTAAAACGTATTGTTTATGAATGTACTTATTGTCCATGCCCACGAAAACCCTGACTCCTTTTCCTCAGCAATGAAGACCACTGCCCTTACTTATTTTAAAGGGAAAGGGCATCAGGTGACCGTTTCTGATTTGTATCAAAAGAACTTTAACCCCGTTGCGGGAAAGCACGATTTTAAAAAAACCTCTGATAATTCGTACTATAAATATGCACTAGAGCAATTGCATGCGCACAACGCACATACTTTTCAAGAAGATATAAAAGAAGAAATGGTGGCGTTGGATAAGGCCGATGTTTTAATTCTGAATTTCCCGTTTTGGTGGTTTGGGATGCCTGCCATATTAAAAGGCTGGGTAGATCGCGTCTTGGCTTACGGTTTCGCCTATGGTGGCACGTATGGTTTTTATGCCGACGGAAAATACAATACGAAGCATGCTTTTTTAAGTATTAGTACCGGCAGTCCGTCGTCCTTTTATACCAAGGATGGTGCTCACGGCCGTTCTTTGGAAAATATATTGCGGAATATCAATGAAGGTATTTTAGGCTTGGTAGGCTATCAGGTACACCCTTCTTTTATAGCGTACGCGGTTTCCCATGTATCTCACGAAGTACGGGAAGATATGTTAGCAAGTTATACCCGATTTTTAGCAAGTAAATTTGAATGAATTTGTTTGTTGAATTGACACATAATTAAGCTGAATTATAGAAATTGTTTTGCTAACCCTACTTGTTTCTAAAGAATTATAAAAAAAATAAAGGAAAACATGCGGTATTATTATTTTTTATAAAAATTAGTTAATTTAATTAATGATTAACATAATTAATTATTATATTGGTGTCAAATTACCATGGTTTTATGGTAAAAAAAATCATACATAATCGGTCTCAAGCCAAATAAAATGGGACTAAATCAACTAATTCTAAACCACTAATTCAAACTTTATGAGAACGAAGAAACTTATGAATTTGTTCTGTTTATTCGGTTTTTTGCTCTGTTCTGCAGGAATTTTTGCACAGGGCACCGTAACCGGCACAGTAACAGATGACAACAACACTCCCATCTTGGGAGTTACGGTACAAGTAAAAGGAACCTCTAACGGTGTCATAACCGATGATAATGGAGCTTATAGTATTCAAGCCTCTGATGGTGACATACTTGTTTTCTCGTATATTGGATTTGGTCGTAGACAAGTAACCGTAGCTGGTTCGACTGTTGACATTCAATTAAAAGAAGATGTTAGCCTCTTGAACGAGGTGGTCGTGTCTTCTACGCGTAAACCGGTTCGAAAATTACAGGCAACTACGGCTATCAACAGTATAGGTATCGCAGAACTAGAATTAAAACAACCCGAATCTTTCACAGAAGCTATTGAAAATACTCCTGGGGTTACGGTAGACAACTCTTCTGGTAGAAAGGGTACCTTTAGAATACGAGGTTTCCCTGGAGGTAATGTGTATACTACTACCCTTATTGATGGGCTTCCCGCTTCCAACACTTCCAACCTCTCTGCAGGAACGCAAGAATTTTATGGAATCGACCCAAACGTAGAGCGCATTGAAGTGGTTCGTGGTGCTGCTGCTACTTTATTTGGTAGGGCTGCTGCCGCAGGTGCGATTAACATTATTTCTCGTACAGGTGGTGAACAGCATGGAGGGGCGATCTCCTTTACAAAATACAATAACGTATCGGGTGAAGGACATCAATATGATGGTGATGTAGACTATAGGGCAGATTGGAATTTCAATGGTCCGCTTAGTAAAAAAGTACGCTACAATGTGGGTGGTTATGTCATAAATGATTCTGGTAATAAGGAACAAGCGAATAAAGATAATGGTGCGCAGATTCGTGCCAATTTTGATTGGTTGATTTCTGAAAACTCTTCAATTCGTTTTTATGGAGGTTATTTGAACAACCAGTTTCAGAATGTGACCGATGCGGTCTACGATTTATCTACCAACGAGATTGGTGCTGGGTTCAGTACCTATAACACCTTTTATAATGACCCGAGTGCACTCGATAACCCAAATGCCTATGCCGCCGCGGGTGGTGAGCCGGTTTTGGATGTAAATGGAAACCGTATCATTAATAACCCAGCGGATAATAGGGAGGAGGTTTCTGGTGGAAATATAGGGTTAGATGCCTTATTTGATATTGGAGATGGATGGTCTATTAATCAAAAATTAAAGTACCAGGATTTGAATTTTGATGATATAAACGAAATTGGTCTTACCGGGTTTTTCACAGCTGAGAGTAGTATCTTACGATTTCAATCGGGTGCTAAAGGACAGGTAAGGGATATCATCTCCGAGACCCGTATTTCAAAATTAATCGATGGAGCCAATACCGATCATAACATTAGTTTTGGTCTTTATTTAGGAGACTCTAAAAGAGATCGGTTGGGACTCAATTATTTATATCGATCGAGTGTAAGCCCACGTCCTGAATTCTTTGGAGGCTTTTTTGGCCCACCGTCACCCTTGTCCGATACGTTTTCTATCTCAGGAACAACCTCACATCGGGAAGAACGGAGTACTGCACTGTTCCTAGGGGACGAGATGGTATTCAATGATAAACTTAGTTTGAACATTGCATTGCGCTATGATTGGTTGACTGGTACTTTCTCAAATGATCCAGATGAAATTCGAAGTCGAAATATAGACTATGACCCAGCAGAGGTGATTGAGAATGAAGTTAAGTTTAGCGATTTATCAGGGTCTATAGGGGCGAACTATTTACTTGGAGAATCTTCCGCTGTTTACGCCAATTACTTACGTGCCTTTTCTCTTCCTTCGGTTACCAATGTAAATCAAGAAGCACCGGAAGAGAATGAGGTCATCAATAATTTTGAACTTGGTTATCGTGCTGGTCTGGGTGACTTGACGGTAGATGCGACCTTCTTTAGCACGAGAATTAATAACCGGGTAGCCAGTATCTTTGATGCCGATTTGGCAGAATTTGTACTGAGACCAGCAGGTTCAAACAAGATTTTAGGCGGCGAAATTGCATTGACCTACGTACCCAAAGCAGTTAAGGGACTCTTGATTCGTGGTAGCTATACTCGTCAGAATTCCGAGTATGTTGACTTTATAGTTCCTCTAAGTACCAATAGTGATGGCGATATCAATGCAGATTTGAACAATCTGTTCGGTTTGAACACCGTTGAGAACGGTACCGCAATTGATGTTGGAGGCCTTCAGGTGCAGGAAACCCCCAAAAATATCTTCAACTTTAATATTGGATATAATGCAAAACGTTGGGGAGCAGACTTTGGCGGTTTTACCTATACCGATGCCTATGCAGATATCTTTAACTTGTACGATAAGCCAAATCTTTCTATCTATAATCTAGGAGGGTATGTGACTTTTCCACTGGGAACCGATGAGTTGAAATTAAGTATGCGGGTGAAGAACTTGTTCGATGGTGCTAGCCCACAAGATTTATTTGTTTCGAGTGGTGATGACAGCACCTTGCTCGAAAGACAAAACAATCCCGATCCGACAGGTCGTTTGGCATGGTCAACATTCCAGAACCCAAAGAGAGTATTATTTACAATAGGATATAAATTCTGAGTTTGAGTTAGTTTATTTTAATACTATTGAGTGGTATGGGCTTTCAGAAATGGAGGCCCTTATTTTTTACAAGGTTACTTGAATATTGGGCGTTCGATAGAACTGCGCACTCGTTCCCTTCTAACCAAACAATTCCGGGCGGAAGAAATAGAATGGCCTGTGCCCATTTGTCTTGTAGAATAGGAGTTAAAGCTCGATTTCTTCAAAGGAATCAATGGGTGCAGGTTTCCCCGTTTGCACCAATAAGGCTCTCTTGCGAAAGAAACGCAACAATCCCGCATCGCCCATTCGCGATCCGTTCAAGCCTGACTTTTTAAAGGCATTCTTTTCAGCATCGTAAATTTTATTGGTCAAACTACCATCATTAATGCTTATTGCGCCGGCCTCTAGTTGGTAAGCGATGCGTTCTATCGAGGCCATATCGGAAGAAAATAAGGAAGCCGATAGACCAAACTCACTATCATTGGCCAAGCGAATACCTGCCGCTTCATCTTTGAAAGGCATAACCGGAATCAAGGGACCAAAAGTTTCTTCGGTCATAATGGTCATTTCATGGTCTACATTTGAAACAACGGTGGGGGGGCACCAGAGACCTCCATGATGGGTTTCGATGGCGCCTCCCGAGTGAATATGCGCGCCCTTTTCTTTAGCGTCCTGTAATTGATCCATAATAAGTTTTGCCTGCGGTTCGAAAATTAACGGACCCAACTGTCCTTCAGATTTCTTAGTCGCATTTAGAGTCACTTTCTTGGCTTTCGCGACTAGCAAGTTTAGGAAATTGTCATAGGCATCTTCATGTACATAAATACGTTCCAGTGACTGACAGGCCTGCCCCGTGGCTCCAACTGCCGATCGCAAAATGGCATCGGTCGCCATTTCCAAATCTGCATCGGCGAGCACCAAGGCCGGATCTTTACCACCTAATTCCAAAAAAGCCGGGATTAGGCGAGTAGCTGCGGCCATGGCAATATGTTTTCCGGTAGCGATGCTTCCGGTAAAGCAAACGGCATCGGTATTGTTTACCACCGCTTTGCCCGCTTCTGCACCACCACGTACCAATTTCAGTACTGCGGCCAATGCTGGTACTTCCTGGATGCTCTTCTCTAGCGGGTCAAGGTATCGAGGCGTTACTTCACTAGGTTTTAGTAAAACCGCACAACCGGCCATTAATGCGGGAATCGCATCAATCAGAGATAAGGTAATGGGGAAATTCCAGGGACCTATCACCCCGACCAGGTCATAGGGAATGCCCCGTTCCCTAATTTTTACATTGGAATCGAACATAGAAGCCCGCTCCGTTTTTTCTTCCAAAAGGCGCGGGGCCTTGTAGCACCAGCCATCAATCATCCCCATTACACCAATAACTTCATATTTAGAGATATAATTACGCCCGGTATCCTTGGCCAACTGTTCGGTGATTTCCTGCAGGTGTTTTTGAATACTGGCTTTCCAATCTTGCAATATCTTCGCCCTATGGACAACCCCGGCATGTTGCCAGGCCTTTTGATTCGCTCTCAGATCGGTCACTTTTTTATCAATAGCATCGGCAGGATCTACCAATAGCTCATAATCATACTCCCCGGTATACGGATTTCTTATTTTCATGTTTCTTTTTAAGAAAGAATAGTTAATAAAGTTAACTATTTTACAGCAAAGGGGCTGCACTTTTTCAAAACTAAAACAAATTGCACACGAGAATACGCCCAAGCGACTTCTTTTTCGACTAACTTGCTCGTATATCAATTAAATTAGTTAACTTAGTTAACTAATTTTTATGCCCTAATTTTACAATGGCTGCGACCAAAATTATTTTAGAGGAACAAGGACTTCGAGACGGTTTTCAAACCTTGTCCCAAGTGATTCCTACGCAAAAAAAAACGGAATACATCAACCGTTTGGTCGCTGCTGGGCTGACCCGTATTCAAGTGGCTTCCTTTGTGCACCCGAAACTGGTACCTCAAATGGCCGATGCAGAGGCGGTTTGTAAACAGTTGAACAAAAAGAGCGGTGTTGTTTACAGCGGTTTGGTTCTCAATTTAAGGGGCGTTGAACGCGGGATCGATGCTGGCCTTGATCATCTTGCCTGCTCAATATCTGCAAGCAACACGCATAGCCAAAAAAATGCGCGCTTAACACTTGATGGGGCCAAGAATGCCTTTAAAGAAATGGTACAGCTTTCCAAAACCAATGGTATTACCGTTCGCGGCGGAATTCAATGTGCCTTTGGTTGTCGTTATGAAGGTTATATCAATGAGGATCATGTTTTAGATATGGTAGATCATCATTTAGAAATGGGCATAGATGAACTGGCTTTGGCAGATTCTACCGGTATGGGAAACCCCAAGCAATTGGGAGATTTAATGCAAAAAGTAGTCGAAAAGGCAGCCGATATTCCCGTAATTCTTCATTTACATAATACTGAAAACAAAGGGTATGCAAATTTTTACGCCGCTGTTATGGCCGGCGTACGAATTTTTGATACGGCTTTTGGTGGTTTGGGTGGATGCCCATTCATTAAAAGCGCAACAGGCAATATCGCTACAGAAGATACTGCGCATATGGCGCACCAAATGGGTTATGAGACTGGATTGAATATTCATAAAATAGCCGACATAAGCAAAGAGATGGAAATTACTTTGGGTCACAAGCTACCGGGTCAGCTCTATCAAATGGTAGGTAATGATGATATTAAGATGATTTAATGGGACAAACAATTTCGGAAAAAATTATATCGAATCACGTAGGTCGCAAAGTATATGCGGGCGAGCTTGTTATAAGTGAGGTAGATGGTTGTATGGCGAGCGATACCACCGGACCCTTGACTATAAAGGCCTTTCGTGAAATGGGCGGAAAAAAGGTATTTAACCCAGATAAATGCGCACTTATTATCGACCACGCAGCGCCATCGCCCAATGAAAGAATTGCGAATCTGCATAAAATGATGCGTGACTTTGCCAAAGAACAAGGCATGCGCCTATTTGAAATAGGGGAGGGTATCTGCCATCAGGTAATGGTAGAGAATGCCTATGTGAAACCGGGCGATATTTTCATTGGGGCCGATTCGCACACCCCGACCTATGGGGCATTGAATGCCTTTGCTTGCGGGGTCGGTTCTACAGACTTGGCCGCTACGATGATGACCGGAAAAATCTGGTTGAAAGTACCACAGACGATACAAATAAATTGTGCGGGAAAACTGCAGGATGGTGTTACGGCGAAAGACTTAATTTTATTTTTGGTCGGGAAAGTGACCGTTTCAGGAGCCACCTACCAAGCGATTGAATTTACCGGAGAGGCTTTTGAAGGGCTGAGTTTGGCAAGTCGGATGACCATTGCGAATATGTCCTCGGAGATGGGGGCGAAAACAGGTATTGTGCATCCAAAAGGGTTAGGATTGGAATATGATTTTGAAGCTATCACACCTGATGAAGATGCGAATTATGTAAAAACGTTTGACTTTGACGTCTCCAGATTAGAGCCCCAGGTGAGCGCTCCCGAATCTCCCGACAACGTTCATAATATTTCAAATTATGAAGGCATAAAGATCAACTATGCTTTTATCGGTACCTGCTGTAACGGACGATTGGAAGACTTAGATATTGCCGCCGAAATCTTAAAGGGAAAAAAAATACACCCCGATGTTCGAATGGTAATTGCACCTGCATCACAAAGCGTATTGTTAGACGCTATCAGTAATGGTACAATGACCACTTTGATCGAAGCTGGTGCTTCCTTGATTACTTCTGGTTGTGGCCCCTGTGTAGGAACCCACCAAGGGGTGCCGGCAGACGGCGAAGTTGTGATTTCGGCAGCAAATAGAAATTTTAGAGGCCGTATGGGCAACCCCAATTCCAATATATATTTAGGGGCGCCATCTACGGTGGCCGCCTCCGCTTTGGAGGGCCGTATTACAAACCCAAAAAAATTCCTACTGTAAGATGAGTGAAGTACAAACAAACATCAAAGCAAAAGCACATGTCTACGGTGACCATATTGATACCGACCGTATCATCCCGGGAAAATATACAAAGACGTTGGATCTATCTACGCTGGCAAATCATGTTTTAGAAGATTTGGATCCTAATTTCAATAAGATTGTACAACAAGGAGATATACTAGTTGCAGGTATCAATTTTGGTTGTGGCTCATCGCGAGAGCAAGCTCCGCTAGCCTTAAAACAAGCGGGTGTTTCTGTCGTAATTGCCCAAGATTTTGCGCGTATTTTTTTTAGAAATGCCATTAATATTGGACTACCGGTATTGGAAATTGCGGACCACAAAATTCAAAAAGGGGCTGAATTGGATATCGATTTAAAAGCCGGTACAGTCAAAGACCTTAGTGCGAAGGTAACCTATAAGGCTACTAAACTTCCGGCTATCATGATCGCTATTTTAGGTGAAGGCGGACTCGTAAATTACCTTACCAAATATGGAAATTATTCACTTTAAGCATGAGCAGAATTGAACCCATGACAGATTTTGAAGAGAGCGAGCTGTTACCATTTTTCGATCAGGCGGAAAAATGGATGGGGTTTCAACCCAATGACGGCTTGCTCATGGCGTACAAACCGGAAATACTGACCTCTTTCTTTACTTTGGCAAAAGCCATATACGCCGAAGGCTTGGTACCCTCGGGATTAAAAAGAATGATAGGTCATATTACAAGTTTGGCCGCTGGTTGTAAGTATTGCAGCGCTCACACCGCCTATGGAGCCGATAAGAAAGGCGTTTCCAAAGAAAAATTGGAAGCGATATGGGAGTTTCGAACCTCCCCATTATTTTTAGAAAGCGAAAAAGCGGCTTTGAATGTCGCTCTAAAAGCTGGTGCAACGCCCAATAGCGTATCTGATGAAGATTTCGAAATTTTGAAGACCCATTTTTCAAAACCTGCTATTGTTGAGATTGTTGGCGTCATATCCATGTTCGGTTTTTTAAATCGATGGAACTCCACCTTCAACACACAGTTAGAAAATGCTCCCGATGCTTTTTATCAATCTTTAAACAAAACTAAATGAGCAGTGCACCCTTAAAAGGTATAAAAGTCTTAGAATTCACACATGCCGTTATGGGACCATGTGCAGGGTTAATGCTGGCCGATATGGGCGCCGATGTGGTACATGTGGAGCCTACGCATGGTGATAGTACAAGAAGATTACAAGGGTTTGGTACTGGTTATTTTTGGTTCTACAACCGCAATAAAAGGAGCTTGGCGGTCAACCTAAAATCGGAAGAAGGTATTCAATTGATCTATGATTTGGTAAAGGAGTACGATGTAGTTGTGGAGAATTTTGGCCCTGGTACTATGGATCGGCTTGGGCTGGGTTATAATAAACTAAAAACATTTAATCAAGGACTGATTTACTGTTCCCTCAAAGGTTTTCTAAGCGGCCCTTATGAGAAAAGACATGCCATGGATGAGGTGGTACAGATGATGGGAGGTCTTGCCTATATGACCGGTCGCGAAGGCGACCCTTTACGAGCAGGCACCTCTGTAATTGATATTACTGGTGGAATGTTCGGTTATATTGGAATTCTGCAGGCCCTGTATGAACGAGAAAAAACAGGTGAGGGCGGCTTTGTAAAAGCGGCCTTATTCGAAACCTGTGCCTTTTTAATGGGACAGCACATGGCCTATTCATCGCAAATAGCGTATCAAATTCCGCCGATGCCGTCACGCGTTAGCGCATGGTCTGTTTACAAGGTTTTTGATACGAAAGACAACGACAAAGCCTTTATTGGCATCATCAGCGAAAAACATTGGGAGCGTTTATGCGATGTTTTCGGATGGGACGATTGGTTGAACGATGCGCGTCTTAAAACAAATAATTTACGAATTGATGAACGCGAATGGTTTATACCAGCTTTGGATGAGCGTGTAAGGCAGTTCACGAAAGCAGAGATCATAGAACGTTGTGAGAGAGGACATTTACCGTTCGCACCGATTAGTCGCCCGGAAGACCTTTTTGAAGATGAACAATTGAATAAAGGAAATAGTCTGATGGAAGTGGATATGGGGAATGGAAAAACCACCAAATTGCCTAAATTCCCCTTGGAATATAAAGGCACTAGAGTTGAAAAACGATTAGACCCGCCAAGGATTGGCGAACATACTTCGGAGGTTTTGAAAAGTTTGAATATTGATGATGCAACGATAGCCAAAATGATTGCTGAGGGAATTATAAAAACAGAATAAGGTTGATGAATTTAATGAAAATACTATTGATCATTGTCGTAACATTGTTTGCGGTGTCTGGCAATGCTCAAGATATTAGTACAGAAGTTACAGCACAAATACATAAGCAAATCAAGTATTTACGTGCTGCGCACTTGAACAGTAATGTTGATTTGGCCGACAAAATTTATCACCCGAGCCTCATCCTTACTTCTCAAAGCGGTAAAAAATACAACAAAGAAATAGCCTTGGTCAATATCAAAAACACCTTTGAAAGCTATGAAAATTCTGAAATTGAATTTTTAAGTATTTCAGAAAATGTGGCATTGACCAATTATATTAACCAACGTAAATACAAAGATTTTCCAAAGGGTACCTATCGGCTTACGGTCGTTTGGACGATGCATAATGATACGTGGAAAATAATTTCAATGCAATCTTCTAAAGTCAAGGTCAGCAAATAACAAAGGAATAAAACATGCAAACAACTGATAAAACAGCCAAAGAAATCTATTTTGAAGTAAAGGCAAACCCCGCGCGAAAACGTTTCGGATTTGGCAAAAAAGCCGCATTGGTGAACATCGACATTCAAAAAGCCTATACGCGAACAGATTTATTTAAAACGGCCTATGAAGCGGACCCAAAACAGTTGGATTATGTGAATGAAGTAGCGGCAAAATTCAGAATCTTAGGTTGGCCAGTCGTTTGGACAAACGTTGCCTATATGGATACTGCCGCGGATGCAGGAGTTTGGGGAACACGAACCGACACGCCTGATAGTTTACAGAATATTAAATTTGGTTCAGAGCGCTCAGAACTCGATGATCGATTGATTCTAGACAAAAAAACCGACGTATTTTATGAAAAGAAAATGCCTTCCCCTTTTTTTGAAACACCCTTACAATCGTTGTTGGTTTGGCACCAGGTAGATACGGTTATTTTGACCGGTGGTTCCACTTCAGGCTGTATTCGTGCTGCGGGGGTAGATTCCCTTTCAAGGGGATATCGTACTATTATTCCTGAGGAATGTGTGGCAGACAAGCATGAGAGTTACCACTATGCCAACCTAACTGATTTGTCATTAAAATACTGCGATGTGATGAATGTGAGCGCGGTGTTTGAATGGCTAGAGAATATACAATAAAAACGATTGCCCGTTCGAACCTTTCGTTTTCCCTCAAGACGTGCCAAAATCAGGAACTAATTAAACTTCTCGATGTTGGAAGTGGGTCTCGACTACATTTGACCAGGCAATATTGAACTTGACACTTGAGTATAAATTTGAAGACTCCTGGCTGTGCCGGAGTGACAGTAAAATAGTGTATTGATGAAAGAAGATCCCGGATATTACGAGTATTGGTCCTATGAAAATAGGCCTAAGATAACTTGGCCGAATGGTGCCAAACTTGCCTTTTGGGTCGCACCTAATATCGAGTTTTACGAACTAAACCCACCCAACAATCCGTTTCGAAAGCCATGGCCGCAACCGAGTCCGGCCTTGCCCGGGTACACGAGTCGCGATTGGGGCAATCGGGTAGGGCACACCCGCCAGATGCAACTGTTGGATAAGTATGGTATTCGTGGCGCTGTTTCACTATCCGCAGCGCTTTGCGATCATCATCCGGAGATTATTGAACTATGCAAAGAACGCAATTGGGAATTCTTTAGTCACGGCATCTACAATACCCGTTATACCTATGGGATGACAGAAGCTCAGGAACGGGAAATGATCAAAGATTCGATTGAGACGATCTATAAACATACAGGACAAAAATGTGCCGGTTATTTAGCTCCGGCCCTATCACATTCAGAAAATACCCTAGACCTTTTTGCCGAGGTTGGCACTGAACTTTTTGGAGACGAAGCCGGGTTCTATTCTTGTGATTTGTTTCATGA
Source organism: uncultured Flavobacteriaceae bacterium (assembly GCA_938010765.1). GTDB lineage: Bacteria > Bacteroidota > Bacteroidia > Flavobacteriales > Flavobacteriaceae > Pelagihabitans. The sequence goes on along the minus strand of CALLVX010000024.1, from coordinate 12,906 downwards.
CGATCAACCCACCCCTATTCATCTGAGAAGTGGAAAGCGTTTTGCATCTATTCCCTATTCCCTAGAAATGAATGATACCATTGCTTACTTGGTACAGAAAATTACACCGCGGCGTTATGGGAAAGAACTCAAAGACAACTTTGACAGACTCTATGCGGAAGGCGCCGAAAGCGGAACTATCATGTGTATTCCAACGCATAACTATCAGGTCAGTAATGCCCATCGCATCAAAGCATACGAGGAAGCACTCGAATATATTACAGGGCATTCCGATGTTTGGGTGACGACAGGAAAAGAAATCGCGCAGTACTTCTTGGACAACTATTACGATACCGCCTTAGCAGATATTGAAACCAAAAAAAAGCAGTATGGCAAACTTGGATAACGATTATTTAAAATATCCGAAACGTTCGTATGGCATGGACCACGACCGATATGATTGGACCATGTTGCAGAACAGAAAAGCGATACTATGGCCCAACGGAAAGAAAATAGCACTTTGGGTAAATGTCGGGTTACAGTTCTTCCCTTTGAACCAAAAGGGAATCCCTTTCAAAGTACCCGGTGGCATGACCAAACCCTATCCCGATCTTAGACATTATAGTCTTCGGGATTATGGCAATAGGGTCGGTATCTATCGTTTTCTAAAGGCGTTCGACACCTACAATATTACGCCCACTTTTGCCATGAATACAAGGCTAGCGGAGCGTATTCCCTATTTGGTGAGCACCATCAAAGAACGTGGTAATGAAATTATGTGCCACGGCTTTAATATGGATGAATTGCACTATGGAGGACAAGATATCTCTGAAGAAACAGCCCTTGTAGAAAAGGCTTTGGACGGACTTCGAAGGTTGACAGACCAGGAAATTATTGGATGGATGAGTCCCGCTAAAAATGAATCTGAAAATACACCTGATATTCTTGCGGCACATGGAATTCAATACTTCTGTGATTGGGTAAATGATGATATGCCCTATGATTTTAAGACCAAAAATGGTAATTTGATAGCCATGCCGTTGCCAACAGAACTTGAAGATTATTTTATTATAAACAATAATTTACATTCGGCTGAAGATTGGGCCGACCAAGTAGAAGATGCCTTTGAATTCTTGTTGCAAGAAAGTGAAGTAGGTGGCGGTCGTATCCTAGGATTGAATATTCATCCATGGGTATTGGGGCAACCGCATCGCATTCAATATTTAGAGCGTGTGCTAGAAAAATTTGGCAGCCACCCTGGGGTATGGACAACATCGGCCAGTGGTATTGCCGATGCCTGGAAAAACCAACAATAACAACTAATTAGATGACGGAAATCCTTTCAGCCTACATTCCCACCATACTTCAAATACTGCTTTTTTTGGTCATGTTTGGTATGGGGATGACGTTGACTATTCCTGATTTTACACGCGTGGGTATTGCTCCCAAAGCCGTTTTAATTGGACTTGCGAATCAAATTATCCTTGTTCCTCTAATTGCATATGGGATTGTATTACTAGTGCCTATGCAGCCGATGATTGCCATGGGATTAATGGTTTGTGCCTGCAGTCCGGGTGGAGCGGTTTCTAACCTGTTCTCCTATTTATCAAAAGGCGACACTGCCTTGTCTATTACCTTGACCGCTATAAGTAGCCTCATCACTATTTTTACAATCCCATTAATTATCAATTTTTCGTTGGATGCAATTCTTGGGGAAGCTTCAAAAAGCATTCAACTTCCCTTAGGTAAGACCATATTCAATATTTTTAAGCTTACCGCTTTACCAGTTTTTTTAGGGATGTTCATTAATTATAAATTTCCGGCCACGGCGAAAAAAAGCAAACCGGCCATTAAATGGGGCTCCATAACCGTAATTGTCCTTGCGTTGATTTTTATGGTCTTAAAATTAGAAGAAATAGGGGATAGTTGGTTTTTTCTAAAAGCCACATTCCTAAGCGTGGTATTACTTAATTTATTTACCTTGGCTATTGGCTTTTTTAGTGCAAGATCTTTAAAACTATCTACCAAACAAGCAGCAACAATCTCAATTGAAAGTGGCATGCAAAACAACGTATTGGGTATGACACTGGCCATGTCCCCCAGCTTATTGAACAGTCCTGAAATGGCTGCTACTCCTGGAGTTTATGGTGTTGTAATGAGTTTGCTGGCTATAGGGGTAATTGCTATTTTTAAGAAAATGATTTCCAAAGAAGAAACCATATGAACTTACAATTAGATGCCAAACTCTTTTTAGTGGGTGGCGCGACCAGTGGTCTTGGCAAAGCGATTGCCGAACAGTTATTAGCTGAAAATGCAACGGTAATAGCAGTGGCGCGTACAGAAGAAAAGTTACAGGAGTTTCAAAAACGACATCCTATGCTTGAGGTAGTGGCCGGGGATCTTTCGTCAAAAGCTGTTTTGGATAAAGTAGTAGCCAAAATCGGGGGTCGTGTGCTAACGGGAGCGGTTATTAATTCTGGTGGCCCGCCGGCAATGCCGGTACTTGATACCAAGCTATCGGACTGGGACGAAGCCTACAAAACCGTTTTCCGTTGGAAGATTGCTTTAACACAGGCGTTACTCCCCAAAATGATGGAACAACAATATGGCCGTCTGCTCTATATTGAAAGCGTATCGACCAAGCAACCTGTAGAAAATTTAGTATTGAGTAATGCCATGCGATTGGCAGTGACCGGTTATGTAAAAACCCTATCCCAGGAGGTCGGAGCTTCGGGGGTTACCCTAAACATATTAGGACCAGGTTATCACGCCACCAAACGTATGGAAAACCTGTTTGCAAAAAATAGTGAACTCAAAGGTATTCCCGAAGAAGAAGTACGAAAAACGTTTTCAGAACAAACGGCGGTAAAAAAAATTGGAAAACCCGAAGATTTTGCCTCCTTGGCACTTTGGTTGCTATCACCTTTAAGCGGCTATATAACCGGACAAACTATCACGGTTGATGGCGGTTTGGTGAAGGGTGTTATGGGGTAGTTTAACAATGGTCAATTAACAATTAACAGTAAACAGTAATAAGTAATCAGCAATCAGTACCTAATTTGTAGTATGGGCTTTGTAGTTGAATTTGACATTTGAGGTTGAATTATTTTTAATCTTTCGTCTTTGTTCATTGAGCGCAGCGGTCTTCCGTCTTCCTACTTTTGTAGTTGATTTTGGCGTTTGAGTTTGTATTTGAGCTTGACACTTGCACTTCTCAATGCATTCCAGCGCCTCCATTCACATGTAAGCATTGTCCCGTCATATGAGATGCACTTTCGCTTAGCAAGAACAGTACTATCGAACCGATTTCTTCTGGTTTGGCCAAGGCACCCAAGGGTACCATTTTGGTGTAGGCATCTTTGTCGAATCGGGTACTCCCATCTTCCTTGTATATAAAATCGGTATCAACGGCGCCCGGTGCGACTGAATTCACTCGAATTGGAGCTAGTTCTGCGGCCAAGGTTTTACTAAAACTTACAACGGCGGCTTTGGCCGCACTATAAGGGCCATAGTTTTTCTGACCAATAAAAGCCAAGCCAGATGACATATTTACAATGGCGGCCGTTGAAGTGTTTTTTAGCAACGGAATAAAGGCTTTGCACGAATTAAAACAACTTTTAAAGCTGATATCATAAGTTTCGTTCCACTGGTCAAATGTTAGTTCAGTTATTGGTTTAAACTGAGTTATGGTTCCTGAAAGATTTACGAGTCCGTCAATATGGGAAGTTTTGTTTTTGATGCTTCGAGCAACTCGTAACAGCGCAACTTCCTCAAGAGGGTTTGCCCTAAAGTACTGATAGCGTTCAGAAATCGAGGTCTTGGATTCTTTTTGAATATCAACACCAAATACGGTTGCCTTGGCATCTAAAAGTTGTTTTATCAGTGCCTGCCCGATACCACTATTGGCACCAACTACAATGACATTCGATTTTACCGCTTGATATGTTGACTCTATCATGCTATTTTTTGTCAAACTTCGTGTTGTCCGAATTTATATAGCCGGGTTCTATAAGCGTCCAACCAGAGGTGACTTTACGCAGATTAATACCCGTTCTTTTGGCTTCGGGATTCAACCAGGTATAGCTGATAGATCTACTATTAATTTCAACACTATCTAAAGGCATATCGTAAATGGCCAACTTCATGATGGCCAATTTTTGTCCGAAAAGTAGTTGGGTTAATTCCGCGGTGTATTGAATACCATCTATTTGTAGTTCGGCCATCCCTCCTTGGTCATGAATTTCAAGATTTGATTTCCTGTAAATGCTATCTCCATATTGCGGCAATGGTACTTCTATCCAACCAGAAAACTTTCGAGTGCGTATAAACTTATAGGGATCCTTATTTTCAAAATGGTTTCTTCCTATAATAAATAGGGTGTCACCATCCATCTTGAAATCGGGGCCTGATAAATCGGCTTCTGTGAGTGTTATTTTTTCCAACAGATGTTGCCCATTTCTACCCTCTCTTAGCTCCATTGAAAAATCACCTTCCGTTCCTTCTTCGAGACTGATTGAAAAATGACGGTGTTTGTCATCTGTTTTTACACGGTGTATATCCGTTTCCGTATTTTCCAGCCAATACTGTTGAAAATTATCCCAACTGCCTTCCAAGGCTTTGACCTCAGGCATCTCTGCAGTTATTTCTGGAGTTGTATTCGTTTCTTTGCAAGCTAAAAACAGCATTGAAAGAGTAAGGGTATAAAGAAGTTTTCTCATGATAAGTTTTCAGTTTGTATACCAATCGATTAAACAAGATTGAATTTGTTCTGCATTTAAGTGAGGGTTCTGCCGTACCAATGTTTCCCATGCCTGCTGCAGGTATTGGCCATCAACGGTAGCCTCAGGAGGATTTTCATCTTCCTTCCGGTATGCCATTGTTGGGCTTTCTACATAGGGTTTTATTGTTTCGGATATTTCGCAAGAAGGAAAGGCATCTGCCTTGTCCTTTATAAAATACGTCATCGAATGCATGCGCTCGCCGGGATCTCCGTCAATCCTGAAGGATGACACATTTGACGGAAATTCGAAAGCCAACAAATCATCTACATATTTTGTGATGATACTGTTATTCCATCGAAAAATGGTCGTTGGTACTTTCAACTGTTGCACATAAGCACCTCGTTCATGTTGAAATGCAGTTTTATAGGCATAATCATAGTTCTTTCCGGCCTTTAGATAGTCCATGGCTATAAAGTGAAGTGCTGCTGCAGGAAGCTGGGGTCGATTCAAGGCATATTCCGCCGTAGTAAAACACCACGGAAAATACTGGAACATTTGGCTGACCATTGTCCAGATTTGCGTCAAATGACTTCCGTCTAACCGGGGGGTTAAATCAGGGAAGTAATGCTGTAAAATTAAATTGCATAATTCCTCGTTAAAGTGTGCGGAATTATCCAAAAAAACATGGGAAACGGCATCAGGATGTTCCAAAGCGTACCGAATTGCGATCTGTGCGCCAGTAGCGGAACCATAAAAAGTAGCCCGCTTCAAACCCATTTGCTTTAGGGCCTTGTGTAAGAATTCGGTATAATCGTTTAATGACCCTGGCGCAGATTCCAAAGCATCCGATTTGCCATATCCCGGAGTGTCAATAGAAAAAACCGTGTAATGGGAAGCCAATTCTTTTGCCAAGGGCAATAAAATCTCAGAAGAATGCGGTGAAGGGTGAAATAGTAGCAAAGCAGGACCTTCGCCCATCATGTGAAAGTGTAGCTTTCGGGAACCTACAAGAACGTAGTTGCTTGAATTCAAGTTTTTGGAGTTTCAATTAATTAGTTAATATAGTTAATAATTTATAATATTAACTAATTTTTCATACTTTTAAGTTAATTTAAATATAATATAAGAATGACCAATACAAAAGTGGTTTTGGCCAACAGGCCAACAGGGGCGGTCGAAGATAGCAACTTCGATTTGGTGACAGAAGAAATGGCACCAATAAAGCAGGGAGAAGTACTGATCAAAATTGAGGTAATTTCCCTGGATCCGGCAATTCGCGGGTGGATGAATGAAGGAACCACGTATATCAAAGGAATTGAGATCGGTGCCGTAATGCGAAGCTTTTCTGCAGGAGAGATTATTGACTCCCAGAATGATGCATATGAAGTAGGTGACTATGTAACAGGACTATTAGGTTCACAGACATACGCAATCTCGAGCGGCGAGGGCCTTAAGAAATTAGATATGTCTTCGGGGAAACTTTCGCATCACCTTGGAGTGCTCGGAATGCCCGGAATGACTGCTTATTTTGGTTTGTTGCGCCGTGGGCAGCCCAAATCGGGAGAGGTGATTTACGTGTCCGGTGCCGCCGGGGTTGTTGGTTCCACAGTAGGCCAAATAGCCAAGATAAAAGGGTGCATAGTAATTGGTTCTGCCGGCACCGACGCCAAGTGTGCGTATCTGGTGAACGAATGCGGCTTCGACCATGCCATCAACTACAAAACAGAGGATATAAACGCAAAATTGAAAGAATATGCTCCTAAGGGAGTTCACATTTTTTACGATAATGTAGGAGGTGAAACTTTAGATATTGCTTTGATGAACCTAGCGCAAGGCGCACGGGTAGTCATTTGTGGTGCCATATCGCAGTATAATGATATGGCAAACATAAAAGGTCCAAAAAACTATATGAAAATCGTAACAGCTAGAGGCGTCTTGACCGGGATTATCGTTTTTGATTTTGTTCAGGAATGGCCCATGGCTGTTGAAGAGATTGCGGGTTGGATCGCTGAAGATAAAATTAATGTAAAAGAGCATATGACAGAAGGTCTCGAAAACTATGCGACTACTTTAAAAATGCTTTATTCCGGGCAAAATTTCGGAAAACTTATTTTGATTCCATAAAACTGGCCCCTATGACCAATACAAACCCGGTTGAACAGTTGCTCCCTGACACAGGTATAAGTGGACTATATGAGGTAATGATCGGCACTTCGGATGCCGATTATGCTAAAAAATACTTTGCCGACTTCGGTTTTAAAGAGGTCGATAGGGCCGTCATAGGTGTGGAGGAAGCTCTCAAAATCTATGGAGTCGAATCAAAACTACGTTCTTACCGATTACAAAATGGTACAATTGACAGTCATGGGTTGCTTCGTATTTTAGAATGGGAAAGCCCTATAGGGGAAGGAATTGGTTACACTCCGGTTGAGACCATTGGCAGCCGAATTGCGGTTATGATGACGTACGATATTTTTAGATTGTTCGATATTTATCAAACGGCTCGTGAGGTTGGGAAGAAACCGTGGCTTCCCACAGAACCTGTTGTCGATGATCTTTTTGGTCTGAATACCGGAGATCGGGATTTTTTTAAACGACCAGTGCTAGTGCGTGAAAATGCTGTTTATGGTGCTTTTTTTAATCATATCTTTTTTCAACGGTATGGGTATAAGATTCCGGGCTATGGTACCGTCGATGCCGGTACAAAGTTGAAGACGAGCGAGTTTACCCATCACGACTTTATTATTGATGCTGTCTCTATGGAACAAATGTCCTATCTATCAACAGCACTGGGATTGAAGGCAGAGGAAGAACCGGCAATCGACGGGGATTGGCAAAAAGGACCCAAACAGGTTTTTCAAATGGAACCTGGCTTTAGTCATTGGTACCAGGGGTATGTATCACCCAATAATATCTGTGGAAAGTTGAAATTTTTTATTCCCCGAGGAGATAAAACCAATAAATCTGAACAACAACGAATAGGAGAGAAGGGGATTACGCTGCATTCGTTCTACACCTCTAAGCTTGCTATGGTACATGATTTGGTGCGTAGCCACAAATTGAAACCATCTAAAATACAAGAAAATGAGTTCGGCGAGCAATCGTTTCTATTCAGCGATACGGCAGGTGTTAGCTGGCAAATTATCGAAAGGACAAAGGAACCCGCAAATGCACCTTCAACGGCCTTAGAATTTATACTGACCGATTAATTATTTACTCTTTTTCGGGTATTTATCTTAGTAAAATGAAGTTTATCGATTCAACGAACTTCTTACCTTAAATAGTTAATAATATTAACTATTTTTGTACCTTGTAATACATCATAACCTTCAAAATTTGATTCAACGATATAAAGCACTAGCCCTACAAACTGAATGTTTTGCGGTGAATTCGTGTAAAAACCGTGAAGAGACCTATGCACTTATGCAACGCTCATTGAAGCAGGTTTTGGCTGAAATAAGAGGCTCGAAAGCTTTTATAGGGCCCGACTTGAAATTGGTTGTTTTGCCAGAGTATTTTCTGACAAGTTTTCCTTTTGGAGAGCATTTGGAACAATGGCGAAAAAAGGCCTGTATTTCTGTAAACGATCCGCTTTTTGAAGAAATGAAAACGTTTTGTAGACAGCAGTCTATTTTTCTTTCCGGTAATTTTTATGAACTCGATGAGCACTTTCCGGAACTCTATTTTCAAAGTAGTTTTATCATAGATGATGAAGGGGAGCTGATTCTCAAATATCGTCGACTAAATTCAATGTTTGCACCTACACCACACGACGTGCTGGACGAATACATAGCTATTTATGGGGAGGAGGCACTGTTTCCGGTGGCAGACACGAAATTAGGAAAGTTAAGTTGTATCGCCTCGGAGGAAATACTATACCCAGAGATTGCCAGATGTTTGATGATGCGCGGGGCTGAAGTATTTTTGCACTCCTCGTCAGAAGCAGGGAGTCCGCAATTAACACATAAAGAGGTGGCCAAGCGTGCTAGGGCTATAGAAAACATGTGCTATGTGATTTCTGCGAACTCCGCAGGAATTTCGGGTATCGATTTTCCGTTTGCTGCTACCGACGGACTCTCGAAAGTAGTGGGTTATGAAGGACATGTACTAGCCGAAGCAGGTACGGGCGGTAGTATGGTCGCCAATAGCTATATTGATATTATGGCATTAAGGGATTACCGATCAAAGGTGTCGATGCAAAATTACAATGCGCGCCAGCGGTTCGAATTGTATGCACCGTCGTATGCAAAGTACATGCATTATCCGGCCAATTCTTTTTATGAAGAAGAGCCGTCTAAGGAATTGTTTATAAAAACGCAATTAAAGGTTATCAAAAAATTACAGGGTTAATACGAAGTGCTTTATATTGCACGGCAGTTTGACCCCCTAAGCAACGAAAAAGAAATGATAGAAAGCAGTATAGAAGAATCGATCGTATTGAGCATTTTTGATTTGTCGAATCAACTAAAAAAGATAGGGGATGATGTATATCAAAAGGTTGGGTTAACTACCCAGCAATGGCTTATACTTCTTCATTTGGCCAATAATCCTAATTTACCATTTTTCAAAAGAGAAGAACACAGCAAAGATCTGATGGCCAGCGAACTTGCCGATTCATTGAACGTCTCTAGGGCCAATATTACAAATCTTATTAATGTGTTATTGGATAAAGGACTCATAAGACAATATGAGGATAAGGACGATCGTAGAAAAAAAAGATTAAAGCTAACGAAAAAAGGGATTACGCTGGTAAACAATACACAGCCATCACGACTGGGAGTAATCAACTATTTGACGGAAGGTTTCAATGATGCCGAGAAGAAAACTTTTCTTCGATTTTTGGAAACTTGCATGAACAAGCTTATCAATGAAGATGATAAAATAAAATCGTTCCATAAATTGTTGGTCGATATTTAATTGGTCTTGGCATACGGTATTCCCCTTCAATACCCACCCTATTGCCTTGGGCTTTTCTTAAAGCAGAATTTCTCTATGGTTTACACAAGGTGAAGAATTCAAAGGCAGTCCTTGCTCGACAATCGAGATTTAAAATGCTCAGACGCGGGCACGACAAGTACTCAGACAAGCAGGCGATCGGTATATGCCAAGGTATTTTCTAGATTGGTAACGGTATTCGGGAGTTTAGGGGAGCGCATCCCCATATCGATAGCGAGCCTTCGATTAGATACTACTTTAACAAAGATTAAACGGGAAATGTTCGCTTCCATTGGCCAATATAGCTATCGGTATGTAGTAAAGGCATGGCTGATTACTATTCTGGGGAAATTATATTTCAAATACTCAAAAGATGGACGGTCGTATCTTGAACAGATCAAAGAGTTATCGGATACGATCATGATCGATGGGATGATCAATATCATCGTTTCGGGAACTGAGGAGCAATTAAACGATTTTAAGTCGTTTTAAGATGGGCTCGAAGGCAGCGGTGCGTTGGTGTATGCCCAATTCTTCTCGGATTATTCAAAGCAAATGAGTTTCTTCGGTTGTTTCTACTTGTTGGTCTTTACCATTGATATTGATAGTGAAATTTGCCATATTCTTTTGCTTAATTGCTGGTACATGAGCTATTCCCGAATACAGCTATTGTCCGTTTTTAATAAAATCTACGAATCATTCTTACATCAAAACCTTCTATTCTACTAGAATTACTATAGACCTCATAATTTTCCTAGTTTAATGCTTTTCTTGTAAGAAAGTAACATGTCTCTTTTTTATTTGGGCAATAACCCGAGGCTTGAATCGTCTTCCAACTTAAAAGTCTAAAAACAAATTCTTTAAAAACGCCTCGGATATTGTCCCGGGGGAATATCTACCTAAAACCAATCAGCACTTGGGTCACCAGGAAAGAAAGCATCTGGGAGTGATAATAAAAGTGCACCTACCAAATAGTTGGGATAGAGCAATTGTAGCTCATCGATCACCTCTGTACTAATAGAGGCGGCGTCACCAGCAGTAAGCGTTTTAGTTCCTTTAATTAGGTCCTGGGCATCTTGTAAATAAGCTATGTTTTCGTCAATTGCTGTACTTATATCTGTACGAGAATCATTGTGGCCTACGAATAAGTAATTGTAATCTGAAAATTGAGTTTTCAAAGCATTTAAACCAGCTATCCAATTGTCTATTTCATCTACTTCGTCTTTTGGTGTGTATTCTCTTAGGTAAGGATGTGCTAGATTGTACACAAGATCTCCGCTAAACAATATTTTGTGTTCCGGGTTGTAGACATAACCATTTTCGCCAGTTTCCGCGTTAGAAACTTTATCAAAAGCAAACTCTAGGTCTCCTATGGTCTGAGAGCCGCTAACACCGGTAACAGCGTTAGGGTATAAGGTAGTAAAGTCATCGGTACTATTTAATTGGCCTGCCACGGTACTTTCGGCATAAAAATCCAAATCCGTAAAATTTTCTGCGCCGCCATAATGATCTCCATGGTTGTAGGTTATAATCACCGCACCGGTCTTGTTAATGACATCTACATAAGCTTCTAACTCAGTTGCAAAATTAGGCGCAGGCCCTAAATCTACAATAACAATATTATTTTCAGTTTCAACAATTGTTACCGTATATGTGTCTGTGGTAAAATTAATAGTGTGGTACCTTACCGTGTTTTCTGTAATTACATTGACGGTACCAGTTGTAATTAATAAACCAGAAGGAGCATCGCCAAAATCTACGACTTCAATCTGAGGAATGTCATCTTTAGGTCGTCTATCATCATCATTACAAGCGTAAACTGTAATAGCAAGTATAATAAGCGAAAAGAATTTTAATTGAAAATTTTTCACTTTTTTTTCTTTTTGATATTTTATACAAAATTGAAAAAAAGAAAAGGATCAAGTATGGTTGAAATGATTATAAAATTGGTAAATATGGGAATAATATGATTTTCTCTTTTGAAATTTTTAAGAAGTTGGTTACTTCAACTTCGTTTTAAAAAGAAAACAAATTTAGATTGATAAAACATTTTCTTAACGGTAAGAAAGAATCCAAAAACTGTTAAAAAGGGAAATTATTCATGTTTTTTCCTGAATTGATTTGTAGAAAGAGAAGTGTTTTTTTTGAAATATTTCAAAAAATTCGGCAGGTCGTTAAAACCTGATTGATAAGCAATTTCTGTAACAGATAACTCAGTGTTAATTAAGAGTCGTTTAATCTGCATGGTAGCAATATTGTCGATTATAGATTTAGCAGATTTTTTCATGGTACTTTTGGTAATGTTGTTTAACGTTTTTGGAGTAACTGACATTTGCTTTGCATAGTGCAAAACTGTTTTACTCTCAGACCATTGTTCTTCAATTAAATATTGAAATTTTATAAATTGATTTAAATATTTAGTGTTTGTAAAATCATCTATGTCTTTTGCTCTTTTACGATATAGTTTTAATATTAAAATGTGTAATAAACTTCTTTTAATACCCGAAGAATATGAATCTTTTTCAAGTTTCACCTCATTTTTTATTTGTTCTAAAATAGTAATGACTTCTAAAAACAAGACCTTATCCAATTGCACCTTCGGAGAGCCAATCAATTGGTTAAATAGCCATACTGATTTTTGACTTTCTGTCTTGCTAAGATGTTTTAAAATAAAATCATCTGTAAAAACCAATAGTTCGCCTTCAGAATTGCTTTTTGTGAATTTATGTGTAGCCCCCTTTCTCAAACAAAAAACGGTTCCTTTTTGGTAGGTGTAACTTTTATAATTAATTGAATGAACTCCTTGTCCTTTTGTAATTATCAATAAAGCATAAAAAGAAAGGTTGTGATATTCAGTTTGTTTATGGTCATCCGGAGTTTTCTTGAAAACTTCGGCAAGCGTTACCAGATCAAAAAAGGATTTTGGACTGGTGGCGTTTCTGTAGGTTATTGTTGGTGTTGTTTTGATATAGCTTTTGTTTTCACGTTATGTTAGATCTCATCTAGTACTTATAAGCCTACTCAAGTCCAAAGTAAAATTAAACGAAAGTATATCGTTGATGCATGAGGTGTCGGTTAAATGTATATTTCGTAGACGAAAATCATATGTTACGCCTACTGATATCCCCTTTTTTAATCAATAGAATTCCCCTAGGCTCTGCCTGGGGTGTGGCGTAATGATATTTATATATTTGTGTGTATGAGTGAACATATCCACAAGAACCATAACAAAAGCTTGCTTTTGTACCATTTTGTTTGTCCTATCAAATAT